>CALLBD010000082.1 GCA_938001915.1 uncultured Caulobacterales bacterium | reverse complement strand
ATAATAATGCAAGTTGTGTAGGGTGTTTAATCGAGAGCCTAAAATCTCGTTGCACTTGAACAGATGATGCAAATAAGCGCGACTGTAGTTTTTACAGGTGTAACAACCACACTCTTCATCGAGGGGGCGTGTATCGGTTTTGTACGTGGCATTCTTTATTCGCAAAATTCCGTCGCGCGTATACATAAAACCATTGCGCGCAGTGCGAGTGGGAATTACGCAATCGAACATATCCACCCCGCGGTAAACCGCTTCTACAATATCAATCGGCTTTCCAACTCCCATGAGATATCTGGGACGATCTTTTGGCAAATATGGCATTGTGAAAGAGAGGGTTTCGCACATCGCCGCATGCCCTTCGCCAACCGCAAGACCGCCAATCGCAAAACCGCCATAGCCACCCGCCGCAGCCTCTTTGATAGACGCTTCCGCCGACATTTTCCGGAGGTCAGGATAATTCGACCCCTGCACGATAGCGAAAAGCGTCTGAGACTCACGCTCTCCAAAGGCCTCAAGTGAACGCTTACCCCACCGCAAAGACAGCTCCATTGACTGCGCGGCTTTGTCATAACTCACGGGAAAGTCAGTACATTCATCAAGCTGCATCGAGATATCCGCCCCTAATAAGTCGGCTTGTATCTCAATTGACCGCTCGGGGGAAAGTAAGTGTTTTGACCCGTCCAGATGACTTTGAAAGGTGACGCCCTCCTCCGTCATCTTCCGCAATTTGGATAAGGACCAAACCTGGAATCCGCCGGAGTCTGTTAGTATTGGGCCATCCCACCCCCCAAATTTATGCAAACCGCCCAAACGCGCCACGCGCTCAGCGCCCGGACGCAGCATTAAATGATAGGTATTCCCGAGAATAATATCAGCGCCAGCCTGGCGCACCTGGTCCATATAGACGCCCTTTACCGTCCCCGCCGTTCCAACCGGCATAAAGGCGGGTGTGCGAATATCCCCCCGCGCCGTCCGCAAAACACCCGTCCGGGCCTCACGGTCTATCGCGCGGATATCGAACGGAAATTTGGCCATTAAGGAGCTTTCCAAATCAAAGAACTGTCGCCATAGGAGTAAAATCTATACCCCTCATCAATGGCCGTCTTATAGGCGGATTTCATTCTGTCCAAACCCGCCAAGGCGCTCACCAACATAAATAATGTGGATTTCGGCAAATGAAAATTCGTCATTAAGCCGTCAACCACATGAAAATTAGCCCCTGGCGTCAAAAATATATCGGTGTCGCGAGACTGCGCTTTAATTCGCCCATCAACATGGGCGGACTCCAGCGCCCGCAAGGCTGTTGTGCCCACGGCAATGATGCGCCGCCCTTCCGCTTTGGCCAGATTTAAGCGCTCTGCGGCGCCGTCCGAAAGCGTGAACCATTCGCTGTGCATATCGTGATCGTCTGTATTATCCGACTTTACAGGCAAGAACGTCCCCGCCCCGACATGGAGCGTTAGCGCTTCACGCTGCACGCCCGCCGCGTCCAAAGCCTCCAGAAGCGCTGGCGTGAAATGTAGCCCAGCGGTCGGCGCGGCAACCGATCCGCTCTCCCTGGCGTAAACTGTCTGATAATCAGAAATATCCCGCGCATCAGGGGCGCGTTTACGGGCAATATATGGCGGCAACGGCGGCGCGCCGCAGCGCTCAAAAGCCGCTAAGGGTGCCTCGCCTTGCGTGCTAAACTCTAGGCTCACATCACCGCCATCGCGTTTTTCAATGACCTCCGCTGATAAATCCGCATCAAACTGCAGACTGTCACCGAGCCTCAAACGCTTGGCAGGCCGACAAAACGCGTCCCACACGCCTTCGCCTTTGGCCTTATGCAGATTTACTGTGACCGTCACATCACCGCCCCCGCCATGCGACCGAGCCGGACGCGTCGCTGTCAAAGCTGCCCGAAAGACCTTGGTTTCATTGAACACGAGAACGTCCCCCGCCCGCAAAAGCGACGGCAGGTCAGATACGCTGTGATGCGCAAATTCACCCTGCGCTGGGATATGTAACAGCCGCGCGCTATCGCGCGGGCTAGCGGGCCGCAGCGCTATGCAGCGCTCCGGCAGGTCAAAATCGAAAAGCGAGACGTCCATTGTGGCCGTCCTCTTCTGAAGAGTTAGGCGACCGTCATCTTGACAATTTTACCCGGCATGCGCGGTGGCTCGCCTTTAGGCAGCGCGTGAACAAGTTCCATGCCGCTTTCAACTTCTCCCCAGACGGTGTATTGTCCGTCGAGGAAACCCGCATCATCTAGGCAAATAAAGAACTGACTTGAGGCCGAATTTGGATTTTGCGACCGCGCCATAGAACAGACGCCCTCGATATGCGGATGGCGATTAAATTCGGCTTTTATCTGCTTTTTCGCACCGCCCATGCCAGTGCCATTCGGGCAACCGCCTTGCGCCATAAATCCATCAATGACGCGGTGGAACGTCAAGCCGTCATAGAAACCGTCTTTTGCCAGCGTTGTGATTTGCTCAACATGCAAAGGCGCAAGGTCTGGACGGAGCAAGATTGTAACATCTCCAACCTCACCCTTATTATTGTCGACAGTCATAATGAGTTTTTCAGCCATGGTTGGCTCCATTTTATTTTAAACGAAAAGTGTAAGGCGCGCGTTATTATCGGACGCGGGTTGGGACAGATAGCTCGCAAACATCTGGGAAGGTTCCGTCAGCTTTTTTCTGTGTTTTAAGCCAATTCCCAAAAGCGGGATGATCAGTTTTTAATACTTGAACCGTCGGGCGTTCATCCGCAGCCATATCCGCCGCGATTTCAACCTTATTCATACGGTCGGGAATCCATCCTGGCACCTCGCCGACTGTACCGACTTGTGGTTTTTCCAGCAGGTCATATCCCATCACCGTATTTCCCCAAATAGAATATTGCGTATCCAAATGTTCCGCTTGCGCGCGCATGAGGAAGAACTGGCTATTTGCGCTATTTGGGTCGCTTGTGCGCGCCATGGACGTCACACCCTTACAGTGAAGCCCAAATGCGTCGACTTTATTATCCTTGGTGAACATGGCTTGGCTGGTGGGTTGGCTCGCAATTTGTAGGTTTTTGTAAAAGCCGACGCCGATTTCACTTTGTCCGACTTTCTTCGCCGTAACCAAAGTAAACGGCATATCGGAGCCGCGGCGGAATGTGAATTCTGCACTGATATCGGGCAGGCTTGAATCGCCCGTACCGTCGCCATTTGTACCGTCGCCAGTTTGATTCATAAAACCATCAATCACGCGGTGGAAGATAACGTCATTATAGAAACCTTGCCGCGTTAGCGCTTTCACTTGAGCCACATGGGCTGGCGCAATCTCTGGAAATAGCTCAACGCCGATGTCGCCATATTTCGTATCAATCACCATCAAGTTTTCAGGGTTAACTGTGCGCCAAGCCTCATCTGGCGCGGAGAAGCCTCCAGCGGCGGGCGAAGCAACAGCGCTTGCGAGTGTGGTTTCAACCTGCGCATCTTCGGCCGCACAAGCATTTCCAACTAATGCGGCGGTGAGAGCGAGCGCGAAAAACATACGGTGAGTCATGAAAATCTATCCTTCAATCGTAGGTCGACTTCGGGGGTCACGAATTGCGAGACATCCCCTCCAAGCCGGGCTATTTCTTTCACCAAACGACTAGCAATCGTTTGATATTGCGGATCTGACATCAAGAAGACAGTCTCAATATCGGGGTTAAGACGATCATTCATCCCCGCCATTTGAAACTCATATTCAAAGTCACTCACCGCTCTTAAGCCGCGCACTATCATTGAGGCCCCACATTTTTCAACAAAATGTATCAGCAAATCTTCAAACGGTAACACCTCGACCTCGATACGATCTTTAAAAGGTTCTACGACATTCTCTACCATTTCGACGCGCTCAGATAGAGAAAAAAGCGGGTTTTTCGCCCGGTTTATCGCCACCCCAATAATAAGCTTGTCGCAGAGCCGTGAGGCGCGTTTCATGATATCCAAATGCCCCAAGGTCATGGGGTCAAATGTTCCTGGATAGAGAGCGGTACGTTTAGACATGGGGGACTTATATCGTTCTATTTCAGAGATACTACTGATTGTTTCGGCTAACCGCCTTTTGGCTTTCATGCATGCAGATCATACTGCCAGACAGCTTGCGCGGGATTTACCTATTTCCTGGCGTGTATCTTTCGCGCGCACGCGCCTCTACGTCCTCTTTGTAATAGGGTACATCCTTGAACCGTCCCGCAATATAAGCCTCAATCTGATCATCAAAATGAGGCGAGTCCGGAGATCCGCTTTGCCCGCCTGCCAGCAAGGTTTTTGCGCTTACCTTTTCCCCAAATTCCACCACTGCGACAAAACTATTCCCGCGATATCCATAGAGTTTTTTCGATCCATTCGCTGGGCGAGACCCATAGGCCGCTAACGCGCCCCACCGGCCCGACGCCATCCCGACAGCCTGGCTAGGCTGCGTGTCATCGTGAGGCTGTTTGATATCGCCTGTCAGCCGTTGGAAGCGGTTAATCTCGCCCCAAGGCATGTCCCAACGGCCAAAATCTGCTGTCAATTTCTCTACGGCCGCTCGGAAATGTCCGATTTGGTCGGCGCCGCTTGCCTCTCGGGACATATGAAGTAATAGCTCCATACGGCTCATGCGGGGTTGGGGCCGTTTTGCATTTTGTAATATCTCCATACCGTAAAAATGCGAAAGAGACATTGCGACCGAGTCTGCCGAAGTTTTAAAATCCCAATCCCGCAGGATATGTATGGCTTCTCTCAAATCTAGATCTTGATTAGACGCGTCATAAGCCGCGATGAGACTGGGGATGAGCGCTTCGAAAGCGGGAAGCGCGGGATCATAAGCCAAGTCAATTAAGCCCTGCATATCAACATCATCGACCCCTTCCAATAAGCGCACCGCGTTCACACCCCTAAAATTCTCTTTATCTGGCGCCATATAGGCCGGGTAATCTGTCGCCTTAGGACTATAACTCCCAGCGGCCGTAAAAGGTGTTGAATTCGCGTTTTGTATCCATCCATTTTCTGGGTTTGTGAGTGTAATTACCTCCTCTACCTCATGAACGCCATTCCAATCCGTGCGCGGGTTGCTCCCATCAACAGGATGAGAATAATCAAAGCTTGGATCTCGCTTCGGGACAAAGTTCCCATGATAATAGGCAATCGTTCCGTCTCTATCGGCGTAGACTGTATTGTTAGAGGAGTTCGTTCGAATATTCATCATCTCACGAAACTCTCCGTGGTTTTTTGTCTTGGTTCTTTGAAAGCTCTGTTGCAGCGCATTTACGGGGTCCCAATTAATTTTTGTGGCGACCCATTTTCCAGACTCGTTCACATGGGTAATGGGCCCATGGTGCGTATGAAATGTTGGAAAGATGCGCTCCGACATCATGTCGCCATCGCGATATTTTAAGGCCACCTTTCCAACCTTTACGGGACGAACTTCTTTGCCATAGCGGTAGAACAAATCACCCGTCATTCGCTCGAATACATCTTCCTCAAACTCGTCGATAAAGTCCACATAGGTAGAGGTGTGCATCCATCCATTATACTCTGAAAACCCCTGGTAAACAAAAAACTGTCCCCATGTCACCGCGCCATAAGCGTTCAGCCCTTCCTCACTGACGACATGGATTTCTGGGCGGAAATAGAAGCTTGTATGCGGATTAATTAATAGCAACGCATTTCCGCTTTTGGTAAGCTTACCAGACAGCGCTATCCCATTGGAACCTTTAGGTTCTTCAAGGAATAATGCCTTATCCTCAACGTCTGAAATTTTAGGCGCGTTAGGGATATTTCCGCCGTAAAAAGCCTGTATTCCGGCCAAAGGAATTTGCTCTATATCTCCGCCAATTGACCCCTCCGAAAAGAACATTGGCATCCAAGGCTCGAACCGCGTCAGTAAGCGGGGGGCGACTTCCGGATAATCCTCAAGATAATCATTCAGGCCCGTCGCCCATGCATCACACAGCGCTTTTAAGTCTTCCGGCGCAGACGCATAGGCAGTCTTCGCCTCGTCCAAACTCATGTAAAGGCGCGCACGTAGATCAGAGAATAAAGCCGCCTCGCCCTCGACTTCTGCAAGACGCCCAGTTGCCCAAATATAATTCTGTTCAATGCGAGGAAAGTCGTCTTCCGCCTGGGCATAAATCATCCCGTAAACAGCATCGGCATCCGTCTTTCCATATATGTGGGGAACACCATAATCATCGCGAATTATTTCGGCGGAATAGCGCGCAGTCGTATCGTGAGATGTAGCTGGTGATGTGTTTTGGGAGGCCTGCTCACACGCTATTAAAAACCCGCTAAGACATG
Organism: uncultured Caulobacterales bacterium; assembly: GCA_938001915.1. Taxonomy (GTDB): domain Bacteria; phylum Pseudomonadota; class Alphaproteobacteria; order Caulobacterales; family Maricaulaceae; genus Litorimonas. Next base: position 5,254 of record CALLBD010000082.1, on the reverse strand, counting down.
CTGCAATAAGCAAAAAACGATATGACATGGGACCCTCATTGATATGCGATTGTTACAAAAGCCATTACTGCAGGGTTAGTCAAGGCGAGCAATATTACGTTGCGCCATACCCCACTCCCCTATGAGTCTTCGGGGGTCTAGTATAATCGAATAGGGTGTCAGTACAAGCGCCGGAATACCTTCATCAAATCCCGCGATAGGCCCACAGATTAGCCTGTTTCGCTTGGTCCCGCCTCACCTGTCGGCGTGGCTTCGATATTTTCTCCGCCCTCGTCATCTTCTGTCTCTTCAATTCGGCCCACACTTACGACGCGTTCTGTGTCCTTGACGCGAATGACCGTCACGCCGCGCGCGCTCCGAGAGACGATAGAGATATTCCTAACAGGACAACGTATTAACTGGCCGCCATCAGTGACAATCATGAGCTGATTATCTTCTTCAATCCGCATGGAGCGCACGAGTTTCGCGTCGTCGGACTTTTTGCCGCGATCAAGGTTTTGTGCCGTTACACCCTGACCCCCGCGGTTCATACAGCGATAATCATAGGACGAGCTACGTTTTCCGAGACCGTCATCCGCCAGCGTGAGTAGGAATTGCTCATTGGCCTGCAAGAAACCAAGGCGCTCAGCGTCTATTGGTGTCTCGACGCCCATCTCTTCCGCCTCATCCTCGGTTTCATCCCCGAGAGCGCGGCGCATGGCATTGGCGTGTTTCATATAAGCGCGGGCCTCGTCCGTATCGATATCGACGTGACGCAGAATGGCCATTGAGATGACTTCATCCCCAGCCGCCAATTTAATGCCCCGAACACCCGATGAGGTACGGCCAACAAAGCGGCGCACATCCGTGCTGCGGAAACGAATAGATTTACCCTTCGCGGTTGTCAGCATGAGATCGTCATCTTCGGTGATAACTTGGACATCAACAATACCGTCGCCTTCATCTGGCTTCATCGCGATTTTACCATTGCGGTTCACGCGGGTGAAATCAGACAAGCTGTTGCGGCGCACACCGCCAGAGCGGGACGCAAACATAATATCTAAATCGGCCCAGCTCTCCTCATCCTCAGGCAAAGCCATGATAGAGTTGACCGTCTCGCCTTGCTCCAGGGGCAGCAAATTCACAAGCGCCTTACCGCGCGTATTTGGCCCGCCTGGCGGCAGCTTCCATACCTTGAGCTTGTAGGCCATCCCCGTGGACGAGAAGAACAGCACAGGCGTATGGGTTGTCGCGACAAAGACCGTTGTGACGTAATCTTCGTCTTTCATCGACATGCCCGAGCGGCCCTTACCGCCGCGGCGCTGCGCGCGGTATGTGTCCAGCGGCGTACGCTTCACATAGCCCGCAGCCGTAACAGTTACGACCATATCTTCGACGGCAATTAAATCCTCATCATCGAAGTCCATACCGCCGGCAACAAATTCAGAGCGCCTAGGTGTCGCAAATTTTTCTTTTATTTCAGTAAGTTCTGCGGAAATGATAGCCTGAACGCGCGCGCGGCTTCGTAGGATATCGAGTAAATCTGTGATTGTTGCCGCGAGTTTTTCAGCCTCTTCCGTAATCTCATCCATGCCCAATTGGGTGAGCTTGAGCAGCCGCAGGTCAAGAATGGCGCGGGCCTGTTCGTCGGTGAGCTGAATACTCCCATCGTCCATTAATTTGGACCGCGGATCAGCAATCAATTTAATTAATGCGCCCATATCCTGCGCGGGCCAGGTCCGCGCTGTGAGTTTATCTCTCGCCTCTTTCGGATTTTTCGACGAGCGAATAATGCGGATAATCTCGTCAATATTGGCAACGGCTGTCGCAAGACCGACAAGGATATGCGCGCGGTTTCGCGCCTTGGCGAGATCGAATTTCGTCCGCCGCGCAATGACATCTTCGCGGAAACTCAGGAAAGCCTCGAGCATTTGACGCACGTTCATTTGCTCCGGCTTGCCGCCATTTAGCGCCAGCATATTTGAGCTGAAATTCTGCTGCATCGGCGTGTAACGGAAGAGCTGATTGAGCACGACCTCGGGCACGGCGTCGCGTTTTAATTCCACAACGAGGCGCATGCCAACGCGGTCGGATTCATCGCGGACCGCAGAGACGCCTTCGATTTTCTTATCATTGACCAAAGACACAATCTTCTTTTGAAGATTGGCCTTATTAACCTGATAGGGTAGCTCAGTAGTGACAATCGCAAAGCGGTCTTTGCGGATTTCTTCAACGGCCGTCACGGCGCGAACCGTCACCGATCCGCGTCCCGTCATCACACCTTGGCGCGCACCAGACCGGCCCATGATTTGACCTCCCGTGGGGAAGTCAGGCCCCGGAATAATCTCTAGCAGTTCCTCATCGGAGAGCTGGCCATTTTCCATAATGGCGAGGGTCGCATCAATCACCTCGCCGAGGTTATGCGGCGCGATGTTCGTCGCCATACCCACGGCAATACCGCCGGCCCCATTGACGAGGATATTCGGATAGCGCGCAGGCAGAACCACAGGCTCGCGCTCCGAGGCGTCATAATTGTCTTGGAAGTTGACCGTATTCTTTTCAATATCGGCTAGGAGCGAGGCCGCGGGGCGGTCCATGCGCACCTCTGTGTAGCGCATCGCGGCAGGCGGATCACCGTCCACAGAGCCAAAGTTCCCCTGCCCGTCGAGGAGCGGCAGGCGCATAGAGAAATCCTGCGCCATACGCACCAGCGCATCATAAACGGCCGTATCGCCATGCGGATGATATTTACCGATAACGTCACCAACAACACGCGCCGATTTGCGGTAAGCTTTCTCGCGCGTAAATCCATTCTCATGCATGGAATAAAGGATGCGGCGATGAACGGGCTTGAGCCCGTCACGCACATCGGGAATAGCCCGCGAGACGATAACTGACATCGCATAATCGAGATAGGAGCGTTTCATCTCCTCCTCGATGGTTATGGGCGATACACCCTGCTCTGGGATGGGCGCGGGACGCTCATTTTCGTCTTCTGGAATGTCAGTCTCGTCGGCCATTCAGCACTCGATTCGGCGGGGTTGAATTATCCGAGAAAACCTAGCACTTTGCCGCCACGTATTCAAACGACACGCCGTAATTAAATCGGCATTTACTGGAGAGATAAAATGAGAAAAATACGCGTAATTTCAGCCCTAACTGGCCTCTCCCTGATACTCGCCGCTTGCGGCGCGCCAGGCTCTAATTCAGGCGCAAGTGCGGAAAGTTTATCCGTTCCAATCCAGGATACCCAAGGCGCTGAAATTGGAAAGCTAACAGTAAACCAAATCAAAGGCGGCGGCGTTGATGTAAAGGTCAGCATTACAAGTATCTCGCCAGGGATACATGCCATGCACTTCCATGAGTTTGGACGCTGCGACGGCCCAGATTTCAAAAGCGCAGGCGGGCATTACAACCCCGCTGGCGCGGCCCACGGCCATGTCGAGGATGGTCCTCATGCCGGTGACATGATGAATGTCGAAGCCAATGCAGAAGGCAACGGCAGTTTCAATGTCACAAATGACAAGGTGAATATCGCGGGCGGCTCTCTACCCGCGCTCAAAGATGCGGACGGGACAGCGCTTATCATTCACGCAGGTGCGGATGATTATGAAAGCCAGCCTAGCGGCGCAGCCGGGCCAAGAATCGCCTGTGCGGTCATCCCTGCGGGGTAAAACGTCTGCTAAAATAATGAGTAAAAAAAAATATGGCCCCGACACGGCGTCAGGGCCTTTTTACCTTTGTCGCGGCGCGCTATTCATCGCCCCATATATCTTTCCACCAGGTCGGGCCTCTATCATCATCGACTTTAATGTCGTATTTCGTGCCGACGCCCGCCGCCTCAATATCAGACCAAATCTTGCTGCGGTCCCAGCCCGTTAGATTGGCGAGGGTTTTGACTTCCTTCTCTTTGCGTTCATTGACCATTTTCTTATACTCGGCGGCGGCTTCGCATTTCATTTCGCCTTCAAAGGCATGGCGCAAAACATAACGGCCTTGGAAGTTTTGCTTATTCCCAGTTGTCTTGAATTTTAAATCCTCAGGGAAGCTCTTGGCGTCATATCTGACATGCAGGCGCGTGACGAAGACATCTTGCGCTTGCGGCATGATACGGCGGCCGCGCGGTTGCGGCTTTTGGAAGCCATTATTTTGCGATAACCAGAACACACCAAGCTCTTGCAACTGTTCGCGGCTCAGCGGGTCCGCCGCGCAGGGGTCACACCAGCCCATATCCCAGGCATATTCCATAAAGACCCCATGCCCGCCTTCGCGCTTCGCGGCGGTTTTATACAGGCTCTTATAAAAATCTGGGAACTCATCTTTGATATAGACGGGAAGCTCTTGCCCTGATGGGATTTTCTGGGTGCGGTAATTCGTGGTTTCGACCTGCCCTTCACGGGTCAGTGCGTAGACGAAGAGGTCCTGCTCGCCTCGTGCGTTAAGTGTGCCGAGACGAATAGGCAGCATGAATTTCGGACTTTCAAAAGCCACGGCAATGGGGCGGAGATATTCGTTCCCCGTTTTGGATTGTTCGTCCAAATTCACCTTAGCGATGAAGAACTTCATATCTTGTTTGATATAGCTGCTCAGAATACGGCTCGCGCTGGAGGGAACTTGATAGCCATTTTCATCCAGATAGGTCATCAAGCCGTCTGATTGCTCAGCGGAGAGAAGCTGGATGTCATATTCACCGACGGTGAATTCATCCTCAATCGTGACGCCAAGGGATTGGGCTCTTTCTTGCCTCGCACCTTTCGCAAATGCACCATCGGCCATGGATTCCATTGCCATTGAGCGATACATTATTTTCGGACGACAAGGGTCGTCATCGAAATATTCCACGAGGCGCGGCGCGGTATAGGCGTCCAAATGCTTGAGCAGCGCGGGGTCGCTAATATGGACCTGCTCCCGCTTAATCGCGGTTGGCACAGGAATGACCATCGCAAATTCAGTCAAATCGCCCTGATAATCATTGGCCATTGTGATGACAGTTCGGTCGCCGTCACGCACAAGCGCCACTTTGGAACTTTGATTAAACAAATCCGTTCCAGCCTTGGCGACATAAAATCCGCAAAAGGCCTGAGCGGAAGGCGCAGCGGTTAAAACGCCAAGGGCGAGCGCGCTACTCAGCAGGGTTGAGAATTTCATGGGAGACTCCTTTGAGTGAAAACTGAGTGGGCCAGTGATAGCGGCCTGCAGGGAAGAAGCGGTCAAGCAGGGGTACAATCGGCGCGCAGAGAATAAGCGCGAGGATAATGCCTGCCGCATTATAAAA
>CALLBD010000081.1 GCA_938001915.1 uncultured Caulobacterales bacterium | reverse complement strand
CAAGGTGGTCGATAAATTTGTCATTCAACTCGAAGCGCAACTCTCTGAGCGCAAGATTGAATTTGACCTCTCCAAAGGCGCCAATCTCTGGCTCGCCAATAAAGGTTATGACAAGCGCTACGGCGCGCGTCCGCTCGGCCGTGCCATTCAAGAATATATCAAAAAACCCCTCGCGGATGAGATATTATTCGGCAAGCTAAAAACCGGCGGCCTCGTCAAAGTCGGCGTGGATAAAAAGAAGGAAAACCTAACCTTTAAGATTGTTCCCCCTGCGAAGGGTAAGGCCTCAGGGAAGGGAAGTAAGGCGCCTAAGCCAAAGGAAGACGCGTAGCGTCGTTCTCTCTGTTCTTCGTCACCCTCGGACTTGATCCGAGGGTCCATGTTGCAACGGAGAAATGGGTCCTCGGTTAGTTGTTTGCTTGCAAACAACGAGGCCCGAGGATGACAGAATTGGGTAGTGGGTTTATATTTTTCGCCGAAGCGCACTTGTTTCGGATAACCAATAGCTTCAGAAACATGAAAGCCGCTCTTTTGGGGCGGCTTTTTTATTGGGAATTTGGTGTAAATATCCCCAAACTGGACATTAGCGAATGTCTTATTTTGGGCTGCGAGTTCAGGCCTCTCGATATTGGAGAGTACTGAGGGTAAAAATGGACGTCAAGTTTCGGACAAATCCTCTCACGCGACTTCGGGTATCGCTGTTAGACCGCAAATTCAAAAGCCAATTACTATTGGTCATTCCCTTCTTGCGGAGGGAGTGCCGCTATTATCTTTCCGGGGCTGTATTCCGCATTCTCATATCCGATAACACCTGCAAGCTCTGACGCAACTGATTGCTGAGGCTTATAATAAGTGTAATCACCTCCAGACAAATTATATTGAGCCAAAATATCTCGTTCATATTTTTTGTAAGGGTTAGAGCAGGTAAATATATATTGAATGTCTCCCGGTTCAAAACCTTTAACCGTTGTAGTCATTGCAAGAGGGTTATCGCAGCCTACGAGCCTCAGTCCGACATCAATAGTTTTATCTGTAGCCCAAGTTGCCTGAATCCGGCCATCACAGAACCATTGTTGGTTCCCTGGAACGATTTTTCCTTTTCCTTGCCAACAAACAGCATATGTGCGCGAAACAGGTTCCTCGACAGGCACCGCTTCAAAGCGGCCTGAAGCTTTAGAGAAATTTTCATCAATTGTATCGGCTTTCACATCATTCTGCGATATAAAACGCTCAACAGATTGACCTCTCGGCGTAACAACTGAATTCCCCGATTGCCCGCCATTTAAGCGTGCTAATTCAGCTTTCATTCTGGCGTTCTCAAGTTCAAGCTTTAAGCGCTGATTTTCATCCGCGAGAGATTGCCGTTGTTCTCTAATTTGATTTACTTCTTCATTGAGGCTTGCCGTGAATTGTTGTTGTTCCAGTCTTTTTTGTAGATGACTGTCGATCAAACCTTTCTGCTCGGCTTCAATTGATTGGATGTTGTCTCCAGTGGCAAGCCCTGCATAGGCATTCGCAGCCGTTAGCGCACCAATAGCTTCAATATCCTCTACAGCACCGGAGGCAATTACAGCTCCTGTCCCGTGTTTAACTACTTGACCAATAAGATTTCCCCACGATTCTCCAGATGCTTGTTTTGCCGCTTTTTCTTTTGCCTTTTTTTCCTCTGCTATCCGCTTTGCTTCAAGCTTTTCAGTGACAATTTTCAGATTAGAGCAGTCTTTTTCAGACCCCAGTGAACATGCCTTACGGAAGAGAGGGCGAGATCTTTGAAAATCTAACCTTACCGATCCATATTTGTCCTTGTCGTTACTGAGAAACACCCCTGCCGTTTGGCATGCCATTGCATCACCCTGTGACAAACAAGCCTCTTCGGCAATATCAACGCCCTTTATTCTATCGGCATCTTTATGGTCAGCATATAGCAAGTATTTATAAGCGTAAGTCGTCACTTTTTCTAAATGTTCGGGATCACAGTGCCCTTGGACATAATTCTTGTTACATGCAATCGTATGGCTTGATGCAATATCTGCTACTTCTTTCGCGAAAGGAACAGAGCCTGTGGAGATTTCATCACATCTGTCTAACTCTGAGGGACTGCAATCTTTGGCTATTGCGCTTTTACCTGCCATTAACCGAAGTTTGTTGTGTGCTCGAACTTTTTTGTTGGTAGTAAACTCGTAAGAACTCGTCTTTACTGGAAGTATATAATTGTTATGATCCTTTAGTCTCCATTGCTGGCTCATAAAGTACGTTCCTGTGATCGGAAGCTCTACCATTAACTTATTAGGTCCTAACGAACTGGATTTTACTGCAGTAGTTTTAACTATTTTTGCCAGCTGGAGAGCTTCTTCTAACTTTTTCTTGAATTTGTTTTGCGTGCAGTAGTCTACGTCGAAATGATCGATTTCTGTAAAATCGGATGATGCAACAATTCTTGCATAACAAATGCCGCTATTATTTGATGAAGGATGTTCTGGTGCCACTAACACAATGCTGTAACCTGAGCTCTCTAATGAGAAAGGCTCATTTGCAAATAATGGCAGACTATTTGATAGAAAAATAACCAGAGAAATCCACAGAAGTCTCATAACGCGCACCCTTTTCAGTTTGTATTGGCTCAACATAGACTACTACTCGGAATTAGCAATATGATTCAATTTCAGCGATTCTCCGCATGTCCCCTTTGCCGCGTATAAAGACGTCCCCAAAACCGGTCATCCCCACTTCAAGTCACCCACACCCAACAAAAATCCAAACCGTTTCAACCGCTTATAAAAAACCCAAAAAACATAATCCACGAAACCCATTTTACCCTGCATATTAAATGGGTTCTTTCGAACATGGGACAGGGTAGCGCTCTCTATTCGGTTTGAAGGACGATGGGTCTGAGCGATTTGGTGTGAGAACCAGATGTGTGCCGGGGCTTTTGAGGCGAGAGTCGACCGCTGGGCGTTAGCCGGGGCTGTCGTGACCATCGAAAGATGGGGCTGATTTTGCGTGGTAGGAAACACGCGGAGCCAGCACGCTAAATCATCTTCACCAGATGATGCGGTGTTGCGATTTGCATGACCGGAACGGATTAACTGCGGGACCCCCGACCGTTTCATCAAAAACCATCGCCGCGTGGGTTATCTTCGCGTAAAACAAAACTTACTTTCGGTCTCCATCGCGGAGACGAACCACGCGGGCCGTCCTAAAACTGGATGACCAAGCTTTCGCTGCTCTCGTTGAAACCGAGGTTTCAACGGGCAGCCGCAAATTCCGCTTGGCTGAATATTACTTTGTCCTGAGCCGCGAAGCGCAGTAAGTGAGATCCATGACCGATACCCCTAAACGTCCTCTCGTCACGCCCACTGGCCTCATCACGGGTGCGATTGCCATGACGCTGCCCTTCATTGCGGACCGCCTAATTGTGTCTGCCATGAGCGAACCCAAGGCCATTGGCATGGGCGTGGTTATCGGCATGGCGCTTTATACCGCCGCGCCCTTTTGGTTGCTGGATAGCGCTATGCGTCCGCGCCGCCGGGTGCGGCTCGCGCTGTGGATGGGGCTGGCCTTGACGGTTTTGATTTGGGCCGGATTTGCGCAGACGGGCCGCGCGGCGCAAGTCGACCCAGCGGCGGGCAATGCCCATGTTGGGCTTTATATGCTAACGATGATTTGGCCTGCGGCCGTTGTGGCTATCATGGGCGCAGCCGCGAAAATTGGAGAACCCGCTCATGACGCTTGAGGTCGCTTTATTTCCGTGCCTATCCGATAATTACGGCTTCCTTCTGCATGATGCGGAAACCGGCGCGACGGCGGCGATTGATACGCCAGATGCGCGCGAGATAGCGGCGCAATGCGAGGCGAGGGGTTGGCAGCTCACTGAGATTTGGAACACGCATTGGCATCCCGATCATGCGGGCGGCAATGTCGCGCTCAAGCGGCGCTATGACTGCATCGTCAGAGGGCCAGAGCAAGACGCGATACCGGCGCGCGACGTAACGCTTTCTGGCGGCGAGAGTTTCGAGTTTGCAGGCCGCCGCGTGGAGGTCATCCATACGCCCGGTCATACGGATGAGCATATTATCTATCACATTCCGTCTGCGGAATTGGCCTTTGTGGGCGATACGATTTTCGCGCTCGGATGTGGACGATTATTCGAAGGCACGCCTGAGCAAATGTGGGAGAGCCTCTCGCAGATTATGGCTTTGCCCGAGGCGACAAAACTCTATTGCGCCCATGAATATACGCTCTCTAATGCAAAATTTGCGGTGTCTGTCGACGGGGATAATGCCGATTTACTGGCAGCGATAAAAGACGCGGAGGCGAAACGCGCCGCAGGTGAGCCGACTGTGCCCACAACGGTGGCGGCCGAGAAACGCGCCAATCCTTTCGTAACGGCAGGCAGCGCCGCAGAGCTGGGCCGGCGGCGTGCCTTGAAAGATAAGTTTTAGAGGCAGGTGGTCGCGCGCCGAAATTAACTATGAACGCAAAGTTAACGTGACTCTCAGCGTTCAATCAGCTTACATGTTTTACATGGCTGATATGACCCACATATGTTCCCCCAAACTTTGGCTCTTAACAACCGCGGCGCTCCTCTTCGGCTCGCAGGCCTCCGCGCAAACTGGATTTAACACCTACGCTGGCGCGCCGACCATGGTAGCTGCCGCGCCGAGCCTGCCCAATATTCCCGCCGAGCAAATCGCGCGGGACATTGTTTCGCAAACCAACCCGCGGACAGGACAGCGCGAATTAATCGCTGCGCCCTTCGATCCCTTTGAAGAGGACCCGACATTGGCGGGGTCGCTTCGGCTTCGGTCTGCTGGCGGCGCGACAGCCATTGATGGCTATGCGTTGCAGGACGGGGCGTTGGTCGAAGTTGATTTTTACTATAATTCGCCTTCGGACGATCCCTATGGCGGACGTAATTATGGGGAAGTCGCTTTTGTAAATGGTGACCTAGCCCCTGTCGTCAAGCGCGATACGCGGATTATCGAATGTTCAACGCGCGTTGAAAACGTCGTCTATGATCACGTTAGCTATTATGACACCAGATATTCGAGAGGGCTTTATCGCCCGCATCGTTTCTATTCGGGGCATTCAGCCTTCGGCTTTGGTTTCGGAAGTGGCTATTTCGGTCCGGGCTACGGATTATTTTCGAGCAGCCGTATCGGATTTAACGCCAATAGTTTTGGCGGACGAGGTTTCAACCGCTCGCGGTCTTTCGGAAGTCGGTCTGGCGCTGTTCGCCGCAGCAATAGGCATAGCCGCAGGGTTCATTCAGACCGTTATAGACATAGGAACGAAACAGATAGGCACCGAGATCGAGACGAAGCGCGCCGCTCCCGCAACCGGGATGAGACACGTCGCTCGCGGGACCAAGACGAAACGCGCCGCTCGCGCCGCGACCGCGATAGGGAAGAGGCGAATACGCGAAATCGTGAGGACAGCCGGCGTCAACGCAATGTAAGACGCCTCACAGACCGTGAAATTGACGCACGCGCAAGGCGTGTCCAGAGTTTTGGTTTGGGTAGAAACCGCGCCGATGTCCGTCGAAATGCCCGCCAGTCCGGCGTAGGCTCGCCCGCAAATGCGCGGCCGCGTATCGGTGTGGCCCCAGCTGCGCGCGCGCCAGCGGCGCAGGCTCCCGCTGCGACCCCTTCAAATAACGCTGCGACCCGCCAGTCACAGCCGCGCCGAAACGCGCAGACCCGTTCGGAAACCCGGACGACGCCGACACGGCGCGATACACGCCGCAGTGAAACCCGGCGCGACTCGTCAAACTCGCGGTCAAATTCGCGATCTTCCTCGAACCGCGCCTCTTCCAGACGAGCAAACTCACGATCTGATAGGGTGAAAAAATCTGCGCCGCGCCGCCGTATCTCACCGAATAGCATCAAGCGGAGGCTGAATTTCTTCCCGACCTCCTCCCATGGCGGCCGGAATGTTGTGACCTCGCAAACTGTGGATTGCGCCCGTGAAGACAAGTTGACTGTGTTCATTCCAAATGCGCGTTTGGATGCAGCCCGTTTCGATGGATTGACGATAATTGCTTTGGACGCGCAGGGCGGGGAAGCGCCAATTTATCTGCCGCCGAATTATATTGAAGGCTTTCAATTGGCCTCGACAGGACGGGTCAGGCCGCGCGCCCAGCCCGTGAGACCGCAAGTTGGCTCACCCTTCAACGTGCCGCCCAGCTTTCCCCAATATAACCAAGAGACCGCGCCCTGTCCCGCTGGAACCTCAAAACAGCAAGATGGGACATGTCTTCAAACCAATGGAATTGGCTATCCACAATAAGTGTTTCAGTTTGGTACACTGTGATCTGTTTTGAACCCAAAATGAACAAAAATACACGTAAGCCGAGAAAAAATAACTTGAATAAACTTGGCACGTGTGTTGCAAGGGATGTAGAGAATTTCGGGAGGCATCCCGTATTCCCACGTTTGGCTCTGATATTACTCCCATCAGACCAGACACGTTAGTTGAAGCATAAAATCCTGTCTGCAGCTTAAACTGCAGACGGGATTTTTTTTGGACTGTGATACGCGAAGGCGGGGGCGCGCACCAGGTAAGGGTGTCAGCAAATGATACATCTCCGCCTTTTCCTCGCGGTATTCGTCTCTTTTCGGCGCATATTCCGCTCGAATTGGGTCAAAAAAGGGGGTATTTTCGCCAATATGTCTGGCACGCGATTTGCATGTTATACTCCGAACTTCGGGAGACATCCCGTGTTCCCCAGCTTGGTTTCGATGTTAGTCCCATCGAATTCAGGTGGTTAGTTAGACAACTCAACCCTATCTGCAGCCTATACTGCAAATAGGGTTTTCTTTTGCGACATCGGGCTTACTGTGGCCTCAACGAAAACGCATTTTTCAATTGGTTGCTATCATGGGATTTTCTCTTACGCGCGAGATCAAATTTATTGGCACTTTGCTGCGCATGTTGCGGTCCGTAAAATCTGTTGATGCGGATTCTAACTTTCTCATCGCCGATGAGCTCGAAATGCGGGTAGATGCTTTTGGGGGTAACATTGCTTTCATCGAAGGGGATCGGCAGTGGACCTATGACGATATGGAAACCTACGCCAACCGCGTCGCGGCATGGGCGAAAGGGCAAGGACTCAAGCAAGGGGATTGCGTCGCTGTCTTCGCGCGAAATCGAATAGAATATATTGCGCTCTGGTTTGGGTTGACAAAGTTAGGCGTCATTCCTGCTTTATTGAATTATCAGCTCTCTGGAAAAGCGCTCGCGCATTGCATTAATATCTCCGATGTGGATCACATCATCCTTGATGTTGAAATGGCAGAGCAATGGCGTGTCTCGAAAGACCAAGTCGATGGAAACCCAAAAGTTTGGGCAGCCTTTGGCGAAGTTAAAGGCTATGAAAGTTTCGATTTAGCCCTTAACGAGATGCGGCCCGACCGGCCCGCAAAATCCGAGCGGGAGGGCCTGACAGCGGGCGGGCAAGCCATGAAGATGTTTACGTCTGGGACGACGGGGCTGCCTAAGGCGGCGAAGGTCACCCATGTCCGCGCGCAAAATTATATGCGCGGCATCGGTACGGGCGCGCGGGCAAAAGCGTCGGACAGAATGATGATGGTGCTTCCGATGTATCACGCGACGGGCGGCCTTGTCGGATGCGGTGCGATGCTAACCTATGGCGGTGCAGTTATAATTATCCCCAAATTTTCGGCCTCAAAATTTTGGGATGAGGCCGTAAAATATGGTGCGACCATGTTTACTTATGTTGGAGAGCTTTGCCGCTTTTTATTGTCTCAGCCCCCAACGGATAATGAGCGCAAACACAAAATTAGCTGGATTATCGGAAACGGTTTGCGCCCAGAAGTGTGGGAGAGTTTTATTTCACGCTTTGATATTCCGCATGTCATAGAATTTTATGGGGCGACCGAAGGCAATGTTAGCTTGATAAATGTTGACGGTCCAGTGGGCGCGGTCGGGCGTGTGCCGTCCTATCTGGCGTGGAAGTTCAATATTGATATAATTCGATATGACGTGGAGTCGGGTGAAAATCCGCGCGGCGCTGATGGTTTTTGCATTCGAGAAAATTTTGGTGAACCCGGGGAGATGATTGGCGAAATTCGCGAAGATGACCCTAGGTTCCGCTTTGAAGGCTATGGCACCAAGGAAGCCACGCAGAAGAAAATATTGCGAGACGTCTTCAAAAAAGGCGATGCGTGGTTCCGCACCGGGGATTTAATGTCGCGTGATGCAGATGGATTTTACTATTTTATAGACCGCGTCGGTGACACTTACCGTTGGAAAGCGGAAAATGTTGCTACCAATGAAGTGGCGGGCATTTTATCCGTCTTCCCAGGCGTCACGCAAGCCAATGTCTATGGGGTGGCGGTCAAAGGCTATGATGGCCGCGCAGGGATGGCCGCTATCGTGGCTGAAGACACGCCTGATCTAGATGAATTAAAGGCCCACATAGAGCGGGAGCTTCCGCATTATGCGCGGCCTGTTTTCTTACGCCTGTCTAAGGAAAGCGACACGACGAGTACGTTTAAATTCAAAAAAACGAACCTTGTGAAAGCAGGATTTGATCCCGCCAATATTTCTGAACCGCTATATTATGCGGATCCCGCAACAGACAAATTTTTGCCCATTGATCCCGACGTTTATGTAGGCATTCTTGATGGGACTGTGAGGCTTTAAATTGCGCGGGCCCGAAGATATTCTACGGTTTTGGTTTTCTGAACGCGCCCGAAAATATTGGTTCAAGTCCACCGACGCGTTTGACGCGGAAATTCGGTTGGAGTTTGAGCCAACCGCGATCGCTCTGGCCGCGACACAAGCCGAGAAACAGGCGCCGCATCCCTGGGAGGCTCTGGCCCCTGGCGCACATCTCGCGCTGATTATTGCGCTCGATCAATTTCCGCGAAATATGTACCGCGAGACGCCCGCAGCCTTTGCGTGGGATAAATATGCACTTGCGGCAGCTAAGCGAATGATGGCGCTAAAGACGGATTTGCATCTTGCGCAGTATCAAAGACCTTTTGCCTATATGCCTTACATGCATAGCGAACGGCTGGAGGACCAAGAGACTTGCGTCAGACTATCGGAGTCGCGTTTGGAGGATGAGGGCACTTTTAGGGCGGCAAAAACCCACCGCGACATCATCCAAAAATTTGGCCGCTTCCCACATCGCAATTTGATTTTACGGCGGGAGACGTTACCCGAAGAACAAGCCTTCCTCGATGCAGGTGGATTTTCCGGATGAGCCTCATCTTTTTATTGCTGGGACAGCGCGGACATACCGCTTTGGGGCGCATCATTTTTACCGCAATTTTCGAGAGACGTTCAGCGTGCAATACCCTATACTCTAATGCCATATACTGCCGGAGGTGACGCGATGGCCGATAACTTTATTACTCGCCTAACGCTAAGAAAAAAAGACAGAGCGACGATTTCTGATGAGGAAAGACCGTCTGTTTTTCAGCAACAGCTTGCGAAATTTAAATTTGAACCAGACCACATCAACGCCTTTCAAGATAGATTTCGACGCGTCACAAACCAATTTGATACGCCGGGTCCGCGTATGGAACGCACAGAGGATTTCAATGTGGGGGAGGGTGAAGACGCAATTCCGTGCCGTCTTTTTGTACCTTATGGGGCGGATGAGCCTAGTGGGCCCTGTCTGATTTATTTTCATGGGGGCGGCTTTGTGACCTGTGATGTGGAAACCCATGAAGGCATCACACGCCGCCTCGCGAATGGAGCGGTGTGCCGAGTTCTATCGGTTGATTACCGCCTCGCGCCCGCGCACCCCTACCCAGCGGGTCCAGAGGATTGCGAGACTGTTTTAAAATGGGCACTCGACGGCTTGGGCCTCGAAGAGTACGGGATTGACCCTGAAAATATCGCCATTGGTGGAGATAGTGCAGGCGGGAATATGGCTGCCTATTTAGCACAGAAATATCGGTCGCAACTCAAATGTCAGATTTTGCTTTACCCGCTTATGCAGCTTTTAGAATTTAAGCCGCCAAAACCGGGTCCGCAAGATTGGCTACAGCTGGGTTTTATGGCGTTGAAATTTATCGACGAGCATTATGTCGCGGGGGCCGATGCAACCGACACACGGCTGTCTCCGCTTTTAGAGACAAATCTGAAGGGTTTGCCGCCCGCCTATGTCCTCACAGCTGGCCTTGATCCGCTGCGCGATGAGGGCAAACTCTATGCGGATAAGATGCAGCGCCATGGTTGTGATGTGACCTATCATCATGAGAAGGCCTTGCCGCACGGATTTTTAAACTTCGCTAAGGCATTTCCAAAAGCCAAATCTATCCCGCTAGACGCCGCTGATGTGATACGGCGACATTTTCCAAAGCCCCAACCGCTTCGTGGGTAGGTTCCAGGGCGCTAAAGCTATAGAGGATTTGGGCGAGGGATTTTACGACCCCGTTCGACCTGCGGATTTTAACCTTGTCGGCGTGAGATATTTTGATTCGGACCTATCAAACTCCGTCGGATTGAATCTGACGGTGGATCAGGTGGTTTCGCATTTCTTGCGCTTTGAGCCTCTGCCTGGCAGCCTGAGCCAGCCGCTCGCGCTCAGATATCATGGGCATCAATTTCGCCACTATAATCCCGACATCGGGGACGGTCGCGGCTTTTTATTTGCCCAATACAAAGCAGGCGGAAGGCTTCTAGATTTAGGTACTAAGGGCTCTGGCACCACGCCCTATTCACGGCGTGGGGATGGCCGCCTGACGCTGCTGGGCGGGGTCAGAGAAGTCTTGGCGGCAAATTATTTAAAGTCGATGGGCGTAAATACGAGCCGCGCCTTTGCGCTCATAGAGACAGACGAAGCGCTGGTAAGGCACGATGAACCCTCGCCCACCCGGGCGGCGGTTCTGACGCGTCTCTCCCATAGCCATATCCGCTTTGGGACGTTTCAGCGTCAGGCCTTTTTTGGAAAACAGGACGGCTTGGAGCGCCTAAGCGCCTATTGTCAGCGGCATTTCTATCCAGACACCTCCACGCCGGAGGACATGTTCGACCGCGTGGTAACCGCCAGCGCCGACACCGTCGCGAGCTGGATGGCCGCGGGCTTTGTCCACGGCGTCATGAATACCGATAATATGAATATCACGGGAGAGAGTTTTGACTACGGCCCCTATCGTTTCCTGCCGACGCTCGACCCAAAATACACGGCGGCTTATTTTGACCATGGCGGGCTCTACGCTTTTGGCCGTCAGCCCGAAGCTATGTCATGGAACCTCGCGCAGCTTGCGCAGTCTCTGTCTTTGATTTGCGAAGATGCGCCTTTGATAGGCAGCCTCAATGACTTCGCGCCCCGCTATCAAAGCGCGCTGAACCATCATGTCTTTCGTCGCCTTGGCATTGCGCCAAAAGATAGGGAAACCGATACTGAGTTTGTTCGGGAGCTATTTATTTATCTCCAAGAGAGCCAAGTGCCATGGCCAGAGTTCTGGCATGATTGGCAAGGCGGCGCGGCCCGCATGCCGAAAGACCAGATTGGCACATATGATGCGGCTTTTGCGAAACGCCTTGAGCCATTTGAGGTAACGGGTGAACGCCCGCAAACCGACCGGCCCGAGTCTTTGCTCTATGAGGATATCGGGGAAATTTGGCAGCCTATTGCGGAGTCAGATGATTGGAGCGCTTTCGAACAAAAGAACGTGAGTTTGATGGCTAAGGCTTGATTGAAAGGTTTATCTGCGCCATCCCTATCCATAATATAACGCCGCAAAGACATTTTAGGAGGATTTCATGACTTTACGTACACTTGCATTCATCGGGGCAGCGTCCGTTCTCGCCGCTTGTTCCGGCGCGACTGAGACGGCGCAAACGCAAACTAAAGAAGTTGGGAAAACCATCGCTAAGGTGAGCGCCAAGGTCGCGGGTGAAGTTAAGAAAAGCGGCGCGGATTTGTCGGCCCTGCCAGCGGGCACCTATAAATCCGAGCAAGGCCATGCCTATGTTGCCTTCACATATTCACATCAGGGCTTTTCAAACCCTATCTTGCGCTGGGGTACAACGGATGCGACAGTTGTTTTCGATCAGGAAAACCCAGAAAATTCGACGCTAACCGTTCGTTTGCCAACGGCGGATATTGATTCTGGCGTGGCGAAATTTGATGACCATTTGCGCTCGGAAGGCTTCTTCGACTCGGCCAATTATCCAGAGATCACATTCGTCTCGACCGACATTAGCCAGCTTAGCGACGGCTATGGCACGCTGACAGGTGAGCTTACGATTAAAGATGTGACCAAGCCTTTCACGCTGACCGGCACGGTCAATAAGGTCGGTAAACATTTCCGCTCTGGCGTTGATATGTTCGGCGTGTCTGCCACGGGTAAGCTCAACCGCGCAGAGTTTGGCATTGACCAATATATGCCCGTCGGCGCCGATGTTGAGATTATGGTCGAGGTTGAATTCCAAAAGGCCGAGTAATTGGCGCCAGCGACACCAAATACCTATAATAGGGTCGCGCGCCTCCTACATTGGACAATCGCGGCCCTTATCTTAAGCCTCATCGCCTTTGGGTTTTTAATGACCCAAGAGTGGATGCCGCAGCGCTTTGAGATTTACCAATGGCATAAGAGCTTCGGGATTGTGGTGCTGCTACTCTCCGTCTTTCGCTTGATATGGCGGCTCACACATAAAGCGCCCGCACTGCCAGACGGCATGAAGCCCTGGGAAACCGCGGCGGCGAAGTTTACCCATATTGGCTTTTACGCCTTGATGATTGGCGTGCCGCTCTTGGGCTGGGCCATGGTGTCGGCCTCGACATTGCCGATTGAGAACCAGCTTTTTTATCTTATCCCGCTGCCGGACTTGCCAGGCGTGAGCGCCTCCAAGGCCGCGGAAGCGCGCCTGAAAACCCTACACGAAATCGGCGCAAAGCTCATCCTCGTCCTCTTTGTCCTGCACGTCGGCGCGGCGCTAAAGCATCACTTCGTTGCGAGAGATGATGTGCTGCAGCGGATGCTGCCGCGGGTGAAGCGGCGGTAGGCAAGCGTTCACTCTGATTCGACCTGCGGCAAAAATTGTGAAACACTTACGGCGTGCAACAATCATGTGACATAAAAGCGGGCGTCGCCAACGCTTCGCGAAAGGCTTCGCCCCTCACACGGCGGCGAGCTTTGCTCCTCGGCACGGCGTCTTGTTTCCTTTTGGGCAATATAAAAAAACCATTGGGCGCACCAGCACAGGCCGGCGAAGTAGGGCGCGTGACCCGTATAATTGACGGCGATAGTTTTGTTCTTACGCTTGAAAATGGCGAGAGCCTTTCTGTTCGCCTCTCCACCCTGCAAGCGCCGCAAATGGCCGCGCGCGCGGCGCGGGGGTGGCCCTATGCCGCCGAAGCCAAAGCGGGATTATCGGCCCTTATTAAAGGCCGCCAAGTGAAACTCTTTTATGGCGGTGAGGCGCGGCGCGACCGTTATGGCCGTGCGGTTGCGCAGGTCTATACGCTGGATAAAACAGGCGCGTCGGATATTTGGGTGCAGGCCGAGATGATACGGTTCGGCCTCGCGCGAGTATATAGCTGGCGCGGAGATGAGGCCGATATGAACGCGCTTTACCAGCTCGAGGCAGAGGCTCGCGAACGCTCACGCGGCATATGGGGGCATAGTTTTTACGCGGTCCGACGGCCCGATCCGGACCCGCTCGCGCAATATGTTGATAGCCTGCAAATCGTCGAGGGGATTATCACCTCCACGGCGGATATACGGGGCCGCATCTATTTAAATTTTGGCGCAGATTATAAAACAGATTTCACCATCGCCATTGCCAAGAAGCATGCGAAGCAATTTGCAGACATCGACCCCGTGAGCCTTGCGGGCGCGCGGGTGCGTGTCCGGGGGTGGATAGAGCTCATAAACGGCCCGATGATATGGATAGATCACCCGGACCGTTTAGAGATTTTAAGTTAGGCCGTTTCGCTTGGAGCTAGGCGAGCGTGCGGCACTGCACGCCGCTGACTTGTGCAAATTCCCGCGTATCTTGCTTCACGAGGAAACAATTTTTTCCGTCCGTCATCAAGAGCAATTGCGTTGGAATAGCAAAGTCGCGTTGATCAAACGGCCCGCCCGGCTGGCTATAGCTGCGATTAGGTAAAACCGTAACATTGGGCGAATTTAGGATATCCATCGCGCCAAGCTTTACCTTTGTCTTGTTCATGACCTGCGCCGCCGCGCTTTTCAGCGCTTCCATGGAGACGGCATCATCCGACATGAGAGCGGCTGCTGCCATCTCTCCCGAAGGCACGGTTTGGCAAGCCGCCATGCTGGAACCCGTCATAAGGATAAGGCCGCTAAGTGCCGCAATTCGCGAAATCACGGCGCGTCAGTCGGCAGCGTGCTATCGAGATAGCTGTCAGCCGTTGTTTCGAACGGGTCGCCAAGCGCTTTAATGGCAAATCCATTATCGACACTTTCAAAGGTCGATTTCGCTGGGCGGCTATAAGAGGTCTTCGCCGTGGCCGTTACAGGACAGCTGTCATTGTCACGATAATGCAATGCCGTTGCCAGAAGCGCTTCCGCTGGGTCACCTAACTCATTTGAAATATCATCTGGGACTGAACAGCCTGGTGATTTTTCACTGAACGGATCATCTGAGTCGTCAGGGGAGAAGCCATCAGAGTAATCGCCAAACCCTTTGTCATTCACAGAGCGGAACTGAATTGTGTAATAGGTCCGTCCGCAATTATCTGTCGGCAAGAACCCGTAAGGTTTCCCGCAGGTCGTATCACCAATCATGATGACCTCATAATCAATCCCGCGCAGGCTGTTGATGACCAGCTCGCTGGCGCTACAGGTGCCTTCTGTTGTCAATATAAAGACACGCGGCAAATCTACTGTGGCCAGCGAAGTTGAGGTCGGGAGAGAGAAACCCACGCCTCTATCGACAAATGGGATTGGGTCGACAACCTGTCCTGTTGTCGGGTTCGTGTTGCCTGCCGCTTCGTTATACTGAAGCAGGGAGGCAGTTTTACCCGCCGTGCGCTCACCGCCCGCAATCATATAGCCTAATTGCGCCGCCACTACGACAAGACCACCGCCATTGTAGCGAAGGTCTAGAACAAGATCGTCAACTTCTTCGGTCTCTAGCTGCGTGAAGGCTTCATTGAGCGAGGCCTCGGATTCGAAGGGGCTGAATGTGTTGAAAAGGACATAGCCAACTTTACCGGTGGGCGTGTCTATAATCTCTGTCCGGTTGACGGGTGCGGGAGCCACATCTGCGGATGAAATTGTGAAGGTTCGTTCTGTTCCGTCAACATCTCTGACGCGGAAGGTGTGCTCTTCTCCAGCCGTAGCGGGAAAGAGGCCCGCGTTCAATGTGGCTGAGTCATTACCGTTGACGAGGTCGGCTCCGTCAACCTCGAGAATTTGCGTCCCGCGCGGGAAATTCACCTGACCATTTTGAACAGCTGAGGCCGGTGAGTTTGGCTCAGTGTAAAGAATGCGGAAGTCACGGGGTGGAATAGATGCGCCATTGGCGTCTCTTGGACCAACACTTGTAAGCCTTAAGCCATAGCCAGAGCTTGCGGTGGAATTGCGGCGCTCGACGAAATCCTCTGTGCTTTCGCTGAAATGGAAGTCGTCTTTCTCGCGACCAGATCCCGTTTCAGACAACTCGAAACTTTTCATCACGTCAAAATAGTCAACTCTGTCGTCAATGGAATTGGGATCAGTATCGGTAATTTCTGTATTCCACAGGTAGGTCTCATCTGACCAAGACCTGATCCAGAATTTTTCCAAAAGGGTGGAGCCCGCTGTATCGGCAAAGGGCGCCCCGTTGTCGCTCAAGGGGTCCGTACCCGTTCTTGGCGATTCGCATTGATCGACGAAGTCTTCTGACGGTGCGAAAACGCCAGGTGAAAACCGAGGCGCCGAACTTACGGGTGCAGGGGGCGGGGCGACGGCTGCAGGGGCGGGGCTGCTGTTGCTGCTACCACCACCACCACAGCCGATAAGGAGGACGCAACTCGCAGCAGATGCTAAAAGAAGTTTTGCAGATTTTGTCATGACTATCCCTCTACTAAAATTCACCCCAACTTGGGATGAATGATGATAAAGAGAGGGCGCAAGGTCAAGCGCTGCAACTCTCACGATTGCAGGGCAAAGGTGAGTTTTACCTTTTTGTAATGCGAAAAGAGGCGTTAGGCCGCAGCTTCGTCGCCCTTCTCTCCGCTTTCGGCTTCTGCTTCGGCCGCTTTTGCCGCCTTGGCGGCTTGTCGGGAACGCGCTTTCGCAAGCGTATCCAACACGTCTTCTAAGGCGGCATCACGCGATTCTTTGCGTATAGCGGCCACTTCGCGCACCATGCGGTCGATCGCCCGTTCATAAAGTTGACGCTCAGAATAGGACTGCTCGGGTTGCGCATCCGTTCGGTGAAGGTCGCGAACAACTTCCGAGACTAAGATAAGGTCGCCTGAATTGATTTTGGCTTCATACTCCTGCGCGCGGCGAGACCACATTGTGCGTTTTATACGTGCGCGGCCTTTGAGGGTCGTAAACGCATCTTTCAACGTGAGCTCATCGGAAAGCGCGCGCATGCCCGAGGTAGCCGCTTTTTCAGTCGGCACGCGGAGCGTCATTTTATCTTGTTCGAAATGCACAACATAGACTTCGATGTCGAAGCCCGCGATGACTTCTTGATCGACAGATGTCACAATGCCCACACCATGCGCGGGATAGACAATGTGCTGATTTGCCTTAAATAGGCGTTTGGTCGATTTTTTCTTTTTCGCTGCCATGATGCTGCCCTTAGTCTCTCAAATCAAAAGCGCGGCAGCTCGATGGAAGCTATCCGCGCTTATATGTGTTGGGTGGGACCATATCATAAAATTAGCGTAAAAGCGAATCCTGTGACACAGTTTAGTAAATGGGTTTTATTCGTCGCCCGTACCGGGCTTTTCACTAAAGTATTTTTCGAATTTACCCGTTTCGCTTTCATATTTTTCGCGGTCCGCAGGCGGCTCTTTTTTAACGGTAATCACCGGCCATAATTCGGCATATTTAGAATTGATCTCAAGCCACTTTCCATCAGGTTCATCTTCGGTATCTGGCACGATAGCGTCAACGGGACATTCGGGTTCGCATACGCCGCAATCGATACATTCGTCGGGATGAATAACAAGCATGTTTTCACCCTCATAGAAACAATCGACGGGGCAGACTTCGACACAGTCCATGAACTTGCATTTGATGCATTCGTCTTTGACGATATAGGTCATGTGCTATTGGCTCCAAATTTACAGCTGCGGCGGGATGTGACGGACGAAGGCCTCACTGTCAACCACCTGCTACGCTAGTCTTTCATATAAGGTTTGGGCTTCGGATGCGGGACCGCGCCGCGTCCCCATAGCGGTCATCCGAACCGAAATCAGCTCTGTTCCGCGCATGAAGGTCACACTGTCGCCAGGCCGAATAAGTGCATGGGGTTTTCTTATGCGGTCAGTCCGACCATTTCGCGTCAGCCTCACTTTTCCAGCTGAGATAATGCGCCCCGCGAGCGTGCGCGTTTTGAGCAGCCGGGTACGGTAAAGCCATATGTCCAATCTGCAGGCCTGATCGGCCTGTATCGGGTCAACTTTAGCGAGACTATTCGAGCGGGATTTTGTCAGGATCAATCCTTTTTCGGATTTTTAAGCGCCGCCAGCGCCGCAAAGGGTGAGTTCTCAACCTGTTTTTGTGTCGGCGGTTTCGCGTTTTTCGGGGCGTTTCGGCGCGGTTTGGGGCCTTTTTGGTTTTTTCCTTTGAAGGCAGGCTTTCCGCGTCCGCCTGGTTTGAAGCCTTTTTGCCCGCGCGAGGGGAAATACCAATATTCTAAATTTTCAATTTCAGTGGTCTCGCCCGCATCATCTGTGATGCGGTGATTATAAAGCGATAAGTGTTTCTTGGGTTGTGGTTTACGCGGCGTTGTTGCGGGAGCTCCAGTTGACGCTGCGGGGGGTATGGCTGGCGCATCTTCGGTCTTAGCCTCAGGCTTGATGTTTGCGCTGGTATCTAATTTGGTGTCTGGGGTGGCCTCTATTGATGTCATGGCTTCGGGCGTGGCCGCCGCTGTGTCTGCTGTCGTTTCGGCCTCTGCGGAGGGATTGCGGGTTAGCCGCGTTTCGGAAGTTTCGGCTTTATATCCGAGTGCCGTTAAGACGCCTTGCACATCTTCATAGGTGGACCCCAAAAGGGCGAGCATCTCCGCCATGATTTGGAATTTATGTCCGCGGGCTTCTTGAGTTTTTGTTTCCTTAAACTGATCTTGCGCCTGACGAATGAGAAAAGAGAGGCGGTTCAATATGTCAAAACGAATAATGCGCGGCCCGACGGCGCGATATCCC
This sequence comes from uncultured Caulobacterales bacterium, assembly GCA_938001915.1. Classification (GTDB taxonomy): domain Bacteria; phylum Pseudomonadota; class Alphaproteobacteria; order Caulobacterales; family Maricaulaceae; genus Litorimonas. The sequence goes on along the minus strand of CALLBD010000081.1, from coordinate 8,795 downwards.
GCGAGGGACAAAGCTTGCTGTGTGAAGCCTGATGAAGCCAGCTCGCCTTCATTGGGAATGGAGGTCACGCCCGCAAAGGGAATCCAGGGCTTTTTATTGCCGCCCGCACCGTAAGCCACGAGCAGAGAGATGAGCCGCGCAGGTTTCGGTTTTACCATATCCTGCAAATAAATATTATAGTGGCCAAATACGACACCTACACTTCGGAGTTGCCGCCTTGCATCTTGGTCTAGATCCCTGACAGTTTGCAAATGATCGCGGCGCTCCAATGCGCCGTTATTCTCCAGCAGGATAAACCCGAAGCCTTTCGCGGCAGGCAGGGTCTCCTCAGCGGCCACTAAATCTTTAAGGGCTTTCAGCGGGGCGAGCTGCGCCGTTACCATGGCCTGTAAAAACTCGCGCATGCGGTCAGTCGCCATTTGGCGCAGAGGGGCTTGCCCAAGTTCACCGCCGATTAATTCCGTGTCGGGAGAGAAGACAGAGCCGCTCGGCGCAATGCGGCCAACGGCCATGCCGCCCCACATAATATGGCCCGTATCAGACAGGGTGAATATGTTATGCGTACCCGAGGAGATTGACGTCATACGGCGGTCGACTTCAGGCCCTACGGCCTTTTGCGCCGCAGCGGCTAAAGCTTGGGCTTCCAAATTGCCATCGCTGGTGTCGGATGTGAATTTTAACCCCTCAAGGCGTCCGATTAGGACATCATCGACAAATACGTCGCCCGTGTCTTTTATAGTTGCACTCATATCCAATTCGGCTCCTATGCCTTGCAACAGCTTTCGCGTCCTGCGGTCAACGAAGCGGGCTGTTAGAGCCTCGTGTAGCGCGTCTGATAGCCTGTCTTCAACCTCTCGCGCATGATTTATCCAAAGTTCTGGGTTTTGCATCCAATTTACTTTGGAGGCGCAATAGGTCCAGGTTCGAATAAAGGCGAGACGAGAGGATAAAACGTCCACGCCGCCAAAGGTTTCATCGCAGCGATTGATTTTCGCAGCCATGAAATCATCGGACAGCTTACCACCGCCCCTCATCAATGTACGCCAGATATCCTGCAAAAGCTTCACATGTGTATCGATGGTGAGATTTCTGAAGTCTGGAATTTGGCATACATCCCAAAGCATTTTGACCTGCGCGCGTGTTTTTAGCGCGTCATGCACCTCATCAATGGCCTTCATCCGCTCTAGCGCCGCTTCATCATCTGCGCCTTTGATACGGCGCAGGCGTTTTGTAGGGCGCGGGCGATGCAGGCTCTCCATGAGCGTATCAAGCGAGGTGAAATCTAAATCAGAATTCCGCCATTCCACATAGTGAAGCGGTTCAAAATCATGCGCCTCAATACGTTTGACCAGCTCCGCATCCATCTCCTGACATTCGCCCGTTGTGCCAAAGGTGCCGTCATTGCGGAACCGCCCCGCGCGTCCTGCGATTTGGCCTGCCTCCATAGGCGTGAGATAGCGCCGCCGCCGCCCGTCATATTTTGTCAGCCCCGCAAAGGCGACATGGTCCGTGTCCAGATTAAGCCCCATGCCCACAGCATCTGTCGCGACGAGGAAATCCACTTCGCCCGATTGGAACATCTCGGCCTGGGCGTTTCGGGTACGCGGCGAGAGCCCGCCCATGACCACGGCTGCGCCGCCGCGATATCTGCGGATAAGCTCGGCGATGGCGTAAACCTCGGCCGCGCTAAAGGCGACAATCACTGAGCGTTTTGGAAGGCGCGTGAGTTTCTTCGGGCCGTCATAATGCAATTCTGAAAAGCGCTCGCGGTGGTCAAAGCGAATCTTAGGCACCAGTGTTGCCAGCACATCACGCGCCGTTTCCGCCCCTAGAAAGAGCGTTTCTTCCATTCCGCGGGCGTAAAGCACACGGTCCGTAAAGATATGACCGCGCTCATGATTAGCCATAAGCTGCACTTCATCGACAGCCAGAAAGGCGAAGCGCTTTTCCACGGGCATGGCTTCGACGGTACAGACGTAAAATCGCGCTTTTGGCGGAATGATTTTTTCTTCGCCCGTAATAAGCGCGACTTGCGCCGCGCCTTTTTGCGCGACAATGCGGTCATAGATCTCCCGCGCCAGCAAGCGGAGCGGCAGGCCAATTACCCCAGAGCTATGGGCCAGCATACGCTCGACGGCATAATGCGTTTTCCCAGTGTTTGTGGGACCCAAGACAGCCTTGAGTATGGGGTCATTTAAACGTGCCATTTTGCGCGAGCTGCGGCCCTTCAAACAGGGGAGTAAGTTCGAAGCTTACTCTGTTATGATTCGGCAGGGACCTGAAAGAGACGGCGCCAACATATCCACGAGCAAACGCGGCATTCGTAACATTAATGCTACCTATTCGCCGACCCTAAAATCTCCAACTCATCGACTTTGACCACGGCTTTGAAGCCACTGATTTTATAGGTGAAGCGCACGGGGATGTGGACGCCCGCCTCTTCGTAATATTTGAAATAGACATTGACGGGCGTCTCCGCTTCTTCTTGGCTGGGCAGGTCTTCCGGATCATAGCCCGATACAGGTTCATAATAGGCGCGGCAGTGAATGGTTTCGGCTTTGTCGCCGTCGAATTTTACCCGCTTTGTCCCGACGCGCTCTAGCTTCAGATTATAATGCTGTTTGGAGTCGAAAAAGGGGACGCGGCCCGTACACAGCTCGCCGTTCACTTTGGTGCCCATCATCATCAAATGGATAATGCCAGAGATCGTATCATTGGATTCATAGCGCATACGGTCCGAGGCGGGCGGGACGCCTTGACTGCCGAGCGGCGGAATAATCGCGATATCTACATTGCGAAGGCCATGATCATAGTTCATTTCCACGCGGCGGTTTTTCTTATCCGTATTTTGCTGGACATGCCAATCTGGCCGAAGGCCGTTTCTGTTATAGCGGCCTTTCGTGACGGCCCAAATTTCCATTTTCTTGAGCAGCGCCGCAAGACCTGAGGTTCTCGCATCCGCATAGGCCGCATAGGCGGTCTGGTCATATTGCGCGACAATATCCGAGCGAATAATCCGAATGCCAAATACATAGCCCTTTAGCTTTGCGCGGAATTGTGTCGTGCCCGCATCGGGAGGGGAGAGATTATATCGCGTGGTGCTGAGATTTTGGTCATTGAGAACCGCGTAATTCTCAGCCTTCTGCATCAGGTTCGGTGTCGCGATTTGCGCGGTTGCAAGCGTCCCAAACGTAGCAACAAGGGCGAATCCGGTCGTTTTCAAGGCTCTCTTCATAAGCGGCTTATGGCAAATAATTTCTGGAAGGAATATGAATGAAATGGGTCTATAGCATTAAATATGGGTGAGAAACCCCGCAAAAACGGGTTGACGAGCGCTTAGTCAAGGCTTAGGTCGCGCCTTCAAACTACCGCTCACGTTAAGTGGGCCTTTTTTAATGTCTGATAGGTGTTGTCATGGCGCGTCGTTGCGATCTTCTAAATACTGGCCCAATGTCAGGAAATAATGTGTCTCACGCTATGAATAAAACGCGGCGTCGTTTTGAAGTGAACCTTTGCAATGTGACTTTGGCGTCTGACGCTTTGGGTCAAAAGTTCAAAATGCGGATTGCGGCCAAGACGCTTCGCACGGTTGACTTCAAAGGCGGCTTAGACGCGTTTTTGATGGGTACAAAAAACCACAAGCTCACAGAAAAAGCCAAGAAAATCAAAAAACAGCTCGTAAAGCTGGAAGAATCCAAAGCGGCATAAGCTGCACTTGATTTGTGAACGAACCCGTCCGATGTGGCGGGTTTTTTTATGCCTAGCGCGTGAGCGTCAGGAGGGGCCGCAGTTCGGGTCCTCGGTTAAGAGCTTATAGCGCAGCATCTCTTCGACGGTGAGCCAGTGAATATCATCTGGACCTGCTGCGCCGCGTGTAAATTCGTAAAAATCTGGATCTACGCCCATGCGGCTGAGGAAATGGCGCTGGGTGCGCCGCTGCGCGTCAAAAAAAGTCTGATCGCCGCGCTCGCCTGTTTTGCTGCCCCAACTATGCACGCCAATCATGGCGCCGCAGTCTATCGTGCGCGGCGAGCCCGCGATGAACCAATCCACGGCCCCGCTCGCGATGCGTCCAGTGGCGGGCACATGGGTCGCAAGGCCCTCTGCGCGTAGATCCATCACTATACGGCGGTTCGTGTTCATATCCTGCGTGCCGGGCATAGCCTGAAGGATGAGCGTCTTCACATTGGGATTTTCGCGCACAAAATTTTTGAGAAGATTGTGAGAGCGGCTATCCGTTGTGCCAAAGACATAGGCGGCGTCGCCCTGCACCTCGAATTTGAGATCATGCTCGATGGGTTTCATCATATCCCGAAAGGTGATGACGCCCATGAGGAGCATGGCGGCGATGACAATGATATGCGGTAGTTTCATGGGGGCGGTTTTACCCGAAGCGGCCTTCGCGGCAAGCGTGTAATATGACCAATGCGAAAAAGCGCTTGACCCTGACGCTACGTCATGGGCCAAGAGCGTTTTATGACACAGACATCGCATTTTTCCGTCAAAAAGCTGGCCACCCTTTCGGGCGTGTCCATTCGCACGCTACATTATTATGATAAGATAGGCTTGCTTCCCGCAGAGCGCCGCTCGTCTGGATACCGAATTTATTCGCAAGACCATGCACTGCGCTTGCAGCAAATCCTCTTGCAAAAATCTATGGGCCTATCCCTTGAGGCAATAAAACAGGCGCTTGACGCTGATGATTTTGATGCCACCGCCCAGCTAAAAACCCAGCGGGCTTTCTTGGTTGAACGCGCCGAAGATATGCGGGCGATGATTGCCGCAGTCGATGCGACGCTGGCAAAGGCGGGGGAGGTAAGCTCGGAAGATTTAAGTGCTCTCTTTGGCGGTTTTGACCCTGCTCTCTATGCCGAGGAAGCCGAGCAAAGATGGGCGCAGACGGATGCGTTTAAAACGTCCCGCCGCCGCACGAAATCTTACACTGATGCGGATTGGACAAAAATTAAGAGCGAGGAAGCCACCATTTGGACCGATGCTGCCGCCGCTATGACATCGGGCGCGACGTGTGATTCAGAGGCAGCGGGCAAGCTCTCGGAGCGTCACCGCCAACATATTGACCAATGGTATTATGGGATATCGGGAACCGCCTATGCCGCGCTTGGCGATTTATGGGAGAGTGATGCACGCTTTATTGCAAATATAGATGCCTATGCCGAAGGCCTGACGGGATGGTTCGCCGAAGCCGCGCGGCATAAATATCTGACCATCTAGCCGCGTAGCGTTCATCTTCCCGCAGCTTTAGCCTTTTCCATTTGAAATGGGCGCGCTAAGGCGCGCCTATGACTGATACGCAAAATCCGCTCACGCTCTATAATTCGCTGACGCGCGCGAAAGAGCCATTCGTCCCGCAAGACCCAAAGCGGGTGACAATGTATAATTGCGGGCCGACGGTCTATTCCTATGCCCATATTGGCAATGCCCGCGCCGCTGTAGTGGCGGATGTTTTGTTCCGCGTGCTGCGTCACATCTACGGCGAAGACCATGTTGTCTATGCGCGCAATATCACCGATGTGGATGACCGCATTATTCAATCGGCCAAGGAGACGGGCAAACCGATTTCCGAGATTACGGAAAAATATGCGCGGATTTATAATGAAGACCTTGCGGCGCTAAATTGCCTCCCGCCCACGGTGCAGCCCCACGCGACGAAACATATTGAGGATATGGTCGTGATGATTTCAGAGCTGATGGAGAAGGGTCACGCCTATGCCTCCGACGGCCATGTGTTCTTCGATGTCTCGACCTATGACGCCTATGGGAAGCTGTCGGGCAACACGCTGGACGCGCTACGCGGCGGCGATAGGGTCGGTGAGGGCGAAGTGGCGCGCAAGAAAAATGCGGCGGATTTTGTGCTCTGGAAACCCGAGCTAGATGGCGTGGGATGGGATGCCCCCTTTGGACGCGGCAGACCCGGCTGGCATATCGAATGTTCCGCTATGGCGAAAGCCACGCTGGGCGACGTCATCGATATTCACTGCGGCGGCGTAGACCTAAAATTCCCACACCACGAAAATGAAATCGCGCAAAGCTGCTGCGCGAATGAAGAACAGGTTTTCGCCAATTACTGGGTCCATAATGAGTTCCTGAATATGGCCAGACCAGACGGGCAAAGCGAGAAAATGTCTAAGAGCCTCGGCAACGTCACACTCGTCCATGATTTGCTCAAAGAGTGGGACGGGGAAGTGATACGCCTCGCGCTCTTAAAGGCGCATTATCGGAGCGAGCTAAACTGGTCTGAGGATTTGCTGAAGGAGAGTAAGGAGAATTTAGCTAGTGCATATAGATATAAAGCTAGAGCTATGGAGCTTCAAAAGCTCACCACTGATGTGTTGTTCGGTTTTGATATTGCACTTTATAATGACCTTGGTGTTTTGGAAGCGATACGAGATATAATTTTTTCTAGCGGTGAAGTTTTTCAAGTCACAAATAAAATTGCGCATGGTGAGGATATAAGTTGGGGAGAAGCGCGCATTGTTGAGCAATATTTGAATTCTTATAACCTCCTCGGCCTCCTCCAAAAAGATCCAGAAGATTGGTTCAAAGGCGGGGCGTCTGGAGATGAAGCCGCCGAGTTCGACGCCATCGCCCTGCGTCGCCAAGAGGCGCGCGCTGCTAAGGATTGGGCCGCAGCCGACGTCGCCCGCGATGAGGCCACGGCAAAGGGAATAGTGCTAGAGGATGGTCCCGACGGGACGACTTGGCGCAAAGCGTAACCGCTCCGACACAGATAAATCTGTGTCTTCGCGGCGTAATGGCAAATCGACTCACTGGGTCGATTTCCACATCACGTGGGCCGCCGCCGACGCCGCCCGCGATGAGGCCACGGCAAAGGGAATAGTGCTAGAGGACGGGCCAAATGGCACGACGTGGCGGAAAGCGTAACCGCTCCGACACAAATAAATCTGTGTCTTCGCGGCGTAATGGCAAATCGACTCACTGGGTCGATTTCCACATCACGTGGGCCGCAGCCGACGCCGCCCGCGATGAGGCCACGGCAAAAGGAATAGTGCTAGAGGACGGGCCAGACGGCACGACTTGGCAGAAGGCTTAGGGGTCACAGAGAGAAGGATTTTCAATGGGAATGTATGCCGTACTTCACGCAGTTTCGGACTCGAATATCAAGGCTATTTTGGCCACTCCAGAACTCATAGGTTACATAACCTTCAAGGAAGATCCTGAGGCGATTTGGGAATTCTCCAAATCTGAAAAGCGGAGTTTTCTTAGTAGGTTTTTCGGTAAAAAGCCTGAACCCCAAAAAGTGACGGAAAGACCAAAGCTGGTTTTAACCGAGGCAGAGCAGAAGGAAATTGATTTAGATAAGGCCTGGCATGGGCTCCACTATTGTTTGACCCAAGATATAGGTGAGGGAAGCCACCCACTCGGATTTATCTTATATGGCGGTCAGCTGGCGGGTGATATAGACCTAGGCTATGGTCCTGCGCGCCTGTTCACCAGTGCAGAAACTGCCGACATTAATGCGAAACTCCAAGCGGTCTCTTCGGAGGGTCTAAAGGCGAATTACGACCCTACAAAAATGGATGACGTATATCCGTCAGTCATTTGGTCACGAACTGACGAAGACAATTTCGAATATATTAATGCGTATTTCTCGGACCTAAAAAGATTCCTGGGGGAGTGTGTCCGCGAAAAAGTCGGCATGACGGTTGGGATTTACTAGGCGGCGCAGAGCCAAATAGTCTTTCCAAAAACAGCTTCGGGACGCGGCCTATTGGCGCGTCCCAATCCCAGCTAGGCAAAGCGGAGACGGGGCTTTTTCGCCGAACGTAAGTTGATATTTGGACGGTTTTGAGATTTTTTCGCGGCGGCCGTTTTCTGCATGGGCGCCCTGGCCGGCCCCAATTCGGGAATCTCTCCTGAGAAATCAAATCTCTCAATTTCAGCGGCCGTTAATTCTCGCATAATAGCTCCTCAATCACGCGCCCGACTTTTCCTTAGCGGCCGTGGATTAAAGTCGTCTTTGAAGATGTGCTGAAAAATAGGTTAAATTTTGGGTTACCCAGACTTACTCCTCATTTTGCGCCGCCCTTTTGCGAGAAAATATTGCGCGCTTTCAGGCGCTTATAATTTTTTCGAAAAATTGCATCCTCACTTTGGGTTTTGGGGGGCATATTTACCTTGTCTTCTTTCAACGGGCGACCAAGCGTACGTTGGCTTGTTCGGAAAGAAGCGGCGCTTGTCGTTGGAGCTTTGGGTGTAACGCCCCGAAAGCTTGGGCGGCCTAACGAGAGCTTATTGGGTCACGACTACCCAGCTAGGCCGTTAGTGCAGAAAGGCGTCGTCGTGTGGGGCTTCTTGGCACCTAATGCATTTCCTGAGTAACAGGAATTGCACGAGCTGGGAGGGCTCAAAGCATTCGCATTCGCAACTCGCATTCGCATAGAGCCTGACCACCCACACGAACACCCCGTATCATTCGATACAACAAATTGACAAATACAAAAGCCCAACCAAATTAAACGGGCTTTGAGGGAAAGTTGAAGACTTATAGACTTCATGGCGTTTGCGTTTTAACGCGGGGCTATGAAACTTTATGATTATCTTCCGTCGGGGAATTCTTACAAGGTTCGCTTGCTCCTGTCCTATTTGGGCATGAAATATACCCATGTGCCGATTGATATCCTGAAAGGCGAGACGCAATCGCCGGCTTATCTGGCGATGAACCCCGCCGGACAAATCCCGCTCTTGCAGCTCGATGATGGGCGTACGCTGGCAGAGAGCAATGCCATCTTGATGTTCTTTGCCGAAGAGACGCC
>CALLBD010000080.1 GCA_938001915.1 uncultured Caulobacterales bacterium | reverse complement strand
CTCTTGAAAGATTTGAGATCTTTCTCAACACGCGGCAATGATTTAGCGTCTTCCGCCAGATCTAAAAGCGCTTGAGCGTAGCGGGTTGGGGCTTCGCCTGTGATGACTTCGGTGTCGGACAAAACGGGTCGATCCTAAGCTGTAGCTGACGCGCGTGATATCGCGTTCAAAACTGGGTTTCATCAGGAATAGGCAACAACCATTCCCTCAATCGCGCGGGCCATAGCAGGGAAAATTCGGCATGCCAAGGTCAGATTTTTATCTGCATGCAGTCACCTATTTATACCCCTCCGAAAGCACCCAAATCACCCTTCAAACTTGACAAATTCACCCACTTCGCCCCCTGTAAACATATGATCGGACAATTTATCTCACTCTATAAGGCCCGTAAGGACCTCACGCTCGCGAAATCCATTGCTGGCGAGATGATTCTTGACGGCGTGATAGAGCGCGCCAGCTGGCCCATCGCCATTGCGAAAGTCTGGCTCAGTGTCGCGGTGGTGGTACTGGCCATTTTGATGTGCGCCCTGCTCGCGCTTGCGCTCTCAACACATTGGAGCGTCGCGCTGTTGGCGTTGCCGTTGGGCGGCGCAATTTACGCGATTGCAACACTCTGGCGCGGCGTAAATGCCGGCATCGAACAGGTGTCAAAGCTCGCGAAGACAGAATTGCGGAAAAGGACATCTAAGCCCCAAGCCTTACATGATCTAAATACGCCAGCGTCAAAAGACCTATAAACGCGCAAAAAAAAAGCGGCCCCGAAGGACCGCTTTCTAAATTTAAGTGGCTTCTGCCTTACAGTTTGACGTTCAAACCGAAGAAGAAGAAGCGACCTGTGTCGTAGATACCTGGGAACGTGTTGTTGTTACCATTAATCGCTGGACCAGAAGAGATTGAGATCGGGAACTGATCTTCAAAGATGTTGTTCACACCAGCACGAGCTGTGATCCCGTCGAAGAACTCATATGAACCAGAAAGGTCAAAGTAGTTCGCCGCATCCAATGAACCTTCGTTCGTTGAATCTGGGTTACCATCATTCTCAACGCTTCCGAAGTGACGCCATGTCACATCAAGGTTAAGACCTTCGAGTGGTGTCGCCCAACCGACAACAGCGCTGTGACGATACTCTGCGGTTGGCTGACCACAGTTACCAACAAACTTACCTTCACACTCGTCTGTCGGCGCACCCAAGAATGGTGTGAAATCGCTCGAGAAGAGAATTGTTGAGGCATAACGTGTTGAAATATCACCAAAACCACCGAAATCATGCACATAGTTAAGTTGCAGATCGAGGCCGCTTGTTTGAATTTCAGCAGCGTTCAGGTTTGTTAGTGAGAAACCAACACCAGGACCACTTGCGTTCAGTGAGCCAGCACCATCACGGGTAATAAGATCACAGAACACAGACTCGCCAGTTTCTAGACAGTTATCTAGAATGTTTTGCGCGCCAATACCGGCAACAATCGCGTCATCAACAGTGATGTCGAAATAGTCAACAGAGGCAGACAAACCAGGCAGGAAGTTTGGTGTAAACACCGCACCAACTGTGAATGTGTCAGAAGATTCAGGAGTCAAATTCGGATTACCACCGAAGAGACCCTGTGTCTGACCCGCAGCAATGTCAGGAACCTGACCGAACTGAGCGGCTGTTACGCCTGTGTTGGCGCAAGCTGCTGCAGACGCGACAGGTGTTGATGTTGAGCAAGGATCGAAGATCGTGTTGCCGTTTGCATCTGTACCGGACTCTGAAAGCTCAGGAAGACCAGTAGACTGTCCTGTAAACAACTCGACAACGTTCGGTGCACGAACCGCGCGCTGGAACTGACCCCGGAATGAGAGATCATTCGTTGGTACCCAAGTCAAAGACAAACCATATGTGTCTGTATCAAAGCTGTTTGAAACATTGTTACCAGCCACATCATAGTCAGAATAGCGATACTGAGCATTAAAGACGAGCTCTTCAACAAAAGGCTTACCCGTAACAAGCGGAAGCTCTAATTCTGCAAAGACTTCGTAAACGTCAAGCTCACCAGCAACTGGAAGCGTTGGTCCACCAACACCGGTGAAACCACCGTCTGCGCGCTGGCTGATTTGGTCTGGTGACGCATCTAGTGTATCTTCACGATACTCAACACCCACCAAGAAACCGACACCAGTATCAGGCGCTAAAGGTGAAGAAAAACCAAAATCAGATAGATCAGTTTGAATGTTACCACCGACGACTGTCTGGCTTGTTGAGCCTGTCGTAATTCCAACGCCCTGAATGAAGTCAAGCGCTTCTTGCGAAACAAGGCTTTCACCATTTGGACCACGTTGGAAGATGTTGTAAGGCACACAACCATTTGACTGATCGAAACAAACTGGGTTGCCGTTGGCATCTGTTACAACGTCAATAGCTTGCGCGAGGTTATCGATCTGGAAGTCGTTTGTTGATGTATCCTGGTCTTTTGTTTCAGAATACTGAGCGAACACTTCATATTGACCCAATCCAACGAGCTCACCGCGTGAACCACCTACAATGCGGAACGCAGAGTTTTCTAGACGGGAGTTACGTGAACCACCTTCTACGTTACGGTGAGTAGCTGTAATGCCGCTGATAAGCGCACGTGACCCATCTGGGTTAAGACCAGTTGAGATTTGCTCGGGCGTACAAAGAAGAACACCCTCAGCGAAAGACTGACCATTGAAGAGTGGATCTTGAAGGAGTGGGTTGTCACAGTTCAATGTGCGTTGGAAGAAACCAAACGACGCTGATGGCGCGATTTGCGCATCAGAGATGTTCTGTGTGTAACCAAAGTCAGCAAACAACTCGACGTTATCAGTCAAGTCATATGTGGCCTTCGTGTATAGCTGCCAGCGTTCAGCTGGGCGCTGGAAGAAGTTTGACGCACCGAAGTTGAAAGTTTCAGCAGGTCCGCCCTGGAAGGGTGTGAACGTACCATCTTCTTGCTGGAAGATATCGGTCGCACCAAAATCAGCGATATTGTTGAAACGACGGAAGTTAGATGAACCTACACAACCAAAGCCGTTTGTCGCGCCTGAGCCCAATGTACAAGCAGAACCAACACGGTCAGCACCAATGATTTCATTACGGTTCTGGTAAGAGGCGAAACCTGTTACGTTACCACGGCCACCATCAAGGTTTGCACCGAAAGTGATAGAGCCAGTGATTTCTTCGCCGTCTGTTACGCTACCTGGAACAGGCTGCTGATTGGCAATCAAGACTTCTTCAACAAGGTCAAAATTATTGCTGCTTTGCGCGAAACCATACTGAACGTCGACTTCAACACCTTCGAAGTCGTCCTTCAGAATGAAGTTCACCACACCAGACACCGCATCAGAACCGTAAACGGCTGACGCACCACCTGTCAGAACGTCAATACGCTCAACAAGGTTTGATGGAACGAGGTCGAGGTTAACAGCAATGGAAGATGAGTCACCATATGGAAGGCGACGACCGTCAATCAATGTCAATGTCCGCTGTGCGCCGAGACCGCGAAGGTCGAGCTGGGCTGTACCAGAAGCGCCGTTTGATTGGTCAGCAGTTTGAGCTGCAGAGATTTGCGGAAGTGTATTTGTTAGGTCTTCAATGTTGACAACACCGCGTGAAGCAATTTCACCAGCGTCGATTGACAGAACCGGCTGAGCCGCTGTCAAGTTTGGGTTAACATTAAGACGTGTACCTGTCGTAATGACGATGTCTTCGTCTGCATTGTCCTGCGCGAACGCCGGCGTGGATGCCATTATCAAGCCACAGGAGATGGCAGATAATAGTAGTTGTGATTTTGTGGACATTTTCATGTTTGCAAAACTTCCCTCTAAGATATCCTGGTTCACCCAGGCGTGCGCGGCAGAAGCCAGTCTTCCGCCGCAATTGCGAAAGTCGCTATGACAGAATAGTAATGCTATCAAACTTAATCCGCACAAACCGAGGGATTAGAGTTAATTTTGTCGAAGAGTGTGTTAAATCTGCACCACATCTGTGCAACGCTGGGGGAAACCCCACGGAGTCGCAACATTTAGGCAAGGTAAATAGCCAAAAATTACATAAAACTCTGTGGGTCGATGTCGATTTGTATCTTATATTTGGAGGCAGGCCTGACCTTCCCACGCCATGCCCGCATATATTTGGACAAATTTACTTGGGATTCCGCCTGCACAAACAAGCGCTGTCGATATAGCCCGCGCAACCGACCGATAGGGGCTTCTGATGGCCCCAATATTTCAATCCCATCCGCGCGCGGGGCAGCATTCAAGAACTTTTTGGCCAAAGCCTCCACCTTCGCGGGGTCAGGGCCCCAGAAGATAACGGCCGCTAATTTTCCAAAGGGCGGCAGGCCCAGCATTTCCCGCATGGCCAGCTCTACACCTATAAACATATCGCGGTCACCGGCGGCCAAAGCCACGAGGGCTTCATGCTCGGGTTGGTGGGTTTGGATAAGCGCCCTCCCCGGTTTATCGGCGCGGCCTGCTCGGCCTGCGACCTGTACCAGCGTTTGATAGGTCCGCTCTCCGGCCCGCGGATCGCCGCCCGCCAGACCCAAATCGCCATCAACAACACCCACAAAGGTCAATCGCGGAAAGTTATGCCCCTTCACAACCATCTGCGTCCCGACCAAGATATCAATCTCTCCCTGTTCCATGCGGCGCATCCGCTCGGCCAACTCGGCTGGATTGCCCGCCGTATCAGATGACAAGACCTCAATACGAGCCATGGGAAAAGCCGCCTGCGCTTCTTCGGCGATGCGTTCAACGCCTGGCCCGACCGAAGTCAGGCTGTCTTCGGCTTGGCAATTTGGGCAGCGCCGCGGCATTGGCATGGAGAAGCCCGTCAGGTGACACATTGCCCGTCCCGTACGTTTATGCTGCACAAGCCAGCTATCCGTATCTGGGGATTTCAACTTTTCTCCGCATGTTCGGCAAATGATAAGCGGCGCATAGCCCCTGCGATTCAAATAGAGCAAGGCTTGCTCACCGCGCCCCGTGACGTCGCCAACGGCGTCCAGCAATGGCTGAGACAGGAACGCGCCCTTTTCTGGTACGTGATCCTTTAAATCAATGAGCGCGATTTCTGGCAAAACAGCCGCGCCAGGGCGCTCAGGCAAGACGACATGGGAGAACTTCCCTATCCGCGCATTATGTAATGTTTCGAGACTCGGCGTGGCAGAGGCCAATATCACGCTATGCCCGCTCAGATGCCCCCGCACGACCGCCATATCGCGAGCATTATATATGACACCCTCCTCTTGTTTATAGGACGTGTCATGTTCTTCGTCGACGACGATGAGGCCAAGTTCTGGGAACGGCAGATAAAGCGCAGACCGTGCACCGACCACCAGTTTGCACCGCCCTTGCGCGACCTCTCGCCAAACGCGGCGCCGCGCGGCTGCGCCCATTTGCGAATGCCAACTGGCGGGCTCCGCGCCGAAACGTTCTTTAAAGCGACGCAGACCAGCTTGCGTGAGCGCAATTTCAGGCACAAGTATCAGGCATTGCTGTCCCTGCCTGAGAGACTGCGCAACTGCTTCAAAATAGACTTCCGTCTTCCCAGAGCCTGTCACGCCGTCCAAGAGCGAGACATTGAAAACCCGCGCTTTCACCTGCGCGGCGAGGTCCAATCCCGCCTCGCGCTGTCTGGGCGTCAATTCACGGCCCGCATGTTCTGGATTGGGCATATCAAATGGCGGGTCAACGGGACCGCTTTTCGCGAGCAGGCCGCCCACCTTGACGAGGCCCTTCACCACTCCCGCTGAAACACCTGCACGTTCCGCAGCCTCACTCGCGCGGGCGGGCCACGGCCCGCCCTTTTCCAAAACAGCCGCACGGGCTGGTGTCATCTTCGTCGGCTGAGTCCCGCTGGGCGCATATAAAGTTACTACGGCCGAGGGATCCAAGGCTTTGTAATTACGGATCACCATCCGCAACACGTTGCCTGTCGACGCGCCGTTATAGCGAGCGGTCCAGTCAATAAAGTCTAACATCTCCGGCGAGAGCGGACGGGTAGATTTCCGATCAGCTATCGATTTCAATTTTCGGCTGGACGTACCCTGTGTGGGCACATCATTCAGGGACCATACCACCCCCATCTTCATCTGCTTGCCGATCGGCGCATAAACAAAGTCACCCCTTTGCAGGGCCAGCCCATTCGGCACAACATAGTCAAAGGCGGTTGGCACATTCACTGGGAAAAAAATTTGAGCGGTTTGATTCACGTTGCCCTCATGCTAGCAGGCTGATATCGCCTTCGCCCATCCCTATTGCTAAATTTTCTCAGGACAGACACATGAAATTCTTTATCGACAGCGCAGATCTTGATGCGATTGCCGAACTTGCAGATGTGGGACTTGTGGACGGCGTAACGACGAACCCTTCCATCATCGCGAAATCTGGTCGGAACTTCAAAGATGTTATCGCAGAAATTTGCAGACTCACGCCAGGCCACGTCTCTGCAGAAGTTGTCGCGACCGATGCGGATACAATGATCAAAGAAGGCCGAATTTTGCGGAAAATTGCAGAGAATGTTTGTGTCAAACTTCCTCTTACATTGGACGGGCTAAAGGCCTGCAATACGCTTTCCAAAGAAGAAATTCCGACAAATGTCACTCTGTGCTTCTCACCCAACCAAGCCCTTCTCGCGGCAAAAGTCGGGGCGACATACATCTCTCCGTTCATCGGCCGCCTAGATGATATTACGTTAGATGGATTAGAGCTGATTGAAGATATCCGCACAATTTATGACAATTACGGGTTTGAGACGGAAATCCTCGCGGCCTCCATCCGAAATGTGAACCATGTCAAAGAATGCGCCATTGTGGGCGCGGACGTCATTACAGCTCCGCCACAGGTCGTAAAGTCTCTGGCTAATCATGTACTAACCGATAAGGGGCTTGCGGCGTTTTTAAAGGATTGGGAAGGTACAGGACAGTCCATCTAAAGATGGCGCGCCAAACCCCGCAAAAAGTTATCCTGATCACTGGGGCGTCCTCTGGCATTGGCAAAGAAACGGCCCTAACCCTCATTGCGGATGGCCACATTGTTTACGGGGCGGCTCGCCGCACCGAAAATATGCAGGACCTGATTGAAGCGGGCGGTCACGCCATTGGTATGGACATCACACAAGACAGCCAAATCAAGAACGCGGTGGACCGTATTTTATCCGAGCAAAACCGCATTGATATACTTGTAAATAATGCAGGCTATGCCGTTTACGGCGCAGTTGAACAGGTGTCCCTTGATGATGCACGGCGTCAGTTTGAGGTCAACTTGTTTGGCCTCGCAGCTCTAACCCAAAAAATCCTGCCACACATGAGAGAGCGGGGATCTGGCTACATCATAAACATCTCATCAATAGGAGGAAAGGTCTACACACCGCTCGGTGCATGGTATCACGCCACAAAACACGCACTAGAGGGCTGGAGCGATTCTTTACGCGTTGAGACCGCTGGTTTCGGCATTAACGTCAGCATAATCCAACCTGGTGCCATTCAAACCGAATTTAGTGATGTCATGGAAGAGCCGATGCTCGCGCTGTCAAAAAATGGCCCCTATGACACAATCGCTAAAGGCGTCGCGAGAGGTAACAAAACCTATTACAATGATGCACCGTCAAACTCACCAAAAGTCATCGCCCGCGTAATCTCAAAAGCTATTAAAAGTAAGACGCCGAAGCCCCGATATGCGGCTGGGAAAATGGCGAAACTCACACTCTTCATGCGGCGCTGGCTGAGTGATAAAGCCTTCGACAAAGCTGTCTTGCAAATGCTAAAATAAGCCTACGCCGTAACCGCTTTTCTTCGGCGTCTCGGACGCGCGACGATACGAAACCAGAGCAATCCTACACCGCTTAACGCGAATAAAAGCGCCGCGCCACTTGCCAGCCTAAGCCACCAACTATTGAAATCATCTTCGCCGGTGACATCCATAATATGGAATTTCCAGGCGAGATCGAAAACGCGCCAGAGGCGGGTTCTCACGCTGCGAACCTCGGCGGTTTTTGGATCAATATAAAACCGTGTCTTGGTCGTATCGTCAAATTTCACCTGCCATATGGGAAGCGGACCCGCATAATCATTTGGCGCAACATCCAGTTTCAACATAGATAGAAGCTCGCCGCGGCCCTGATAGGTTGATAGCGCAACATGTTTAACATCAGCCGTTGCCAAACCTTCCCAAGCTAGCCCGCTTCTGGCGTCCAGCATTTGCGCCCCTTCATCGCCAAGCAAAATATAGGCAGGTCGCCCCGCAATATTGGCCAATTGCGCCCCCGTCAGCGCGCCATCATAGGCCGTCATGGCAATTTCAATTGGAACAATATCTGCATCCGACAGCGAGAAGACTTGCGGTTCTATGAGGTGACGCCCTCTGACCTGATCAATCGGAAAAAGGGTCATGAAAAACCCCGAGGCAAACCAGAATAAAATCTGGACCGACAATATAAGGCCCGCCCATTTATGAACACGAGTAAGGTACTTGTTAAAGGCGCGCGACATGCAGGCGATTTAACGCCGCTAATCCGCTCGTCAAGGCCAATAACCGGGCGAAACTTAAAGGTTTGCTAACCCTGTTCGGGCAATTTGCCAGCGAGTCTAGCTTGTTGGGATTAGCTATTATGAAAAAGAAAATCGCGCTTTTAGCTGCAACTGCTCTTTTAGCGAGCTGTAAAACTGTTTCAGAGCCGACAAGGGTTGCGCAAGTTGAAGACTGGCGGCCAAGTAACCATGTCGTCCAAACCACGAGCTTAGCGACAGAGGCCTCGCCAGAGCAGATGGCAACCATTTGCGAAACGGATGATATGCGCCGCAATGTTATTGATGACATCGACTCAAATGATACAGTTCGGGTTATGGCCTTTCAGGATGGGGACGTCGGGAGCCGCGTAATTTCCGAAACCGAAATCGATTGTAAAACCTATTTTCTCAGAAAATCTCTTGCCCCTTCTTCCGCAAGACTAGTCCGCACATCGGCGCCAACCGTCCAGCGCATTGAAACGGAGCGGCGCATCATTCCGGCCCGAGCACAAAGCTATACCTATATTGTTCAAAAAGGGGATACAGTTTGGGGCATCGCGCGCGAGTACTGCACAGATGCCTACACCATTTCACGTCTAAATGGCCTAGGCGCTGGCAATTTGATTGATATTGGGCAAAGGCTGCAATTGCCAGATGATGCCTGTCATTAAAAATTAAGACGTCAAAAAAACATCATAAAAAAACCCGGCTTCTCCGAGCCGGGTTTTTTATTTATTTGGCTTCAATCCGCCGCTAGTTTTATTTGACGACTTTTAGCAAAGTTGGGTCTTCGTTTCGCATCGGCGCATATTCGCGTTTTGGCATCGGCATCTTATTGAGCTGCGCATAGTTTTCGAGCTTCTGCGACTGCACCTTATTAACCTGACGAAACGTATCGAGATCCTTCATTGCATCGACAAATTTCGCATTTAGCGCATCAAATTCGGCCTTTGCTTTTGCGAGTGCGCGTGACTGACGGGCCTCTGATTCCGCCTGATTTCTCAAACGCTGCTCATTGACACTGTTGCGCTCGCGCTCTGTTTCGAGTGCCTGACGCAATCCGGCTGTTTCTTCATCAAAATGGCTGCCCATTGTATCTTTTATTCGAAGCTGTGTCGTTAATTGCTCGACTTGAGACTTGAGGGCTAGAATTTCGTCAGCGCGGCGCTTCAATGTTTCATCGAATAAGCTTTTCTGGCTCGACTGCTCATATTCCGCCGACTGAAGCTTTGACGTCACGGCGACAAGCTTCTCTTTCGCTGCATGATGGTCCAAACGCAGGTCACGCAAAGCGGCTAAAGACGCGTCAGCGGCCTTGGTTTTTTCCTCCAAACGTGACGTAAACTCGTCCACGCCATTTTGCAGCTCGCGAATCTTGTGATTTTGCGAAGAAATGATACCTGTTGCTTGCGCCAACTCATCTTGCACACGTTGCTGCGTTAGGACAAGCTCTTCCAATCGGGACGTGCGCTGGTTCAGCTCTTTATTCAGAGATTCACCTTCTTTTCGAAGCTGGAACTCAGACTCACGCAAACCTGTTTCGCGTTCCGCCCTAGCCGAAAGCTCAGATTTCGTATTGTCCAGTTTAGACCGCAAATTATCGCGCTCTTTTTGTACGCTGGCGAGTTTAGCGGATTGTTCTTGCGCCCAAGCTCTTTTCTTTTCCAGGTCCTCACGCAAAGTCGTAAGCTCTGCATTTATACGCACAGCTTCATCCTCTAAACGCTTCGTTTGCCGAACGTTGACGTCCATTTTATTCATGGACTTAGTGAGCTCCGCGAGCCGTCTTGTTGCCAAGTCCTGCTGTTCTGCCCCCATTTTTAAGGCCGCTGTGATGGACTGAACAACATCTTGGGTTGCTTTCACATCCTCCGCACCAAATGGAGACGAGTCTTTTTTGAATAAACGCATTTCTACATCCTGCAAATCAATTCGAATCGACCCCCAAGGTCGACCACACACAGCTTTTGTTAACCATGTTGCAGTTAACGAGGTCTTAAATGCACATAGGTCTT
>CALLBD010000079.1 GCA_938001915.1 uncultured Caulobacterales bacterium | reverse complement strand
ATTGATCATCGACTGACCAATCATGGCGCACCCGCCCATGCCGCCAAAGAAACCCGTGACCGTATTAGCGATACCTTGGGCCACACATTCTTGGGAGGCACCGCCGCGTTCTTCCTTGATTTCCCCCACAAGGTTGAGCGTAAGCAAGCTCTCAATCAAGCCAATAGCGGCGAGGATAAGCGCATAAGGGAAAATGATTTTCAAGGTCTCAAGATTGAGCTCAACCATTGGGACATGGAACTTGGGTAAGCTGCCTTCGATATTCGCGAGGGTGCTGACGGTTGGAACATCTATCTTGAAGACAATCACAAGGGCTGTGACAACCCCAATACCCACGAGCGGGGCGGGTAAAGCCTTCGTGAGTTTGGGGGTCATCCAAATCAATGTCATGGTGAGAAGAACTAAGCCGAGCATCATCATCAAAGGCGCGCCCGTCAGCCATGTGCCTTCGAGGATATGGAAGGGGCCGTAATGATGCCCAGGAATACGTTCTGGCGGCGCAGCTCAGCCAGTTCCAATGGCGAGGCCATTGACGAAGCCTAGCATAACGGGATGCGGTACAAGGCGGATGAATTTACCAAGCTTAAAGATACCCGCCCCAATTTGAAGAAGGCCCATTAAGACGACTGTGGCGAAAAGATATTCTACGCCGTGATCCGCGACAAGCGCGACCATGACAACCGCAAGCGCGCCCGTCGCGCCAGAAATCATACCGGGACGGCCGCCAATCAGCGCCGTGATAAGGCCCACAATAAAGGCGGCGTAAAGACCCACAAGCGGCTCGACGCCAGCAACAAAAGCAAAGGCCACGGCTTCGGGGACCAAGGCCAGCGCAACCGTCAGACCTGCGAGCAGCTCAACTTTGACGCGGTTGGGCGTGAAGGTCAGCGGACCAGAGCGTTTACGGGCTGGAATTGAAATGGACTCGGCAAAGGCCGCAAGTGTTGAACGGATCATGAAATCTTACCAATCAGAGGTTTGCCGCGCCATAGGGGGAGGCGCCTTTCAGAGCAAGTCCTTCGCGCTGTTTACCGCTCTACGCGAAGCGCATAGCCGGCGGAGCGGACGGTTCTAATAGGGTCCGGACGGTCCTCGATTTTAAGCGCTTTACGCAGGCGGCCAATATGAACATCTACGGTGCGGGCTTCGACATACACATCATGTCCCCAAACGGCATCCAAGAGCTGCTCTCTGGAAAATACCTGTCCCGGGCGGCGCATAAAATGTTCCAACAGACGAAACTCCGTTGGGCCGAGGTGAATTTCTTGGCCTGCCTGCATAACGCGGTGGGCCTTTGTGTCGATTTCCAATTCGCCGACTTTAATGCCGCCTGATAGCGCATTTGATTCCGTTCGTCGTAGAAGCGCCCGAATGCGGGCAAAAAGCTCCGGCATAGAGAAAGGTTTGACGAGATAGTCATCGGCGCCGACATCTAAGCCCATAACACGGTCATCTTCCTCGCCGCGCGCGGAAAGCATAATTATGGGTATAGACGCCGTGTCCTCTTTTCGGCGCAAGCGTCTACAGACTTCAACGCCTGAGAGTTTAGGTATCATCCAGTCCAGTATGATTAAGTCAGGGGTGCGCTCTTTGGCCATTAATAAAGCGAGGTCGCCATCTGTCGCCAGAGCGGTCTCAAATCCCTCGCGTTGAAGGTTATACTCCAAGAGCGTAGAGATGGCGGTCTCGTCTTCCACAATTAAGACATATGGTGTCATTAAAGCTGTATCCTACCCATCGTCATTTTGCGCATTCACTACGGGAAATATGACAGAAAATGAAGTGCCATAAGGCCCCTCTGCGACATCATCTCTGTGAATTGTTTTTACAAAAAGGCCGCCGCGATGTCGCCTGACAATATGTTTGACAATAGCGAGGCCAAGCCCTGTACCTTTTTCCTGTGCAGGTAAGTCTCCCGCAACGCGGTAGAAACGTTCGCCGATGCGCGGAAGATGGGTTTTTGCAAAACCGGGTCCCTCATCGGATATTATGACTCGCCAAACAGGACTCTCTGATGGCGCAAGATTGACGATACGTCGAAATCCTGACCGCATATCTATGTTGTCGGGGAAAGCTTGACCTGCCCAATTTGGAAGCTGTTCTAAGGTAACGCGCAGCGCAGCGCCTTCCGAGGAGAGTTTAATCCCATTTTGCATTAGATTGAGAAAGAGCTGGATGCACTCATCCGTCTTACCAGAGGTTAGCGCTTCGCGTCCCTCGGGAAGTGAAATCGACATCTCGACCCCCTTGTCTTGGGCCAATAAAATTAGCGAGTCTTGTGCAGCTTCGATGGCTTTGCATAAGTCTGCTGTTGCGGACGGAAGGAGGTGCTCGCGGCTTTCAATGCTCCGTAAAGATAGCAAGTCTGTGACCAGGCGTTCCATGCGCTCCGCTTGTTCCGCCATAATCTTTAGAAATTTTTCTCGCGCGATAGCGTCATCTTTAGCGTGGCCCAGCAAGGTTTCTATGATACCTTTCATAGAGGCTATCGGCGTTTTTAATTCGTGACTAGCATTGGCCAAAAAATCTGCACGCTGTTCTCTACCCATGCGCGTTTGGGTCCTATCCGCGAGAACGGCACATACAATTGAATCCGCTTGTCCGTTCAGATTGATTTCAATCGCTTTGGAGAAATCGACGTCGAGATAGCGCTCCGTGGGGTGTAAAAGTTGAACCGAGAGAGACGGCGGAATTTTGCCATCAAAGGCTTGTGCGATGTGGGATCTGACGCCCGTTGCACGTAAATATGCGCCTATTGGCTTTCCGATCATATCTGGAGACAGTAACCGAACGGCCCCTTCATTTGCGTCGAGAACATTTCCGTTGCGATCAAGGATAAGGATGGCGCGGGGGAGGGCCTCTGCAATCGTCTCTAAATGACCGGTCTGAATGTCGGGCTTATCCTCTTTGATGCGTTTTTTGGTGGAAGTTGGGGTTTTGATGACCTGCATGTAAATCCACATGGCGAGCCCCCCGCTGAAAAAGATCAATATTGTTGTCAGATAATGCGCTTTGGAGAGGACCGCGAGCCCAAGGAATGACAGGTATAAAATTCCACCAATGATAAATTTATCCCTCGTTGATGGTTGATGTTTTAGAGGTGCCGCCACAGAGGTACTTAGACCCAATCCGATAGAAGTTACACGTCACGCTTAACTGTCCTAGGGCATGAAATATAGGCTAATTTCCAGCTGGGTGTTGATAGAAAGAAATAGGCAGGTGTTTATTGCACTCATTGAACAAAATTTGATAAAAAAATGCCTCGGTCTTAACGTTAAGCGAATATATTAAAAAAATGAAATTATTTATCGTTTTTCAATAATTATTAATTGACTTTCGCTAATTTTGACCTAGTGAACCCCTATGCGCGATAGAGATACAATTGGGACTAAATTTTGTGCTGCGGCCTCTCTGTCTGTGGTTGCGGTTAGTCTTATGGGGTGTGCCTCTTTTAGCTTAAAGCCCGAACCAACGCAGGTGCAGCCTCAAGCCGTAGCTGTTGCGGATGTGCCGCCGCCTCAGGATTGGGTTGTGCGGGCGCCAGATGCTCTGCCAACTACGGATTGGGTGAGGGCATTTCCTGACTCTATTCTTATCGCTTTGGTTGATGAAGCGCTGCGAGAAAATACGGATATTGGCGCGGCCTATGCGAGGTTGGATGCCGCCATTGCATTGGAGAAAATTAACCGTGCCGACCGCCTGCCCAATGTATTGGGCAGTGTAGACATATCGCGCAGCGAATTTGCCAATGAATTTATCGCGGATAACACCAATTTAGGCTTAGGATTAAATGCGAGTTGGGAGCCCGATCTTTGGGGACGTATTGCTGATCGGATAAATGCGTCTGAAATTGCCTCAGAGGCTGCCGCGAGTGATATTGCTGGCGCACGCCTTTCGATAACGGGACAGGTTGCGCAAAATTGGTTTAGCCTGATTGAGGCCCGGCTATTAGTGGATTTGTCCGAAAGAGATATTCAGACGCAAGAGCGTGCCTTGCGATTGACTCAGCGGAGATTTGAGTCGGGAGTATCGGGAAGTTCCGATGTCAGATTGGCGCGCTCGAGCGTGGCGCAGGCGCAGGCGCTGCAGGCCTCGCGGAAACAGCGCTTGTCGGCCTTGTCCCGTCAAATAGAAATTTTATTAACGCGCTATCCTGCGGGCGCTCTTGAAGCCTCTTTAGATTTACCTGAGTTGCCGCTGCTAACAGGCGCGGGTGCACCCACCTATATTTTAACGCAAAGGCCCGATTTGATTGCTGCTGAGCGCCGTTTGGCAGAACAGGGTTTTGAGATTGATTTGGCCCGGAAAGCCTTAAGGCCGAGCTTATCTTTGTCTGGTTCGACCTCTGCTTCGGGGCAGGGATTGGAAAGCTTTATTGACATTGATGCCCTAGTAGCGCGCCTCGCGGCGAGTTTAACGGCGCCTATTTTTCAGGGGGGGCGGCTGCGGGCGAATGTGGAAGTTCAAGAGGCTATTCTCAAGCAACAGCTGCAATCCTACATCAGCACGGTTCTGCAGGCCTATTTTGATGTCGAAAATGCGTTGGACGGCGAAGCCCGTTTAGAGGAGACTGAAGTTGCGCTCCGTGTTGCTGTTGATGAGTCACTGGAAGCCGAAAAGCGGCTTGAGTTACGGTATACCGAGGGTCTCGCAACGATTTTACAATTATTGGACGCGCAGTCTCGGCGCCTCTCTGCAGAGGGTCAGCTCATATCTGCCCGTGCGGAAAGATTGCAAAATCGTGTGAGATTACACATTGCTTTGGGTGGTGGTGCGTATGGAGATATACCACCCGACGCTTTTCCGGCTTTTTTGAGAGATCAAGGTTAAATTAGATGGCTGACTCAACCCCCGATTATTCAATTGTAAAGCCGCGTCGGAATGGCGTGAGAAAATCTTTGATTGTCATCCTGCCTATACTGCTCATATTGGGGTTAGTTGCGGGTGTAGCCTCGGTTTCGACCGCAAAAATCAATCCATCTGTCGCTATCACCTCTGGCGGAACTTGGCTGCGGTTATATGTCCTTTTTGCCGTCGTTATGATTGGTCTCGCGATTTGGTATGTTTTTGATAATCCGCCCTCTTGGATAAAATATTTGCAAGGTGTTGTCTCTGGCGTTTTGATCATTCTGGCCATGGTCATGTTGACGATTTCTGTCATCAACGTGTCGAAAAAGCCGAAAGAGAAAAAAAGACGATTTAACACGCTAGCGGTAATTGCTGATTATGCGAAGCAAGAAGATGTCCAGTTGAAAGTTTCGACGCAAGGCGAAGCCCGCCCGCAAATCGAGATTGATCTCGTGCCGCAAGTTGGCGGGAAGGTTGTGTATGTGTCTCCCAATTTTATTGAGGGCGGCATTTTTCGTAAAGGCGAAACCCTACTCCGCATTGAGGATGCTGATTTCAAAGTCGCGGTTATTCGGGCTCAAGCTGGCGTGGCGCAAGCACAGCAGGTTCTGGTTCGCGAGCAGGCCGAAGGCGAAATCGCCCGTCAGGACTACGCGGAATTGGGCCGCGGTGAGCCAAGCCCGCTTGCCTTGCGCGAACCTCAACAGGCGCAAGCCAGAGCTTCTCTACAGGCGGCTCAAGCTGAATTAGACTCGGCGAAACTTAATTTATCTCGAACGGAAGTCCGGGCGCCCTTTGCAGGACGGGTACGTTCAAAGACGTCCGATATTGGTCAGTTCGTTACGCCAGGCAGTCGTCTCGCCCGTATTTTTTCAACAAATATTGTCGAGGTGCGCCTGCCTCTCTCAGATGATCAATTATCGAAATTAGATCTGCCTCTCGCTTATTTCGCGAAAGACCGTGCAAGCGCGCCGCGGGTTGATTTAAGTGCTTTAGTGGCGGGTAAAGTGCGTTATTGGGATGGGCATATTATGCGAACGGACTCCGCCTATGACACGGCAACTCGCGCCTTGTTTGCCATTGTAGAAGTGGTTGATCCGTACGGGAAAGGCGCGTCTGAAGATGGCGTACCCCTCGCGCCAGGTCTATTCGTCGATGCGGATATCAATGGGAAGACATATGAAAATGTTATCACTTTCCCCCGCGATGGCCTGCGGCCCCAAGACGAAGTCTATGTCGTTGATGATAAAGGAAAGGCTGAAATTCGGCAGGTCTCTGTATTGGACTCCACGGCTGAACGCGCGGTTTTGACAGGCGGCGTGTCGGCGGGTGAACTCGTTGTTTTGTCTCCCATGGAGCGGTCTCGTGTTGAGATGACCCTGAAAGTCTTGGATGCCAATAATCCGGAAGTCGTTCTTGTTGATCCGCCTAAGCCAGATTGGTCGAAAGAAAAGGGGTCCAAAGATAAGACAGATGACGGCTCAAAAAAGACATCAGATAATACAGATAAAGACTCTGAGGAGGCCGCGCCATGAAGGGATTAATCGCATGGTTTGTCAAAAACCCTGTCGCAGCAAACTTGCTCATGGTCGCTATGTTTGTGGCGGGCATATGGGGATATAATAATCTTGAGCGCGAGTTTCTTCCGGGCACCACCATTAATGGGATGACCGTCAGCGTTGTGTGGAATGGCGCTTCTCCGCGTGACGTGAACGAACAGATTGTAACGCGTGTCGAGGAGGCCGTAGATGGTCTCGACGGTATTGATTATATTGAAGCTGATGCCAGAGAAGGCGGCGCAACAATCAGTATTAGAACCAAGCTAGGCATTGATTACGACAAGCTTTTGGATGAGGTTAAAAACCGCGTAGACGGGATTCAAAACTTGCCGCCAGACTCATTCCGGCCGCAAGTATTCCGCTGGGATGCTCGCCCGGATATAATGTATTTGGCGCTCTATGGGAATGTGGACCGCCTGGAGCTTCAACGACAGGCCAATAGTTTACGTCTAAAACTCACCCAATTGCCGGGCCTGCAATTAACGCAGCAAATTTCTAAAATTCCCGAGCAGGTCACAATCGAAGTCTCCGAGGTTGATCTGCGCCGCTATGGCTTGACTTTCAATCAGGTGAGCCAAGCCATATCTGGAACCTCTGTGAACCTATCGGCGGGGAATGTTGAAACAACAGGGGGCAATCTTCAACTGCGCGCGCGGAACCTTGCTGATAGTAAAGTGGAATTTGAGAATATTATTGTTCGCCAAACAGCGGATGGCGGTATTGTCCGTGTCGGGGACGTAGCCAATGTCATTGACGGGTTCGATGATAATAAGTTCGCGGCGGATTTCCGCGGGCAGCCTGCGGCCATTTTTCAAGTCTCTTCACCAGACACGATGAACATCACAGCGTCAGGGAAGGCAATTCGTAAATTTGAAAAAGAAATTGCGGAATCGCTCCCTGGTAATTTGAGTTTCAGTATTTGGTTTGACGGCTCTACAACTTTCGACAGCCGTATGAATCTCATCACGGGCAACGCCCTGTCGGGTATGATTCTCGTGCTTGTTGTTTTGATGTTATTCCTGCGGCCTAAGGTGGCGATATGGGTCACTGTCGGCATTGCGGCGGCTTTTGCAGGCGCGTTAGCCATCGCGCCCATGATTGGTATTACCTTAAATATGATTTCGCTTTTCGCGTTCCTATTAGTGATCGGTATTGTTGTGGACGACGCGATTGTCGTCGGCGAGAGTGTCCACTTCCACGTTGAGAATGGCATTGACGGCGAGCGCGGTGCAGTTGCAGGCGCGAATATGGTCGTAAAACCCGTTTATTTTGCGGTCATAACAACGATTATGATGTTCGTCCCAATGATGCTCCTGACAGGTCCTGTTAGAGCTTTGTTTGAACAAATCAGCTTGGTTGTTATCGCGGTTTTGATATTCTCATTGGTGGAAGCCTTTTTTATTCTTCCCGCTCACTTACGGCACCTCAAACCTGTGGACCCGAATAAGGTTGGCGGTATTCTGAAGTTTCAACATAATTTGGCGGAAAGTCTTAATAGCTTTGCGCGTAAGGTTTTCCGGCCATTTGTGGCGATGCTGCTTCGCTTCCGATATATCACTTTTTCTATATTTGCCGGCCTCATGGCGATGGCGCTTATGTTACTGGCGTCGGGGATAGCCCCCTCGGCGATTTTCCCGGAAGTTGAATCGGACCTCATTCAAGTTAACGCACGCTTCCCCGAAGGGACCACGTTTGAACGCCGTGAACAGGTGCGCCAGCAGATTGAAGATGGCATCGCGCGACTAAACGCTGACTCCAAAGAATTATTTGGGACAGATGTCCCTATAATTGAGAACCCGGGGACCATCACCGAAGGGCGAGGCGTGCAGGGTTTTTTAGGGCTGGTTGATTCCAGTGAGCGCAATAATACCTCCACCAAAGCTATCGCGGATAAGCTTGAAGAATATGTCGGCCCGATAAGTGATGCTTTTCGGGTCACCTATGGATCAACGGAAGGTGATTTTGGCGGTGGGGGCGGCTTGTTTTACGCTGTCGCATCTTCAGATGAAGATAATCTGCGCGCCGCCGTCTTAGACCTTAAAAATGAGGTCGATACATATGACGGTGTCGTCCGGACGTGGGATAATTTGGAGAGTTCTGCCTCTGAAATTCGCTTTAATATGAAGCCCGGCGCAGAGAGTTTAGGCATCACCCTACAGGATGTGACCCGTCAGGTAAGACAAGCCTTTTTCGGTCAAGAAGTGCAGCGCCTCCCGCGTAATGGCGAAGATGTCCGGGTTATGGTCCGTTATCCCCTTGCCGCGCGCGAGAGTATTGACAGTCTGAATGACCTGCGTATTCGCGGGGCTAATGGTGTTGAAGTGCCGCTTTATTCCGTTGCGGATGTCAGTTTTGCCGAAGGGGTATCTCGCATTCGGCGACGTGACCGTAAGCAGGTCGCCTACACAGGCGGCCGCATTCGCGGCGCACAGCAACAACAGGCCGAGATTAAATCTCAACTTGATGACGAGTTTTTCCCGGAATGGAAATTACGTCACCCCAATGTTGAGAAAATTAATGTCGGCGAAGACGAGACCGTTACCACTTTAAAGCGGGAATTAACGCTCAGTTTCGTTTTCATCTTATTTATTATGTATGGTCTGCTCGCGATTGCCTTTAAGTCCTATGCGCAACCGCTTCTGATTATGATTGCGATTCCCTTTGCCTTTATTGGTATGATATTTGGTAATCTCATTACGGGTGTTCCCTTTGGTATCATGAGCGTTTTCGGCTTCTTTGCCGCGTCAGGTGTGGCGGTGAATGATAACCTCGTATTGATTGATTACGTGAATCGATTGCGAGCCAAGGGCGTTGGCGCCTATCAGGCGATGCTTGATGCCTGCGTGGCCCGTTTCCGCCCCATCCTTTTGACATCGGTGACAACCTTTATCGGGATTACGCCAATCTTATTTGAGACCTCGACGCAAAGTGAGTTCCTCAAGCCGATGGTAGTTGCACTCGCATTTGGTGTTTTATTTGATTTCTTCCTTACGCTCATGCTCGTGCCCGCCATGTATGCCATTGGCGTTGATATATCCCGATTGTTTAAAGGGCTGTGGAGAGGCGAAAAACAAGCGCCGCTTGGATCTCAATATGACCCGGATATGGTTCTGGCCCTCGAAGGCATGGATATTGAAGATAAGGCGGAACCTGTCATAACAAATAGCGGAGAGGCTAGGCTAAACCCCGCAGAATAGCATTATTAATTCGGAGAGACAAAATGACTTTAACAAAATTGATGGGCGTCAGCTTTGCTGCGCTGACTCTGACCCTCGCAGCCTGCGACAACGCCGCAGATGTGACCACAGATAAGCCGGTGCAATCCGTTGAGGCTACGCCGTCTAAAGCGATCTTAGGTAGCTTCGGAATCGCGACTGAGAATATTGATAAAACGGTTAAACCTGGAGATGATTTTTACGCCTTCGTAAATGGGAATTGGTTGAAAAATATTGAAGTTCCCTCTGATCGGTCTCGGTATGGTGCATTCTCCATCCTCAGAGATAAGTCAGAAAAACGCGTGCGCGAAATTATTGAGAACGCGGCCACAAAATCAAACCCAAGCGCAGATGAAAAACGCATTGGGGATTTTTATAATGCCTATTTAAACACGGACCGTATTGAGGAAATGGGCCTGACGCCTATCCAAAAAGATTTGGACCGGATTAGCGCGGCGGACTCGCATGCCGATATTTTAAAGCTCATGGCAGATGCAAAATTAGGGCTGGCCTCTCCCGTCGCGCCTTTCGTCTACATCGACTTTAAGCAGAATGATCAATACATCACTTATATCTC
>CALLBD010000078.1 GCA_938001915.1 uncultured Caulobacterales bacterium | reverse complement strand
GTCCAATGAAATATCTAATCCGATAAATACTGTCATAATGGTCTCCTATGAGTTGCTTGCGAATATACGCAGACTAACTCCGTTAAGACCCAACGCCAAAATCCCCGAAGGAGAGCTGACGGCGGGTTTACCATAGCACTCACTATCGTCTACCAATTTCTGCCTTTCCTATTTAATTGCCGCCATCGCGTCTATCCCGTCTGGCGGGCCTGCCGGAGCCGCCCCATTACGAGCGAAGGCAGGCGCGCCAGACTCGCCGCAACGCGGCGAAACCTGCAAATCGGAAGTTTAGCGTAATAACGCTATTGCTCGAAATACATCGCTAAGACGATGACAAGGAGGGCAAGAACAGCAAATATCTTGGAGATAAAAATAGACTTCGCGCGTGGAGTTTTTGTCATTATCGCGCCGCTTTTTTGACTATGTTTGAACTATAATTCATTGTCTTTTAATCATCCATCGAGGGAGAGTTTACATTCAAACGCTCCGTCGCAGCCTCTACTACAGCCTCTTCAAAGCGTTCTTTATGCTTCAAGACAACACCTTCACCCGTCATGTCCGACTTGCCTATTTCAACTAATGCATTGAACACCCAAGCATGAGATTTATCGAGCACCCATTCGGAGAGGGTTTGCTCTATGCCGTCTGTCTCGGCTTGTTTGCGTGTTCTGAAGAGGTTGACCGTTGTCTTATCGTCTTCACGCAAAACAAGCTCATAAGCTTTGATAGTCTTCCAGAAATCATATTCTAATGTTCCTGGGTCATATTTTGGTGTGAGGGACCCTAGCTGACGTAAGGCCGCGTCACGAACGATAGGCACATCTTTTTTCGTTGCATTTTCAATGTAATTGTTAAGTTTCGAAACATCTTTACAAGCCGCGATGGTTTCAAGGATTTTAGAGTAATCTGTTGGTTCGGTCACTTTACACTCCGTGCTTATGACATTTGCAATTTGGGCATGACTTCAAACCTCGGTCAAAAACCAAGGGGTTTAGATAAAAATCGTCTGTAGTTATTCGTCGTAAAAAGCGCGTTTTATGCTTTTTCGTCGATCTCGACCTTTAAGCTTTTTGCCTTTGGGCGCCTTATAGAGCTCATAGTCATCAGGCTCGAACAGGTCATCCTCTCCCGATCGGGAGCTTTTAAACTCTTTTGATTTACGGTGACGTTTGGACATATGTGCCTCCATGAAACGCCGCGAGCCTTTCAGCCCTATGAGAGCCGAACCTATGTTCGGCCCAGTGAATAATTTAGAATTTTATAGGCCAGCTTGGAAGCCAAAAAATTGGGCCCATGAAGATTTTCAATGGGGGCTAATTCATTAATATCCGCGCCGACAATTGTTCCAATGCTTGAGGCCGCATCTATGATGGCCATGGCATCTTCCCAAAATAATCCGCCCGGTTCAGGGGTTCCTGTCGACGGCATCAGTGAGCTGTCGAAACCATCTAAATCAAAGGTCAAATAGATAGGCCGCCCCCTTAGGGGTTTGACGATATCGGCGACATTCCAACTCGCGCGGTCTTTGCCCCAATGAATCGTAATGCGATGTTTATTGGCTTCATAGAAAGGGATTTCTTCTTTGGAAATATTCCGAATTCCGCAGGATATAATGGGTACAGTCGGATGGTCCAATACACGCCGAATGGCAGCCGCATGAGAGAAGTGTTCACCTTCATATCCATCACGTAAATCAGCATGCGCATCAAAATGCAGGATGATTAAATCATCAAATTGCTCGAGAAAGGGCCTGATAGCGCCTGGCGTTATTGAATGTTCGCCGCCGAAAACAATCGGGAATTTTCCATCCTTCAAGACAGCGCGTGTCATAGATTCCAACAGATTAAGCGCCGCAGGAATGTCTGAATTATCGATAATAGGCTCGCGGGCCGTCACCACGCCGTAACGCTCAACAGGTTCACACCAAAAAACCTCGTCAAAGAGTTCAACCTCATGGCTAGCCTCAAGCATAGCTGCAGGGCCTGCTTCGGTGCCTCCGCCGTAAGACACGGACGCTTCTAGTCCGAAGGGTATAACAACGGCCCGAGAGTCTTCATAAGACGTTACGAGGTCGCCGTCGAGGCCCAAAAAACCCTCTGCTGGTTTTAAGAGTGGGAAGGGCGCGGTCATGCGGACTTTGTCTTTCTGAAAAGGTTCGCGAACTCACGGCGTGGACGGTTTTTCCAATCTACACTGTGATAAGCATCTGACGCGAGGAGCGGGATGACAGACCCAGCCTCTGCAAAAACCATCTGCTCAAGGGTCGTTTGAACCTTACCCCAGCTCGCGGCTTCTTTGAGTGTCGAAGAGGAGCACGCCCCATCACGGACATCTGCCACAGTAATCTGCACGGCATATTTATGCATCTCGGCTTCAACGCCCAGAATTTCGGCGCAGACGACCGTGTCTTGAACGAAGTTCTTCGGAACCCCGCCGCCGATCATTAGCAATCCGGTGGAGCCTGCTTCGATTTTTACATCTGTCAATTCACGGAAATCTGCGACGCTATCAATCGACATGTAATTTCCTGGATTTTCAACCTGATGTTTGACAAGGCCAAAGCCTGCGGAGCAGTCAGAAAAAGCTGGCACGAAAATTGGGACGTCATAATCGTAACACGTCTCAATCAAGCTATCTTTTTTCACCGCATTTGTTTTGAGCCATTTCCCCATTTCCCAGATAAATTCGCGAGAGGAATACGGGCGGCGCTCAAGACTATCAGCAATGTCTTTGATGATATGATCGCAGGCTTGAAGCTCTTCTTCATCAATATAGGTGTCATAAATGCGGTCGATATAAAGGCTGCGTAATTCATTATCATCGACCGTGCTATCCGCCTGATAATGTTTGAACCCAAGCGCTTCGAAG
>CALLBD010000077.1 GCA_938001915.1 uncultured Caulobacterales bacterium | reverse complement strand
ATCGTCGTGATTATTGACGAAATGGCCGACCTGATGATGGTTGCGAAAAAAGACATTGAAGGCAGCGTACAGCGCCTCGCGCAAATGGCGCGGGCGGCGGGTATTCACGTCATCATGGCGACCCAGCGTCCATCGACAGATGTGATTACGGGCACAATTAAAGCTAACTTCCCTGCACGGATTTGTTTCCGTGTGGGCTCGAAAATCGACAGCCGCGTTATCCTTGGTGAACAGGGCGGTGAAGCGCTGCTTGGGAATGGTGATATGCTCTTCGCGGGTACGGGCCGTCCGCGCCGCCTCCATGGGCCCTTCGTAAGTGACGGAGAAGTCGAACGTATTGCGGCCTTTATGAAAGCCCAAGGCGCGCCGAGCTATCTCGAAGATATCACAACAGAACGCGAAGAAGCGCCAAGCGATCCAAAACTTGCAGGCGGCGGCTCTGAGGGCGGTTCGCTCTTTGACCAAGCCGTGGCGATTGTTGCCCGCGACCGCAAAGCCTCAACCAGCTACATCCAGCGCAAACTCTCCATCGGCTATAACCGCGCCGCAGATTTGATTGAGCGGATGGAAGGCGAAGGCATGATTAGCGCCGCAGGATCAGGCGGAAAGCGCGAGATATTCTTGCCAGAGGAAGAGGCGTTTTAGGTGGAACGAATTTTCAAAATTCGCAAACTGATACAATATCCATATACGTTCAATTTGAAACTGAAACTAACCAGTAATTTTTATTGAGGTTTCAGAAATTTCGCCAGATTCGTGCCGCCAAATATAAATGCACGCAGATTTTTTGAATGTAATCAAATAATCTCCAGATCCGTTTTCTCCTAGGGCTACTGCTTCGTCAGGAAAATTTGCCCAAGTTTTCGCGCTTTCTGTTTCTCTTTCAATATAATTAGCAGAGCGGCTAGCGTGCTTTCTAGTACGTGTGTCTTTAACAGAAAATAAAATCCAAAATTCATCCCTTTCATCACCAGCATAACACTCTGCTCCACCATTGTTTTTTAAGATTATTGACTTAATGATCTCGGGAATTTCGCAATCCAGACGAGTCTCTTCTTCCAATATTTTTTCTGAGGTGGTTGGCAAACCCATATTATTTTTCTTTCAAAAGCAATTTCATTTTCTTCAAGTGTCTATCTAAAACGAAGGACTACAAATTACTGCGGCTTAGGAAAGCCTCGAAAAAATTCTCAAATCGCTCTTGGTCTTTTGCAGAACATCCTTGGCCGAGTCCTGTTTGAGAGGATTGGATTCTTAAAGAGGAATTGAATTTTTGGTCTGGATACAGAATTCCAAAACCTGCAACTAACCCTTTGTCAGTTTCTATTCTAACCGAAGCATCAGGTGTTGTGTCACCTAACCCGCAAAATTTTATACTTGAAAATAAGGCTATGGCCTCTCGGTCAATTGTACGTTTTATGATAATTTTTTGGGGCGAGTCGGCGGTTCCCGTATAATAAGAGCAGTTACCGCAAACCACGGTCAGTTCAGCTGTCTCGTCATATTTCAGATCGAACTGATGTTTGTTTATGTCACCGCAGGAGGCCGCCAACAGAGATAAGGTTACAAGACAAGCAAAGTGGATATTTGATAAATTATCCATATCAAACGCCTGCGAAAGGCTCATCAATACTATGGCTCGGTTCAGTGAACCAGACGGGACCCTCCTCACCCATATAAAAATGATCTTCCAGCCGCACACCGAATTCGCCGTAAAGGCATATCATCGGTTCATTCGAAAAACACATGCCGGGCTCTAAAATCGTATCATCGCCCCAATTTAAATAGGGCCATTCGTGAATATCTAATCCGATGCCGTGACCTGTGCGGTGGGGTAGGCCGGGGGTTTTATAGCCAGGTCCAAAGCCGTGTTTTTCCAGCTCTGCCCGCGCGGCTAAATCGACATCCCCGCAGCGCGTGCCGATTTGCGCGGCGTCAAAGGCGCGGGCTTGCGCCGCCTTTTCGGCGTTCCACACATGGCGTTGTTTTTCTGTCGGTTCGCCAAAGACATAGCTGCGCGTAATATCGGAAATATAATCATGCAACTGACAGCCCGTATCTATCAGTACCATATCCCCGTCCTCTAGGGCTTTGGGCGATTTCACGCCATGCGGGAAAGAGCTGTCAGGGCCGAAGAGTACAATTTTGAAATAGCTGCCTGCGGGCGCGCCGACCTTTCGGTGGGCGGCGTTTAAAAACTCCCCGACTTCTGTGGTCGTGATACCCGCATACAACATAGAGGCCGTGGCCTTGTGCACCGCCAGCGTCATTTCTTTGGCGCGTTTCATGAGCGCGAGTTCGGCGGGGGATTTAATCATACGGCATTTGGCCGTGATGGCCGCGCCATTGGTCAGGATGAAATGCGGGGCGGCTTTGGCAATGCCGTCGCTGACGAAAAAAGGCGTCGCTTCATCCATCCCCAGCGTCTGCACCCCGTCCAGATGCGAGGCAAAAACCGCGTAAGCATTTTCATGTTCTTCCCATGTGGCGACCTCGCCTTTGACCAACATGAATTGCTCAAGCGTGCCTTTTTCGAATTCTGGGCCAAAGAATAGAGGCGCGCCCGTTTGAAATAAAATGGCCCCAACCATGCGTTCCGACCCGCGCCAGCGCATACCCGTGAAATAATAAAGCGAACTTCCGGCATGGAGATAAAGCGCGTCCATACCTTTCGCCGCCATCAGTGTCTGTGCCTTGGCAATGCGGGCCTCAAATTCGGGCAGGGCAATGGGAACTGCCCCTGCTGTCATATCCGAGAGGGTCTCAAGGGCCGCTTTCGCTGTCTTGCCGCCAACACCTTTTGTCATCTCATCCCTTTCGTTTGATTCAGTCGCTTTTAACACAGCTTCCATGCGCTGTCCTGCGCGTATATAGTCCATGATCGACCGCAGCTTCCCCGATGATTTCATTCCCGCCACGCCGCGGCCTGACAAAGGCGATATTACCACATCTGAAATTGTCGCTATGGCGTGGGATGACGAAACTAGCTTTGATAATATCAAGGCGCAGACAGGTCTATCTGAGCCCGAAGTCATAAAGATTATGCGCGGACATATGAAACCCAGCAGTTTCCGTATGTGGCGCAAACGGGTGAGCGGCCGCGCCAGCAAACATGAGAAATCATAGCGCTACTCACTCAGGCAAAAATGCTCGCCCTCTTGCGCGATGTTAAACCCCTTATCTTTCACCTGCGCAGAGGCGTCGCTATTTTTATCATGGGCGGGGTTGGAATGGTTTAAATGAATGAAGTGAATTTTATCGCGCTGCTCTGCGGATAGGCCTGCGAGCTTTTCCATTGTCGTTGAAATCGTCGGATGAGGGATAAGGCTCATATCGCGGCCCGGTAATTCTGCGCCGCTGAAAAATGTGGCGTCCAGATAAAGGCGGTCATTTTCCGCGACGAGCGTTTCGAGCGAGCCGCCCTGCGCTTCCCACGCTGTCCAACTATCTATGTCGGGCAGGTAAATCGCCCGCGCTTTTGGTCCTGATATACGATAGCCCACCGTCTCGGTATATTCGCTGCGATGGGGAACTTGAAAAGGCGTGACAGAAAGCTGCTGGCCCAGCTGAAGTGTGCCGCCATCGGCGAGCGTTTGAATGTCGATATTTTTGAGCGCCACCAGCTGATCCCACGGGCCATTTGTGCGCAAAAATTCCGCCATTTTTGGCATGGCATAGACGGGTACAGATTTCGCGCCCATTGCCTCTCGGCCTAAATGCGCCAGACCCAAATAATGCCCCATATGGCCATGCGTCAGAAACACACCGTCTAAGGCAAACCCGCGCCCATCATCTATGTGGTCGAGGTCATAGGCTTGCCGCCGAATATCAGGGGTCGCGTCAAAGAGATAGCGCGTGTCATCTGCACGGTTGATAAGCCCGAGTGAGGACGCCAGCTTCGCCTGCGATGGGTCTGTCCAGGCGGGGTCGCTATGGACTGAAATTTGCGGCTTGCCCGCATCCTGCGCTGTGCCCAGAACGGCGAGAAACATATCGCAGGAGATAGGTTTATTTGCCGAGGGCGCGCCGTTCGGAGCTGCGCACGCAACTAGGGCCAAGGCCGCACTACTGCCCCCTAGGTTTTTAAACATATGCTTCATGGCTCACCCTCTCTTTGGCTAAGACTTTGAACAGGGTTCCGCGGGAGAGGCAAGAGACAAAAGGGTGAGGGGACGTCAGATGAACACTACAAATTATTGAGACCGCGACATGCAGCTATAGCGCTTGTTATTGAGCCAGAATTTTTCCACTCCTGGCGCATGGATAAACTGACTCCCATTCTCATTGGTATTGGCCAAGCCGTTGAAGCCGTGCCGAGTGATTTGACCCTTGCGGCCTCCCACGCAGAGATGGCAGGCCGCGCGGCCAAAGCGGCACTTTCGGATGTAGGTCTGTCTGGCGCGCAGATTGACTGGCTCGCCTGCGTGCGGACATTCTCCGATAGCAGCCCTGCTTATGCCTGTCCTTTTGGCGGACCGAATAGCGTGCCACTGGCCGTGGCCGCGCGAATTGGGGCGACGCCCAAGCACGCGATTTACGAAGTCGTGGGGGGGCAATCGCCGCAGACTTTGGTGGCCGAAGCTGCGCAGGCTTTACAGTTAGGGAAGGCGAAGGTCGCTATTGTGGCGGGCGGTGAGGCGCTGGCGAATATGCGCGCCGCCCAGCGCGCACAGGCCACATTAGACTGGACCGAAACACATGACGGCGAGTGGACCGATCGCGGACCGTTTAAACTACCGATGTTTATTTCCCAAAGCGAAATGGCCCATGGCCTTGCGGATGCCATGTCTTATTACGGGTTTATTGAAACCGCTCGCCGCAAGAAAGCGGGCCGCACGATCAAAGAACATCGCGATTATATGGCGGCGCTTATCGCGCCCCTGTCGGGCCGCGCAGCGACAAATCCTTATTCTATGTTTCCTCAAGCGTATTCTGCGGAAGAGATTGCCACGCCGAGTGGGGCGAACCGAAATATGGTTTCGCCTTATCTCAAACATATGGTTGCCAAAGACGGCGTGAACCAAGGCGCCGCGGTTATTCTCACAACTGTCGGCGAAGCCGAGCGATTAGGCGTGCCGCGCGAAAAATGGGTCTTCCTACGCGGCCATGCGCAGGCCAATGAAAACCTCATGCTGGACCGCTCGGATTTATCCCGCAGTCTTGCGATGGAGCTTGTGATTGAGGGAGCTTTGGCTGCCGCGAATATCACCGCGAGTGATATTGATCATACGGATATTTATTCCTGTTTCCCTTGCGTTGTCGACCAAGCCGCCGCGCAATTAAACCGGCATCGGAAGCCTTTGTCGCTCACGGGCGGATTGCCGTTTTTTGGCGGCGCAGGAAATAATTATACGCTGCACGGCATATGCGAAACTATTAGCGCCTGCCGCGCTGCGCCGGGTTCTGTCGGCCTTGCGCATGGCAATGGTGGGTGGATGAGCAAGCAAGCCGTCGGCATATATTCTACGGAATGGAACGCTGGCGATATTTTCGCGGATAGCGCGGAGATTGCGCGCCGCGTCGCAGAACAGCCCGCCGCAGGTGAAGCCGCTGCCCCTTCAGGCAAAGCTGTTATGGAAAGCTATATCGTCCAGCATAAACGCGGTGCGCCCATCGGCGCCGTCGTCATTGGACAATTACCAAATAAGACGCGATTTTACGCCAAGCTACAGGACACAACGTCAGAGCTTTTGACGGAACTCGCGGAGGGGCATCTAGATGCCGCTGTCTTGAAAGTCGAAGCGGGTATGCCGGCGAATAAGGCGTGGCTGGCCTAATCCGTCTCCAAAGACTCCAGCGTCAGATTATTATTTGTGAACACGCAAATCTTATCCGCAATGGCCATGGCTTTGCGGGCGAGGGTTTCGGCGTCTGCCTCATATTCGTCCATCGCGAGCGCCGCTGAGAGGGCGTAATTTCCGCCAGAGCCAATGGCCGTGATGCC
>CALLBD010000076.1 GCA_938001915.1 uncultured Caulobacterales bacterium | reverse complement strand
CCCGGCAGCGGCCAGATATGCGGCAGGGCCAGCTCTTGGGTGTCCCACTCCAGCCGACGCAATTTCACCTGCTCACTGCGGAGCTTCACCGCGAGATGGAGACAGCGCAGCTGCTCTTGGACGCTGAGGGTCGGGGGATGGTCAGGTTTTCGGGGCATTGTGTTTCTCTCACGCGGTTAGGCTCACAGTCCATCAAAGGAACTGCCAAGGTTTTTTCAGAAGCATTCCGCGCCGGGTTGGCCGGCGGCGGCGCGCATTAGAGGGCGAAGCCCTCGAAAAAAGGACGGCCCGCGTGGTGATCTCCGCGATGGAGACCAGAGATAATAATGTGTTTTACGCAGAGATCATAGCGGATTGGGCCATAAGCCCATTCCGCTCCCTTGTTGATTGATTTGAAATCAATCAACTTGGCCACGCGGCGATGGTTTTTGATGAAGCGGCCCGTCTGTCCTACCAGTTGAGGCAACTTTGGCCTCAGGCATCGGCTCTCACTTCAAAAAGTCCGGCACACTCTGATGTGTCTCGTGCATTTCGCGAATGCGATTTGCACTTAATCAGACGCTCAACTCCACCGTCTCTCGATACAGGTAAGTGACGTCTTACTTGTCCAATGTCCGAAAGAACGAGAGTTAATATGCGGGTGAAATTGCAGTGTGAGGAACAAGTTTTTTATTTATTTTATAAGCGATTGAAAGCGCAGTGTTTTTGGGCCGCGCGGACGGGTTTGAAATGAGGATTAATCCCCGCTGCGGCAGAAATAAGGGGGGGGAGGAGCCCAGCGCTGTAGTAGCTCTGGGCTCGAACAAATAAAACGGGGCGCATGTTTTACTTGATGTCCCCTTACTACAACCAAAAATTTATGTGTCTATGCGTATGATTGCCTAGCTGGAAACAGCTAGTCGTAAAGCTCGGCTTTGAGGCATTTGGTGATTA
Source organism: uncultured Caulobacterales bacterium (assembly GCA_938001915.1). Lineage (GTDB taxonomy): Bacteria > Pseudomonadota > Alphaproteobacteria > Caulobacterales > Maricaulaceae > Litorimonas. The sequence continues at coordinate 31,633 of CALLBD010000076.1, read as the reverse complement.
ACTCCGCGACAGAGGTCACTTTCATCTTAGTCATGATATGGGCGCGGTGGTGGTGCACCGTCCGGTGGCTAATGCCCAATTCCGCCGCAATTTGCTTACTGCTTAAGCTGGCGCTGGGTCCGGCGATTAATTTGAGAACGTCTTTTTCGCGCGGGGTCAGCGATTCGAATTCGGCTTGTGTCGCCTTATAGGCGTCCAGATCCTGCGTTGCGGGGACAAGCTCTCGCCTGACAAGTGTTCGCGTGAATTCTAAGTGCCGGGTCACGATATTGGCGTGAATCTCTAGCGCGCGGCGCTGAAGTTTGGTCAGCTGTCGCGGCATGTAATCCAATACGCAAAGCGTACCGAGGGCGAGGCCTTCTGTCGTTTTTAAAGGCGCGCCTGCATAGAAGCGGATAGGCCTGCTCCCCCGGCATAGCACATTATCCTGCGTGCGCGGATCAAGCTGCGTGTCGAAGACTTCAAGATAGCTATTTTGTTGCACCGCATGGACACATATGGATTGCTCGATGACGGTTTCTGACAGGCATAGGCCGACCTCGGATTTAAACCATTGCCGGTCTTCATCGACAAGGCTGATCAGGCAAATAGGCGCCTCGCATAACGCTGCGGTGAGGTGGGTTATATCGTCATAAAATGCCTCCGAGCCACTATCGAGCACCTGCATGTCCTCAAGCGCGGCGAGACGGGATTTATGTGGGGGGGTGTTGGTATCCTCAGACATTTAATTTCATGGGTATCTTTTCTGTTTCACTCGGTTCCAAGGGGGCAGTATTGACCGCAAAGGTCAGACTGATCGCAGCTTTCGCACCACGGGAAAAAGACAGAGATAGAGTTTAATGGCGAAGCAATTGCCTGAATCAATCAATGCCTCGGTCGCGCCCCACACGGCCCCGTGATGTCTATAGGGAGCTTATCTCTGGGGTATTAGATGACGCTTTGCAAGATTAATTAGGGCGGTTCACAGGAATGTGAGGCGCGAAAGATCTGCCTTCGGGGCAGCTATTGCCGCTGAGGTGGAGCTTTTAGGACGCGGGATAATGCGGCTGTATTAAATGAAAAAAAGGGGCAGGATTGACCCTCTGGGGGACGGGTCAATCCTGCTTAAGTCTTTCAATCAGGCCAAGGGGAGAGCCGAGATTGAGGTAACATCTTCGAGGTAAGAAGCGTTAAAGACCTTAAAGCGGAAGCGGCGTTCACATACAATAAAACAGAGTGTGAGGTCGCCGTGAGCGGCGTTTAGCCTGCCGCTTCATCTGCACGTAGCGCCCGCAGCGCATATTGCGCGTCAATCAGACGGGTGTAATCACTCGGCTTTGGCCACGCCCGAAGACAGGCCGCTTTATGATGTGTAATTTCTGCTTTGAGCTTTTTGATTTTTTGGTCGCGTAGCATGGGTGTCTCATTCGAAGTATTTGCGCAGGATTGGTGAATTAAGTACGCAGGATTGGCCCTGAGGGAGGAGCGGCCAATCCTGCTTTACTTATTCAGTCTGGCCAGGGGAAAACCGAGACTGAGGTGTATCTCCAAGGGGATAAGAGATAGCTACCTTAAAGCGGAAAGGGCGTTCACATACAATAAAACTGACTGTGAGCGAGATGTGAAAAAGACGTGTGTAAGGACAGCGCGTCCTCAGGCGGCCCGCATATGCCGGGGCCTTACCTTATATTGTAATAGGCTTGCGCATAGGATTTAGCTTGGGCCTCATCGCCTTGTTTATGCGTGATGTTCGTAAGGTAGTGATAGGTCGCCTTATTTAGGCCTCTCGATCCATCCGCTCTGAGGACAGCTTTGAAATGCCGAGCGGCTTTATCAAGATTACCCTTTTCAAAATTCTTGACACCTTTTTTGAAATATAACGTCGCGGTCCGGCTTGAGCCTAAATATCTCTCGCCGCGATGGGGCAAGGCGCTGACATCGAAGAGGCGCAAATATTGGACATTGGACTTATCGGGAACAGCGCCAGCGAGAAAAGGGTTTGTCGTATTTGTAGCATTTGCGAATGTGTTATTCGCATATGCGCTCGTCGAAAAACTCAAAACGGCTGCCGCTGCGACAGAATAGAAGCTTGCTTTCAAAAGTGTCATTTTGCCCTCCAAGTTGCACTTCACTATACTAAAAAACTCGCTTTCGTCAATTGATGGACGAGAGCTCAGTGGCCAAATATGCGAAATTAACGGGCAATAGCGCCGTGCCGCGGCGTCATATGGCCTATCCCTTCGCCGCATTTGTCTCTACATATACCTTATGTTCACCGACCTCTACAATACGGACATTTTGACTTTGTCGTCGACATTGGAAAATGCGGCGCTGCCGTCGCCCGATGGGACGGCACGGAAAGTCTCTAAGCTCTGCGGCTCTTGGCTTGAGATTGATGTGAATATTGACGACGGCGCAGTCTCGGACTGCGCGATGCGGGTTCAGGCCTGCGCGCTGGGGCAGGCGAGTGCGGCGATTTTGAAAGCGGCCATTATCGGCGCAAGCCTAGAGGAGTTGCAAACGGCGCGCGACGGGCTGCGCGCTATGCTCAAAGACGGCGGGGAAGCGCCCACAGGACGCTTTGAAAAACTGGCGCTGCTGGCGGGCGTAGCAAAATATCCTGCGCGCCATACCTCGACCATGCTGGCTTTTGATGCAGCTGTGGCGGCTTTTGAAGCGGCGCAAGAGGCCGCGGCGTGATTAGGCGAGTCTTCTCTCTGCCCATGATTGCGGCTTTGATGATCTATAAAATTTTCATCTCGCCCATCCTGTCCTTTTTTGGCGTGAAATGTAGCCATCACCCGTCCTGTTCGACTTATTCGAAACAGGCGATTACGCGTCACGGCCCGTGGTATGGTGGGTGGATGACTTTGGCCCGACTGCTTCGATGCCAGCCTTGGGGCACGTCCGGGGTTGATAATGTGCCCGAAAACATTACCACACCGCCCATATATGCCCCGTGGCGCGTTGCCATGTGGCGAGGTACAAATTCGGAATAAGTTCATGGTCACTTTGACATTTCCAGATGGCGCAACCCGCGAATATGAGGCGGGCGTGACCGCTATGCAGGTTGCGAAGAAAATCTCGAAAGGCCTCGCGAAGCAGGTTCTCGCGGCCAAACTCGACGGGAAGCTTGTAGATGCCAGCTTGCCGATTGAGGATGATGCCAATATTGAACTTGTCACGGCAAAAGACCCAGAAGGGCTAGAACTTATTCGTCATGACGCTGCCCATGTATTGGCCGAGGCCGTACAAGAGCTTTTCCCTGGCACGCAAGTCACCATTGGCCCCGTTATCGAGAACGGCTTTTATTATGACTTCCACCGCGAAGAACCTTTCAGCGCGGATGATTTCGCCGCCATTGAAAAGAAGATGGCCTTCATCATCAACCGCAATGATAAGTTTGAGCGTCAAGTCATGGCGCGCGACGAGGCGATTGAATTATTCAAAGGCCTAGGTGAGCATTTCAAAGTAGAACTCATCGAAGACCTGCCAGAAGACGAAGTTCTTACGATTTACAGGCAAGGTAAATGGTTTGACCTCTGTCTTGGACCGCATCTACCGAGCACAGGTAAAATCGGGAAAGCCTTTAAGTTGATGAAAGTCGCAGGGGCCTCTTGGCGCGGCGATAGTAATAAGACACAGCTCCAGCGGATTTACGGAACAGCATGGACAACCCAAGAAGAGCTTGATGCGCATCTAAAACAAATCGAAGAAGCCGAAGCGCGAGATCATCGCCGTCTCGGGAAACAGCTCTCGCTGTTCCATTTCCAAGAAGAGGCTCAAGGCCAAGCCTTTTGGCACCCAAATGGTTGGACGCTTTACACGACTTTGCGTGATTACATGTCTCGCCGTCAGCGCGAATATGGCTATCAGGAAATCAAAACGCCGCAGATGATGGACCGCAAATTCTGGGAGGCGTCGGGCCATTGGGCGAAATATCGCGAAAATATGTTCGTCGCGGAAATTGCGGAAGAGGATAAAGTCCTTGCGCTGAAACCCATGAATTGCCCGTGCCATATTCAGGTCTTTAATCAGGGGCAGAAGTCTTACCGCGACTTGCCTATTCGCTTTGCGGAATTTGGCTCCTGTCACCGCTATGAACCTTCAGGCGCGCTACATGGTTTGATGCGTGTGCGCGGCTTTGTCCAAGATGACGGCCATATTTTTTGTACGCTGGATCAAGTCACCGATGAAGTAAAAGCCTTCACCGAGCTGTTAAAATCTGTCTATGCGGATCTCGGTTTTGATGATGTGAAGGTGAAATTCTCGACCCGCCCTGATTTGCGCGTGGGCTCTGATAAATATTGGGACAAAGCCGAAGCCGCTCTGAAAGAAGCTGCGGATGCGTCGGGTCTTGAGGTCGAACTCAATGAGGGGGACGGCGCGTTTTATGGTCCTAAACTTGATTTCGTTCTGCGCGACGCGATCGGCCGCGAATGGCAAGCTGGCACGATTCAGCTCGACCCGAATACGCCAGAACGCCTCAATGCCAATTTCATCGGTGAGGATGATAAGAAACATGCACCGGTGATGTTGCACCGCGCTGTGCTGGGCTCTTTTGAACGATTCCTCGGGATTTTGATTGAGAACTATGCGGGAAAATTCCCGCTCTGGCTCTCACCTGTTCAAATCGTTGTCGCGACCATTACGTCGGACGCAGATGATTACGCCAGAGAGGTCGTAGCGAAATTGAAGGCTGCGGGACTTCGCGCCGAGCTGGATATTCGTAATGAGAAAATCAATTACAAAATCCGCGAACTGTCAGCCGACCGAAAAATCCCAGCTATTGCCGTTGTCGGCCGCAAAGAAATGGAAGAGGGCAAACTTGCTATTCGCCGCCTTGGCTCGCGTGACCAGAGCATTGTCACCGTAGACGACGCGATTGCCGCCTTCTCCCATGAGGCCTCACCACCAGATTTACGCCAGGGGTAAAGTGCAAAAACTCGTCAAAACCTTAAACGGCTTTTCACACGGCTGGTTGTGGCTGACGATTTTACTCATGCCCATTTTGGCGCTTGCGGGCGGCCTTGGATTTCAAGTCGCAGGCGCGGCCGTTGGCCTCTCTGGCCTTATGGCGTGGGCGGCAGACCGGACAGGCGCGCAATATTTAAAATCAGCCTGGCCAATATGGCTATTAGGATTCGTCATCTGGGCGTGGGTGTCGACGCTCTGGAGCCCCTATGACGCAAGCCTATTGGGGGGGAATGCCGCAATATTATTTGCCCTTACGGCGGCGCTTCTCTTTTTCCCTGTCGTCATATTGACATTACCTGAGGCGCAAAAATCTATTCTGATTTGGACTATAATCGGGGCGGGCCTGTTGGGCGTATTGCTTTTATTGATAGATGCCGTGAGCGGGTATGCGCTGTCCCTATTAGGGGACCCTGTCGCCCCTGGAGAAGACCCGGTGCAAAGACGCAGCGACGCGGAAATGAATTTGGGGCGCGGGCAGGTAAGTTATGTTCAGCTATTATGGCCTGTCGCGGCTTTATTGATATGGCGCGTGAAACGCGGATGGGTTTTAGCGCTTGCCGCATTTTTGGGTCTCATGGCGTCGGCCCATTTCAATAATTTGTCCATCGTTCTTCCGACGGCCATTTTAGCGACAGGCTTTGCCCTTTTTGCCGCATGGCGCCCCAAATTAGGTCTGATATTGGCTTTTGCCTTAGCGATTTCCAGCCTTGCTTTTGCTCCGGTTTTAGGAGGGCTATCTGCTGGGATGGATGCCGAGATGATGCGGAAGATTCCCTTGTCTTGGGAACATCGTCTGCGCATGTGGGCCTATAGTTGGGAATTGATACAGCAAGCGCCTCTCATCGGGCATGGCTTTGACGCTTCCCGAAGCTTTGATGCGCTGACCTTCCGCGCGCCAGATGGGCGGGATATTTTGGTGATGTCGATGCATCCGCATAATATCGGGATTCAAATTTGGCTCGAGACAGGTCTCGTTGGCATCTGTCTGGTTACCGGTTTTTTACTTGCGCTGTTAAAACTGACCTTAAAATATTGCGGGTCCCCTTTACGAGCTTTTGCGGCGGCCGGCCTCTTAGTGACTGTCGCAACGAGCGGCGCAGCCACCGTTGGCGTGTGGCAACATTGGTGGTGGGCTTTGATTGTGTTGAGTACAAGTTTACTTTGTCTTCTCCCAGTCGAGGACACTGATAATTGATGATGAATTTTAGCTGAACGTTTTCTTCTTTCATCGCACCCGAATAAAAATTAACTTTACAATCATTAACTTGCAGTCTTAGGATAAAAAAACTGAGCGTTTTTGCTCGGGGCGCAAGGAGTATAAACGTGGTGAGAACATTCACTCTGCCCGGTGGGGGTGCAGAGGCGGCTATTGGCATGAGCGGTCATTTTGGACAGCTGCCAGACGCAGCCAGAAAACGTCCTATCAGTGTTATCATGGTCAGCTATATGACCGGACCTGCTTTAATGGAGGCTATTTCGGCTGTCCTCGCAGACCGGGATATCTATGAGCTTATTGTGGTCGATAATGGAAATACTGAAAGCGCGCGAACGCGCCTCTCAGATTTAACGGCCGCGGATAACCGGGTTCGTTTCCTACAAGGGCATGGAAATATTGGCTTTGCTCGGGCCTGTAATTACGGGGCAAAAATGGCGACGGGTCACTATTTTTTATTCCTTAATCCTGATGCCGTTATTTCAAAAGGTGCGGCGCGCCAACTCGCCAATGCGGGTGACGGCCTCGTTGAGCCTTGGATAACGGGCGGATTATTGCGAGATGAAAAAGGCCGAGAGCAACGCGGCGCCCGCCGCCGCGCCCTCACGCCGCTGTCAGCTTTGGTCGGTTTTCTTCCGATTTTAGAGGTTATTCCGGGACTGCGGTCCATTCACCGTGAAACAGATCCGCTTCCGCCGCACCCTGTTCAGATTGACACGATTTCAGGCGCATGTCTTATGACGGATCGCCCGTGTTTTGAAATGATGGGCGGATTTGATGAAACCTATTTTTTACATGTGGAAGATATTGAGATTTGCAGACGCGCGCGCCAAATGGGCGGACAGGTCGGCTTTGTCCCCGGGGCCACGGTTATGCATTATGGGTCGACATCAAATGTCCCGCGCGTTTGGATTGAGAAAGAAAAGCTCAAAGGGTTCCTGCGCTATTTCTGGAATTATACGCCGGGATTTTTGCCCAAGGTTTTGACCGTTTTGGCCGCGCCTTTCATGGCAATTGCCATTGTCGGGAGAGCTTATTTTCTCTCGCTTAAGTCGGTCGTTTTCCAGACGGCTCCGCGCAAGGCACCTCCTTCAAAATAACAAGCTCAACGGGCCGGCTGCCTTTAGAATAATTTAAGCCTGCAATAGGTTTCGAGTCCGCGAGACACAACCCGCGCCGCTGTGCGGAGAGGGTTAGGCGCTGCAAAAGAGCCGCCGTCTCATCGCGCTGGGTATCCAATATAGCCAAACGCCCATTGGAAAGATTAACTTCGCCCGCTTTGACATCGATGCTATCCCCCACATGATAGACGAGGCTGGGCTCTGTAAAATGCGGACTGTGGATAGCGTGGCTTTCTGTGCCGGGCGCAAAACGTGATAGTTCAGCGGCTAAACGTTCGGATGTGTTGAAGGCGGGCATATTGGGTAGCAAGGCGCTATAGACCCCCAGCGTCAGAATGATAGCCGACAAGAGGGCGGCGCCTAAGGCTTGGCTAATCCTATGTTTCCAAAGCGCAACCCCAGCGAAAATTGCGAGTAAGCCCGCCAGCCCGCATGTGATGTAAATCACGATTGCGGCGTTATCTTCACCGTAAAGACTCTGCGCGCCAACCAATACACTGACCAGAAGGAGTGAACTGAAGATAAAAAGACCGCCACCCAAGCGGCGCGTTATTTTAAAATTCTCTGATGTCTCTTCGCGTGTGACTTTACCTATCGAATCAATAGCGGCGCCCATGATGAGGCACAGCGCGGGAAAAATAGGCAGGCCATAATGCGGTAGTTTTGTGGGCATGAGCTCTATGAGTATCCAAAAAGGCACCGCCCAGCAAAGCGCGAGGCGCATGGCGCGGGCTACCCGTTCATCAGACTTTGCGCGACATGTCTGCATGGCAAAGGCGAGAGCGAGGGGCAGGAAGAGGCTGGCTGGCCAGAGCGTCAGCCATATGGCGAGGCTATGGGTTCCAGGCGGCGCGCCGTGATTTTCTTGGCCAGATACAACCTTGCCGCCGAAATCTTTGCCGAGGCTCTCAATAAAAAACGCACCATCGGTCGCGACAAAAATTGCCACGGCCCAAGGCACCCAAAGTAAGAGGAACAAGCCTATCGCGCCGATGTGCAATAGCGGCTTGGCCCAAGCTAGGCTCTCATCAAATTTCCATAGCGCGGCAAAGGTTAAGATGGCGAGGACTGGCCCAATGGGGCCCTTAATCATAATTGAGGCGCCCAATGCGGCCCAAAAGACCCAAACCTCGCGCCGTCCCCTCGCCGCTCTGAGCCGCCCAAGACTTGCAAACATGAGGGTTGTGGACGCGCAAAGCAGAGCATCTGTCTTGGCAATATGGCCTTCGAAAACAAAGATGAGGGAGGTTGCAAGTAAGGCGCAGGCGATAAAGGCTGCCGCTCGCCCAACCATTTTTTGGCCACCCCAATAAAGCGCAAAAATGGTCAGTAAAGCCGCCAATACAGAGGGCAGGCGCTGGACCCAAAGGCGTTTTTCTGCATCCTTATTGAATATTTTTATCGCCGCAGTTTGCGCCCAATAGGCTGCGGCGGGTTTTTTATTTCGCGCCTCGTCTTGAAATTTAATATGCAGGAACTCATTCGTCTCCGCCATTTGCGCGCTGGCTTGGGCAAAGCGCGCTTCATCCCTATCAATAACCGGAACGCTAGCAAGGCCCGGTAAGACCATGGCGAGCGCAAGCATCATCAGGATGAGCCTGTGCCAAGGGCGAGGGGTTAGCTTATCTAACATAGGTTGGGCCTATCCTATCGCCCAGGTGCACAAAAGCGTTTTCACCTTTGATGCTATGCGTTTTTCATGACATGAGGCCCTTATGCTGGCTGATGAAATGAAACCTACAAGTGAGGAGGCACCGCTCATATCTGTGGTGGTGCCTGCGTTTAATGAGGCTGAGAATGTCGAAAATTTGGCTGCTGAAATTGATGCGGCGCTGTCCGCGATTCGCTATGAGATGATTTTTATAGATGATGCTTCGACGGATAACACCCAAGCCGTATTAACGCAGATGAAGTCGCGCTTTCCGGCATTGCGCGTTTTGGCGCATCGTCAGAATTCAGGACAATCTCGCGGTGTTCGGTCGGGCGTTCGCGCGGCCCGCGCGGATGTCATTGCGACATTGGATAGTGACGGGCAGAATGATCCAGCGGATATTCCTGCGCTCTTCGCGCAATTAACCCGCGAGGGCGCGCCTGAGAATTTGGCTATGGTCGGCGGGCGGCGGGCCAAACGCATTGACTCAGCGGCGAAAAAAGTCGCTTCCCGCTTTGGTAATGGCATCAGAAAACACCTCCTAAAAGATGAGGCGGATGATACGGGCTGTGGATTGAAGCTGTTCTGCCGTCAGGCATTTCTCGATCTTCCCTATTTTGACCATATCCACCGCTATATCCCCGCGCTTATGCTACGCGAGGGGTTCGCCATTGAATTTGCTGATGTAAATCACCGCGCGCGTGAGTTTGGAGAGAGCAAATATACGAATTTTGGGCGGCTTAAGGTCAGTATTGCCGATCTACGCGGCGTCATTTGGTTGCGTAAACGCATGAAGCTGCCAGGCGGCGTAGATGAGCTTTAGGGTTAACGCCTCGTAAATAGTTGAGCGGGTAGGGTTTTCTTAACCCTATTGATTCGAGCTAAACCTGTGCGATTTTTTACTATTTTCCCAATGATGATTGTTCCCGTTGCGGTCTATAATGTCTTTGCTTGGGGCGGGGCAACCTTGTCTACCGTTACGGATATGCGGGCCCGCTTGGATGCGGATGTCTTTGCCGTTCCCATGGCAAGTGGTGTTACGTGGCATATTACGCCAGGACATGCGCTGGTCGTTGGCTCATTGATGATGTTGTTTTTTGAACTTATCAAATCGACAGGAATCGGCCGCGCGGCTGTGATGAACCATGCTTTTTCCTTAGTATTATTCGTGGTGTGTTTGATTGAGTTCCTTCTCTTGCCCGCCTTTGCGACCTCTATCTTTTTCATGATAATGATAATGACGCTGCTCGATGTGATGGCCGGGTTTATGGTGACAATTGCCGCCGCGCGCCGAGATTTTGCAGTCGCAGATGGGTTTGGCGATTAATGCCTATTTCCCCTCAACCCCTGACAGGTTCAGTCTAAGCATGGAACAGCGGGTGCGAAAAAGCGGCTCATCTTTCCATTCCGCTCCAGATTTGCGGGGTGAAACTACCGCCTTGGCGCTCCTTAGGGCGGCTCCCTTTCGCATATTGCAGTCAAAAGACTTGCAGTTTGCCTCGTCAGACGGCGCGGCGGATGTGTTATATATGGTCCCAAATAAGGTGCCGCAAATACAGGCTGAGTGGACCTCCCGACTCTCGCCAAACGCTGCACGAGAGCGGCGCAGGGCGATGAGCCGCCTTACCTGGGACGGCGCGGAATATAAGGTGACCTATCAATGGCGCGGCGCCCATGGCGATAAAATCTGGATTGAAGAACAGGGCCGCAGAATTTCAGGGGACGGGGCAAACCCGTCCGAAATTCAAGGCGTGATAAGGAATATAACCCAGCAAAAACACGCGCAGGACCGCGCGGCTTTTCTGGCCAGTCATGATGAATTGACGGGCCTACCCAATCTTGCCGCTCTTACTCAAAGCCTGGACCATATGGGCGCCCTAGGGGAACGCCAGCAAAGTCAGGGAGCTTTGCTGCGGCTAAGCCTCAATAACCTGGCTGATATCAATGATATTTATGGCTATCACACCGGCGATACGGTTTTACAGGCCCTTGCGAAGCGCCTCTCAAATATCATGCGTCCTCCTGATTTATTGGGCCGAATAGGCGGCGGCGATTTCGCTTTAGTTTTATATGGCGCGACGGCGCAAGAGGTGAAAGCTATCGCCGAGCGATTATTTGTTCTGCTCGAAAAATCATCCGTGAATACGCCGCATGGCCCGCTTTTCTTCGCTGTCTCCATCGTCTCCACTCAAATGCCGACCCAAGCTAAAACCGCGCAGGCGGCTTTAGCGCAGACCCAGGCTGCGTTACAGCACGCCCAGCCGTCAAAACTCTGCCGCTATGATAACAATATGGCCGCCAACACTGCGACCGCCGCGCGCGAGACCAGCGCTCAGGATGTTTTGGACGCGCTTAATCAGCGGCGCATTCAGTTGGCCTATCAACCCATTATCGATGCGAAGTCGTCACGCTTGCATCATCATGAATGTCTCTTGCGCCTCAAACGCGAAGATGGCGAGCTGGTCAGCGCAGGGAGGTTTATCATGGCAGCGGAAGGCTTAGGACTTGTCCACATGCTAGATAGGCGCGCCCTAGAGCTGGCCTCTGAAACCTTGAAATCTGATCCAGACATAAAGCTCGCGCTGAATGTCTCCGCCGCGACGGTCACGGACCCAGCCGCCGCAAGCGCTTATATAACGGCGCTCAAAGCGCTGGGGCCGCGCGCAGATCAGGTCACGATAGAATTGACCGAGACTGTGGCGTTGGACGACCCCGCAAAAGCGAGCGAATTTTCCAATCATGTCAGATTGCTTGGCTGCCAATTCTCCATCGATGATTTTGGGGCGGGCTATACGACCTTCCAAAATCTGCTGGCGATAGAGGCGGATTCCATAAAGATTGATGGCAGCTTTATCCAAGGGGTTGCCTCTGATGTTAGCAAGCAAACTTTCGTTCGGATGATGGTAGATTTGGCGCAAACCTTTGGCGTCGAAACCGTCGCAGAAATGGTTGATGATCGCGCGGATGCACAAGTTTTACGCCGCTTGGGCATTGATTACTTCCAAGGCTATATGTTTGGCATGCCCTCTGCGGTCCCGAGCTGGCAAAATTAAGCGGCATATTCTACACCTACCCCATGCGTGAAACCGCAACACGATTAGAACAGTTCTACGCCAGCCCATTGGGCGGGGCTGCGCGTGATATGGCGGCGCGGCGTTTGACCTCGCTCTGGCCAGATTTAGCGGGGAAGAATGTATTGGGTTACGGCTATGCCTGGCCCTATCTCGCCGGATATGAGCCCGAGGCGAATCGGATGATTTTGGCTATGCCAGAAAGCCAAGGCGCTATCGCGCATGAGGGCAAGCGCGGTATCTCAACGGTTTTGACAGAAGGTCGGGCGCTGCCTTTCTCAGACTCGTCTTTTGACCGTATTTTGGCTATTCACGCGATTGAGGAAGAAGACACCGTCGCCGCGACGCTGGCTGAATTCCATCGCATTTTGGTGCCTGAAGGACGAATCGTTATTATCTGCGCAAACCGGGCGGGGATGTGGGCGCGGGCGGATGGCTTACCCTTTGGGGCAGGGCGGCCCTATTCTCGGCGTCAGTTAAAAACGGTTTTGCGCGCGGCGAAATTTACACCTACTGTCGGGGCCAATGCTCTCTATATACCGCCTATCAGAGCTTGCGCGCGGCCAAGCGTCCTCAAAGGGGCAGAGCGATTTGGCGAAACAGTTTGGCCACGTTTTTCAGGTCTAGTGCTTGTAGAAGCCATCAAGCGTCTTTATGCGCCCTCTGACATTGGTCACACGCAAAAAGTGGCCCGACCGAAATTTGGGGGCGTGCCTGCCATGAACCGCTCCCGCCTTAACAAAACTGGTGTGAACCGACGTGATGCCTGATAATAAAGATGAGACAATTCCCGATATCGAAACGGTGCGCCGCGAGATTGACCGCGTGGATAATGCGCTGCTTGAGTTAATTGCCGAGCGCCTTCAGCTTTCGGGACAAGTCCGAAAAGCCAAAGGCGGCATGCGCGTTTGGCGTCCCTCTCGAGAAGACAGCCATGTCCGTCAGCTCGCTTCAAAGGCCAAAGCCACCCAAGCCTCGCTCGTGTCGACAATCTGGGCAGAGCTCATGAGCGCAAGTCTCGCCGCGCAGGGCCCCATGCGCATGCATGTCGCGCTTGAAGGCGACGCGCTATCCAATTGGTCTTTGGTCCGTGATAGATTTGGCGCGGCGTTGGATGTGCTGACCTATCCCACGACAAGCGCGGCGCTTGCCGCCTGTTATTCCGAAGACGAAGGTGTCGCTGTCCTGACCGCCCCCGCGCCGCCGCCCGGCGGTTTGATAAATTGGTGGACCGCGCTGGGGCCAGGCGGGGCGATGGAAGGCCTGCATATTTTAGCAGGGCTGCCGCGCACAGGCCGCCGGGACTGGCCAAAGGCTGTGGCGGTGGCCGATGTTGTGCTCACGCCGTCGGGGGCAGACCAAACGCTGCTATGTATTACGGATGAGGCCCCCGCGCCAGATGGGGCGGTGCTGCGCGCGCAAAGCGGGATATTCCGTCTCTATAGCCTGGACGGATTTCACGATATTCCGCCCAGTGAGACCCGCCGCGTTATCGGCTGCCTCCCGCGCCCCATTGGACAATAATTATGCGATTTGAAACCCTTCTCATTGTTGGCGGCGGCTTAATCGGCAGCTCAATCGCGCGCGCCGCACGTGAAACGGCGCAGTGCAAAACCATCTATATGGCTGACACTTCTGAGACTGCCTGTCAGACAATTACGAAGCTCGGCATTGCCGATGGTGTTGCCGATGGCCCCGCCGATCATTTCGCCGCGCAATCAGATTTGGTCATTTTATGCACGCCCTCTGCGCGCCTTGCCACCACGGCGATGGCCCTTATCCCCTCGATGAAAGCGGGGGCAGTTTTGACGGATGTCGGCTCGGTTAAAGGACATTTCGTCGATGCCATGGCAGGGCAGGTCCGCGAAGATATTCACTTCATCCCAGGACATCCAATCGCGGGTACGGAAAATTCAGGGCCCGAGTCTGGTTTCGCCGCGCTGTTCAAAGATCGCTGGTGCGTAATAACCCCGCCCGAGGGCGCGGATGATACGGCCATCCAAGCGCTTACAAAATTCTGGGAAGGGCTTGGCAGCCAAGTCGCTGTTATGGACCCGTCGCGCCATGATATTGTGATGGCAACCACCTCTCACTTACCGCATTTAATCGCTTATACACTGGTGGGGACCGCGATTGATATGGAAACCGTGACCCGCAAAGAAGTTGTGAAATTCTCGGCGGGCGGTTTTCGGGATTTCACCCGTATTGCCGCTTCAGATCCCGTCATGTGGCGCGATGTTTTCTTGACGAATAAGACGGCAACCTTGGAGCTCGTCGATAGATTTATTGAGGATTTGACGGCCCTAAAACGCGCCATTCGCTGGGACGACGGAGATACTCTGCTCGATAGTTTTGCGAAAACGCGCGATATCCGGCGCCGCATTTTGGACTCAGACCCCGATTAAGGTTTCGGGACATCCTCTAAGACGGGGGCCTCAATTTCTGCGCTCCGTCCGCGCGCATAGACGAGGAGGAGTTTCAGATATTCTTGAAAGAGGCGTTTCGCGCGCGCGCTGGATCTATACCATTTGCGATTATCGGCCCGCTCCACGGGATAGGGCGTAATGCGCATACGGCCCGTCGTCGACGCAATTTCGACTTGGGCGCGCGGCATGTGATAGGCCGATGTCACCAATATAATATGATCATAGCCCAAGGCCTGCGCCCAGCTTGCTGTCTCTCGCGCATTCCCCGATGTATCTTTGGCAGCATAATCCAAATCCAAACAACACTTTGCCAAGGCTTCGGGTAATCCGCTAATTTCCGTTATTTCCGCAAGGCCATTACTTTCGTGCACGCCCGAAATTAATAGCCGCTCACCCTTTTTCATTTTTAAAAGGTCTGTTCCGGCCTGTACGCGTCCGCCGCCTTTGCCTGTCCACACAACAATCCCATCAGCCGCAGGTAAATTGTCGGGCGAGCGCAAGCCGTCTATGAATTGGGCGAAGGCGATGAAGCCACCGAGTAAAATGGCGAGCGTTCCCACACAGAGGAATATTAAAAACCGCGTCCAACCACGGCGCTTTGAGAGAGTTTTGGGACTGGCGCCGGTCACAAGCGTCTGCGCTCAAATGCTAATTGGCGTATTGTCGTCACCCCAGCAGCTGCCGCGCAAATAAGGGCAAAGACACAGCCTAATCCGACAAGCCATAAAGTATCGACAAGTCCTGCGCTGAGGGTGGTCCACCCCAATTCGCCCCAGCCGCCCAAAAGAGACAGGCCGAGCCAAAGCAAAAACGCAATACATACGCCCATTGCCGCGCCTATCAAGCCGCGCCGCAGGGCTTGACGGATAAAGAGGCGGGCGATGAATTTATCACTCGCGCCCACTTGAACCAGAACGCGGATAATATCTTTCTGCGCAATCAACCCGGCGCGGGTCGCGAAAATATTGACGGACAGGCCAGCGATAAGCATCAAAAGCAGCGTCACATATCCAATGCTCACGAAGCGCCGCGCCGTGCGGCCTAGCTCATCTGCGTAGCGCGTATTATCATCAATATTCACTCTAAGGCCCGCGGCCTCTAAAGCCTTTTGCGCCGTGGCTTGATTTAAATCTGGACCCGTGAGTGTAATGAGTCCCGGCACAGCTAGGCTGTCAGGCAGGGATGTATTACCGAGCCACGGCTGAAGCAGCTCCCGCGCCTGGGCTTGCGGCAGGACATCAATATCGGCGCCGGGGAACACCTCTCCTAATGTCTCTCGCGCCAGCGAGGTTTGCGGCGTCCAGTCTTGGATGTCTTCCAATAGGACTTGCACGGTAAGCGTATCGGAGAGCTGCGATTGCCAATCTTCCGATAATCGCAGGGAGCCGCGCGCAAATAGCAAAGCGCAGCAGGCCAATAGCGCCATGATACTCAAAACAACCCAAAGCGCGCGAACATTGCGGAGCTTATGCGGCAGGAGGGCGGCCTCTTGGGGCGGATGGACACTGCGGGCGCTCATATGGCTTTGCCCGTAAATATCTGCCCTTTCTCTATACGCAGAACCCGTGCGTCCAGCTCATCAATTAAATGGGTGTCATGTGTTGCGATGAGAATTGTTGTACCCATCCGGTTCATCTCTGAGAATAGGCGGAGCAAACGCCGGCCAATTTCGGGGTCAACATTGCCCGTTGGTTCATCCGCAATAAGCAGGTCTGGCTTGGCGATAACGGCCCGCGCAATCGCGCAGCGCTGTTTCTCTCCGCCAGACAGGGTAGGCGGATAGGCGTCTAGCCTGTGCCCCAATCCGACCCAATCGAGCAATTCAACCAAATCCGTGTGATAGGCCGCGCGAGATTGTCCTGCGACCCGCAAGGGCAGGGCAACATTTTCATAGACCGAGAGATGTTCAATGAGGTGGAAGTCCTGCAAAACTACCCCAATTCTACGTTTTATCGCTTGGCGCTCGGCATTCGTGAGCAGGGCGCTGTCTTTCCCAAACATGCGGATAAGACCGCGAGACGGAATGAGAGACAGGTAGCAGAGTTTTAAAAGCGTTGATTTACCTGCGCCCGATGGCCCCGTTAGGAAGGTAAAACTGCCCTGCGGCAAATCTAAAGTTGCCTCTGTTAAAACCTCTGGACCTCGGCCATAGCGAAGCGCCACACGTTCAAAATTAACGAGGTCGGGCAAACTGGACATTTGGGCCTGTTGTGTCACGGTCTGTATGTAACCTTTGACTGACTCGGAATATACTAAAAACCTATGATACTGACCTGTCCCGAATGTTCCACAAATTATATGGCGAAAGACGGTGCGATTGGCCCAAATGGGCGGTCTGTGCGATGTGCGAGCTGTCAAACGGTCTGGTTTGTTGAGGGTGTGGACCCTGATGTTCTGGCGCTGGAGGATAATAAAGCAGTCGTTTTAACGCCTGAAACCCTCACTGGCGCCGAAAAAGAATCAGATGAGGCGCAGGACACGGCGTTTGAAAACCCCGCTCCCGCCTCGGTCGGGGCGCATATATTGATGCGAAATAAGGCGGATGCGGAAAAATTATCCAAACGCAAGCGAGCCATTCGGTCGATATGGGCTGTGCCGCTATTATTGTTGGGCGGCGCCATATTTTTGGCCATATGGCAGCGGCAAGCCATTGTTGAGGCCTTCCCCAAAACGGCAACCTTTTACCAAGCCGTGGGAATTAATGTGAAATCAAATGGCTTGGATGTTCAAGGCTTGACGTCGCAGCGCCTTGTTGTTGATGGTGTCGATTTATTGCGCGTCAATGGTGAGGTCGTAAATTTGACGTCTTCGGCCATATCTTCCCCGCCCATCCAAATGCGCTTGGAAAACCGGTCGGGTGAAGCCTTAGTGGATTGGTATGTCGAAGTCGGGACAATCGCGGCGGGCGAGCGTATAACGATTGAAACAGATTACCCCTCGCCGCCGATCGATGGTGTCGAATTGCGATATAGGTTCGCGCCCGAAAATCCGTAAAACCGCGCTTAAAAACGCTTCAATAAACGCTCTAAATATTGGCGTTCTTCGACGGCGCGGTCTTGTTCCGCCGCGCGGCGACGTAATTCTTCGAGAAGGTCACGCGACCGGGTCGCGTTGTCTCTGTCATCAATATCGGTTTCGCTCAATCCGTCATCAAACCCCTCATCTGCACGCCCAAGCGGATCATCGCCGTCACTCTCGCCTTCATTTCCGCGCTCTGAGACGGCTTCCGCCAAAGCTTCTCCGGCTTCGCGCAATGCCCGAATAGCATCTTCTTGTGCTTCGCCTGCGCCGGCCAAGTCACCCTCTTGCAGGGCGTCTTCACTTTGGCGCATGGCTTCCTCGGCGGCGCCAATACCTTCTGCGAATTGCTCTTGTAATTCCTGAGACCCGGCTGTGCCGCCTTGTCCTTCAGGTGTGTCTTCATTGCCTCCCCCTTGCGCCTCTCCTGGGTTTTGGCCTTGTCCTTCGCCTTGTTCTTCGACTTGTCCCTCAGATGAGCCCGTCTCAGAGTCATCTCCGCCTTCTGCGGGTAGGCTGTCGCCTAAACGATTTAGAAGATCCCGCAGCTCGGCTTGGCGGCGGGCTAATTCCTGCGGGTCCTGACCTTGCGAGCCGGCCTCCTCTCCTTGCCCCTCTTGACCATCCTGCCCCTCTTGACCTTCTTCCGTTTCTTCCTCGCGCTCAGCTTGTTCCGTTTCATCTTGTAGGTCGCGTTGCTTACCCGTTAGATCTGCTAGGTCTTCCAGCTGCTTTTGCTCTTCTTCTGACATTTCGCCGCCGCTGGGACCACCGCCTCCGCCGCCGCCGCCTTGAGACAATTGGATTTGCATATTTTCTAGGACTTCAGCCAAGCGGGCCAGCGCTTTGCGCGCGCCTTCGGTGTCGCCGGCGGCATTAGCCTCTTCAATAGCTTTGAGAAGTTCCTGAATTTCATCCAGGCTTCCTGCGTTTTGGCTTCCGCCGCCGCCATCGCCTTCTGCCACATTGCCCTCTTCTTGGGCTTTGCGCCGAAGTTCTTCTGTATAGGCATCAACAGCCAGATTATAGCGATCGAATAAGGTGTCGACTTCGCGTTTCGAGGCGCGGCGGGCAATGCCTTCTCTTAAGGCAGCTTCGGCCTCGCGCATTTCTTCTAGAGCTGAGCCTAAGACGCCAAATTCCGCCCGGAGGGCTATACGCCAGAGATCCTCGGGCAGACCTTGAAGCTCTGCAAGGCTATGGGCGTGACGCATTTGGGAGCGAGCATGACGCAGCCCCATGAAGACAGCAGGGTCTTTAAAGAGGCCCGCTGGCTCGTCCGTCACAGCTTCAATGAGCAAGGTTGCGCGCTGAATGGCAGCGGGCGCGCGGTCCCAATGTTGGCGCGGTTTATATTCATTCCAGAACCCGTCACTTGGCACCCATTGGGGCTCAGGGAGGGCGGCATAGGTCTCATCGAGGCCTTCCATTACCCATATGCGTTGCTCCGCGACGGCTTTGGCGAGAGGCTCTACAAAAATCTTATCCGGAACCGTAAACCAAACGGGTTCGGAGACCCCCGCTTGCTCCGCGCCGTCCACAGCGACAAGCCGCCCGATGACTTTGCGCCCAGCATAGCGAGTTTTGGATAAATCAATGGCAGCTTTCGCGCTTTCAACCGAGGTTTGCCGCGCAGAGGGCAGCGGCACATCTGCAAAAATCGTGACACCTTCAAAAGCGGTCTCAGGGGTAAGATTGTCCTCCATCAGCGCCATCTCCAGTTTCAGGACTTGGACCCCGAAATCATCCTTTAGAGAATAGGCAAAGGTTAAGCGGTCTCTTTTATCAGCTTTTGGCGGCTCGACAATCTCGACTTCAGGCTTGAGGTCATCGCTCACATTGAGCACAAAAGTTTTGCGAGAGAGGCCTACGCGGAATTCGACATTCGCGCTATTCTCAATCGTCTCGCGCAGCTCGAAGCTTTTCGCGCCTAAGCGTTTCGGCGTGAGGAAACGGCTTTTCCATTTTTGGCTCAGCCGTGGCCGCGGCGCGGTCTTAACACCAGAAATACGCACCACAAATTCACTGCCCTTGGGGACGGCGACATTTGTTCCGTCTTTAAAATAAATGGGCGGACGGCCCGTATAGGCGGGCGGGTCAATCCAGGCCTCATAACTCACTTGGCTAGCGCGAATGGGCGATTGCCAGCTTGGGCTGACCGCCTTGCGTAAGCGTTCGAACGAAAATCCCGCCATATAAAGGGTGGATAATAACAAAAGAGCCGGGGCTATAATGCGAAGCTTGTAGGGATCAATGGGCGAGAGGGTGGGGCGCGGCGTGGCGGCTCTAAGGTTTTTCGCCTGATTTAAAGCCTTTTTTTGATGGGATGGCCAGAGGTCTGCTGATAGGGCAGGTCTATCATCCAGCACATCTAGCGGGCGGTGCGTTTGGCCTGAGTCGCTTTCAACACGCCGCCGTGCATCCGACTCCGTTGGCGGTTTGAGCGCGACGGCCCGCAGAACAGAACGCGCGATAAAAAACACCGTAATGATCAGCGCAATGAGCCTTACAGGGTCGCCAATCCATTGCCATATCCCAAGAGAGGCCCCGATGGAGAAGAGGCAAAGGGCTAAAAGTCCTAGCGCGAGGACAGGTGCGTAGTTTTCCCAGTAAAGGCGCAGTTTCGCGCGCCGAACGAGGCGATGAGTCGACTGTATAACCGTGTCCAGATTCTCTGACATGGGCTTGACTATACTCGCATCAGCTTTGCTGTCGCGTTAAATGTCCGTGACATTTTGGTGTTTTGACAGCCAATTCGGCAGAGATTCGGTCTTTAAAATGTCCTCGATAGACGGCCGGGCGCGAATAACAGCATATTCAGCGCCATTCACCAGTACCTCTGGTACGAGCGGACGCGTGTTATATTGGCTCGATTGGGATGCGCCATATGCCCCAGCGGAGTGTAAGACGACTAAATCACCGCTTTCCAATTTCGGCATTTCGCGGCCCTTGGTGAAGGTGTCGCCGCTTTCGCAGATGGGGCCAACAACATCATAGGTTTCCATTTTGTCCAAATCGCCCTGTTTGACGGGTTCCATATCGTGATAGGCGTCATAAAGCGCGGGACGCAGCAGGTCATTCATGGCCGCGTCGATAATCAGGAAGTCACGGTCTTCACCGCGTTTTACATAAAGGACTTCGGATAATAAAATGCCCGAATTTCCAGCAATCATGCGGCCCGGCTCGAATATCATTTCGACATCTAAATCGGCTGTGAGGCGTTTTACGAGTGCCGCATATTCGGATGGGGGCGGCGGCACGACAGTATTATTTCCGTAGGGGATGCCAAGCCCGCCGCCAATGTCGAAGCTTTTAATTGTGTGCCCTGCCGCGCGAAGGCGTTTTATTAGATCACCCACTTTTTGTATAGCTTTCTCGAAGGGCGCAAGGTCCGAAATTTGGCTGCCAATATGAACATCAACGCCGATGATTTCGATCGCCGGTAAGCGCGCAGCTTCTTCATAGGCCAATTCGGCTTGAGACCAAGCAATGCCAAATTTGTTCTCTTTTTTACCCGTCGAAATTTTCGCATGTCCGCCCGCCGTGACATCAGGGTTGACGCGGAACGCGATTGGCGCCGTTTGCCCCATTTCTAAAGCCGTGTCGTTTAGAACATGGAGTTCTTCTAGGCTCTCAACATTGAACACGCGAATGCCAGCGGTTAGCGCCTCGCGCATTTCCGTGCGGGTTTTTCCGACACCCGAAAAGACGATTTTTTTTGCGGGAATGCCAGCGATGAGGGCGCGCTTGAGCTCGCCGCCAGAGACTACATCCGCGCCGGCCCCTTGCGCGGCCAAGGTCGCGAGGACGGCAATATTGGAATTAGCTTTGACCGAATAGGCAATCAGCGCATCTGTGTCATTGAAACTATCGGCAAAGACCCGATAGTGCCGCGTGAAGGTCGCCGTTGAATAGACATAGACGGGCGTCCCGACCTCTTCCGCAATGCGGGCAAGGGGGACGCCCTCGGCGAACATTTCGCCGTTCTGATAGTCAAAATGTCGCATGGTTTACAGGTCAGACAGTGGATCGCGGTCTAAATCTTCGAACCCGTCGCCATCCTCATCTTCATTCCTAGTGTCCAAATCCTCCATCGGGACCTGCTCTGGATCAGTTTTTGAGGCCCCTCCAAATAAAGGCGGAGGGGTTTTTAGCGTTCCGCGAATGCCGCAACCTGCCAAAAGGCTCACCGCCAAGAGTGACAATATCGTCATTTTTATACTGCCGCTGAATTTGCTAGGCTCAAGAAATGTCATGGTCTTCCTCATCATATTGGGAACCGCATAACTGGAAAACGTCTCAGATGAAATACGCAATACTGCCTTTTACGCTTATCGCCCTGTGTAGTAACAGCGTGGCCGCCTTCGCTGCGGGTGAGAAACTGCGGGGGGAGACCTTTTGCTTCCCCGCAAAAGATGTCCCCAAATTGGTCAGCGAGTTAGGCGAAGTCAAAGCTGAGCGCAGGGATATTGTGGATGTACGCTTGAAACCGCGTTTTATCATAAAAGATGACGGCATTTGGCCCGATAGGTTTTATTTGTCCAAAGATGGCGAGCTTGTTACTGAGATGCCCTTCTCCCGTGAGACGGGCGCTGTTCCTTCGTTTATTGAAGCGGCATCAGCGCGGCCAGATACGGATATTTGCGTAGATGACCCCACCCGCGCAGATCGCCCCTATGACGATGAAGGTCTCTATTTCGAAATGGGGCTTGCGCCCTTGTTCAAGTCGACACCCGGCAAACATAGTCTCGCAGAATTAGAAGAAGCCGCAAAAGACGGGAAAAAATTCTATAAGAAAATGCTGCCTTCCGCCCTCGCGATATTTATGCCTGATACGGATTATTTCGGTATCCGCATGCGTGACCGTGAGGCCGTTCCAACCGCCGCTGCATTCTCTGGCGATATAGAAAATATCTTAGAGCTTGAGCCCGTAAATGATATGTGGGTTGTCAGCCTGGATGATATTGAAGACCTTGATGCCTCATATCTCGTGATTGGGGGCGGTGAATATGACTTACAACCTGTGCCATCGCCCAAGACAATGCGGAAGTTTGGCATGGCGGACGCCGTTGAGGAAGAGTAGGGGCTTTTTGGAGTTTGACGGGCAGCAAAAAGCCGGAAATCAACAAAGCTTGCAGTCTGGCGCTTTGCGGGTAACTTAGGCGCATGACGGCACATATTGATACGGATAGCCCCTGCAAGCTCATTTGCACATTGGACATAAGCTCTGGCGTTTGCACAGGCTGCGGCCGGATGCGTGCGGATATAGCGGGGTGGATAAATTACTCACCTGCCCAAAGGGCGTTCGCCAATATTGAAGCCAAAAAACGCTTGAAAGATTTAAATGCTGAAGGGTCTTCATCATGAGTGAGCCTAAGCCCGATAGAACGGAGATGTGGAAGGCGTTAAAATGGACAGCCATCTTACTGATTTGCTTATTGGGTTGTGTCGGCATTTATAAAGCATGGCAGGTTGCGACGGCGCCCGCTCGCGCGGTGAGCGGGGCGGCGGATACTTTGAAATCTAGCGCGAATGCCGTTATCAACCGCCTAGATGTACCTGTTCCAAAACAACGCCGTTTCGACCGCGCGGCCGCGAAAGCCTTTGCGGCCCTGAATACGCTCGAAGAAACACCCTCTGATGGGGTTAAGACCCGTGGCTTCCGTCTCGCTAATTTTCGCGGCGCGCAGGACCGTATATGCGAGATGCCCTATGATTTCGGGTCTGGCCCCGTTCCCGTTTTTATTGCAGCCGATAATAGCGCACATGAAGCCGCGAAAGCCATTGGGTCCAAAGCCGACCGCCTTATTAGGATCGTGATTGTCAGTCCCGAAGAAACCTTGGGGCTGAATGCCGAGTTTGATGAAGCTACAAATATGTGGGTTTTGGGATGGCGGCCAAGCTCTATTAACAAACCTTATCCAGATAGCTGGGCCGCGGAGCCCATCACGCAAATCTTATCACGCGTTCCAAAAACTTGTGTGAACCCGAAACCGCTTTAAGTGAGTTTCGCTTTCCAGCTGGTAACTTGCTGTCTCACATTATCCGGGGATGTCCCGCCATAGCTTGTGCGGCTTGTTGCGGAGGCCAGCGGCGTCAGCACGTTGAAGATGTCTGACGTGATGCGCGGCTCTACGCTTCGCATGTCGGCAAGGGCCAGCGCGTCCAATGTCACGCCTTGCTTTTCTGCCAGCGCAACAATGGTGCCTGTGACGTGATGGGCGTCGCGGAAGGGCATATTTAAATTCATGACAAGCCAATCTGCGAGGTCTGTCGCGGTTGAGAAGGCTGCACCTGCGGCCTCTGCAAGACGTTCCTTATTCGGCGTCATATCAGCGACCATGCCGGCCATTGCCGCAAGGCCAAGCTCTAGCGCGTCAAAAGCGTCAAAGACGGGTTCTTTGTCTTCTTGCATATCTTTGGAATAGGCGAGGGGCAGGCCTTTCATGACAATGGAGAGCGCCGTGAAAGCGCCCATGATGCGGCCGACCTTCGCACGGACCAATTCCGCCGCGTCGGGGTTACGCTTTTGCGGCATAATAGAACTGCCTGTTGTGAAAGCATCCGTCAGTTTGATGAATTGAAATTGCGCGCTGGTCCAAATGACAATTTCCTCGGAGAGGCGCGAAAGATGCGTTGCGCAAATCGTGGCCGCCGACAGGGCTTCCAGCGCAAAATCTCGCGCAGATACGGCATCGAGAGAATTGGCCATCGGGCGACTAAAACCAAGGGCCTTTGCCGTCATCTCCCGGTCAATCGGATAAGGCGTGCCGGCAAGCGCCGCGGCCCCGAGCGGGCTTTCATTTAAGCGTGTATGGCAATCTGCAAAGCGCGCGCGGTCCCGCGCGAACATTTCTGCATAGGCCAGCATGTGATGTCCAAATGTGACGGGCTGCGCAGATTGGAGATGGGTAAAGCCCGGCATGATGGTGTCAGCATTAGCGTCGGCTTGCTCAACCAGTGCTTCAATGAGGGCCGTAAGTTGGTTTTGAAATAGCTCAACATGTTCGCGCACCCAAAGGCGAAAATCTGTTGCAACTTGGTCATTGCGAGAGCGGCCCGTGTGTAGCCGTCCGCCCGCTTCGCCGATTTTATCTTTGAGGCGCGCTTCGATGTTCAAATGAATGTCTTCCAGCTCTTCTGACCACGGGAAGGTGCCCGCCTCAATCTCGGCTTTAATCTCATCAAGGCCCATGTGAATGGCGTCGCGGTCCTCTGCCGTAATAATGCTTTGCGCAGCCAGCATATCGGAATGGGCTTTGGAGCCCGCAATATCTTGCGCGGCGAGGCGGCGGTCAAATCCGATGGAGACATTAATAGCCTGCATGAGCGCGCCCGGGCCTGCGGCAAAGCGGCCCCCCCACATCTTCTGGCCTTTTCCTGTTTTCTTTTCTATTTGGTCGCTCATGACGTCCTCAATCTTTTCACTCGGCAATGCTATTCGCGCGTTTTTACTCGTGGGGCTTTTTGGCGTGTGTTTCGTCCTTGTCCAGTCCTGTCAGCCACCTGCAACAGGTTTAGACGCATATGCCCAAGACAGTGTTAAGAAACTGACAGTGCGTGAAACGCCGCCCACCCAACCTTCAGCGACCTTTGAAACGGCAGATGGACAGGCGCTCAGTCTCAAGGATTTGCGCGGGAAGGTGGTTTTAGTAAATGTCTGGGCAACATGGTGCGCGCCCTGTCTCAAGGAAATGCCCTCGCTCGACCGCTTGCAAGCTTTGCGCGGCGGCAAGGCCTTTGAAGTCGTGACCATCTCTATCGATAGAACGAAATATGAGCCTGCTAAGTTTTTTGCGGATAATGATATTGAAAATCTGACGCCGTGGCATGACGGCTCCTACGGCATTCCAGGGAACTTACGCCTCCGCGGCTATCCGTCGACCGTCTTTTACAATGCGGATGGACGCGAAATTGCAATACTCGAAGGCGAAGCCGAATGGGATAGCCCTGAGGCCCTAAGACTTGTGGATCACCTCATCTCACAGTAATTATGTGGCTTTCTGGTCAATGGTCACCCAAAATTTAAAGCCATTTAGGTCCAATTTGATAATTGAAAACCTCTTCATTTAAATGGGGAGGCATATATTTCCCAATTTGTTTTTGAGAGGTTTTGTAGACGCATACTATTGACCCGCATCTATTTTCATTTTGCTTGCGTAAGGATTCGCCGCAGGCAACCAAAGAATCTCTATCGAGTTTTCTCTTCATGGCTTTTATAAAAATCCTCCAGCCACCTAATTCTTCAGGCCCAAGATGTTCGAAATCGATTACAAATTCTTCTGGTTTTAGTTGTGCTACGACAGTCTCATTATAATAGAACCCAGATCGAGATGATTGTTCTGTACTAAAGCGTTCACCCCAATTGCGACTGATGAAATAGTCAACCAAGTCTTTTTCATTTTCGATTTTAAGTGGGGAAAGACCTTGTCCATCAGGAGCAACACCTGGCGGAGCAGTTTGATGCCAATTTTTTTCTAGGCCAAAGGACTCTTCTAGGGATATTATGATACCGAAAGTAATTTCGGCTAATGCCTCAATCGTAGGTATTTCGTCCAAGTTTAAATGAATATGGGTGCTGGGTGGGTACATTTTATTCCATATTATTGAATATTTTGCTTCATATTTAAACCCTTGCTTTTAATACGTAATAGTATTACGTTACATTTATGTAACTCTAAGGAATCATATGTCACGTCGTCTCACCCGGAGTTATAGATCAGAGGAAGAGGGGGTGGATATGACGCCCATGCTCGACATAGTTTTTATCCTGCTCATCTTCTTCATTGTGACGGCTGTTTTCCTTGACGAAAGAGGGCTGGATTTCACCCAAGCGAATGGCGAGGTTCCGCCGGGGCCGACAACGCCCGTCATTTCGATTGTCGTCGATGCGGAGGATGTCGTCTCTGTCGAAGGCCGCGTTGTGCCCGTCGCTTTTGTGGAGGCCGAAGTGCAGCGCCATCTTGTGAACCGCCCGGGTGCCGCAAATTGACTTGCGCGCGGACAAGACTGCAAGGTTAGAAAATATCGTCACAATTAAGGATGATATGGAACAGGCGGGCCGTTCCGTAAGGTTCGAAACCTTCACGCCTCCAAGCTTTGCCGCCCGAGGACAATAGGCGTTTAAGGGGCTAGGCTGGCAAGAACGTCAGCCGCAAATTTCGGTCCGTCAAAATAATTGCCGCGCCAATCATATCCACGCCGCACGATAACCGTATTTCTGGAAGGCACTATGATCAAAAACTGCCCGCGATTCCCGAGCGCCGCATAGGTGTCATTGGGCACACCGGGATAATTCTCATAGCGCCAAAATTGCGCGCCATAGCCGCGGCCGGGTTTTGAGGCGGCTTCGCCTTGGCGATTGGCGGGCTGGGCGGGCGCAGGTGAGGCAATATAGTCGGCCCAGCCTTCCGGTAAAATCCGTTTCGGTTTTCCGTCATATTTCCAGACACCGTCATCCAGATGAAGCTGACCCAAGCGGGCCAGATCGCGGGCTGTCGTCCAGACTTGGCTAGAAAGGATAAAGTCTCCGCCCCAATCCATTTCAGGCACGGTGTCGAACATGCCTATGGGATGAAGCAATGATTTGAAGGGATAGGCGTGGAACTTACGGTCATTTCCCATCGCCTCGCGCAAGGCTCTTACCGCCAGCATCGTGTCATTATTGGCATATTTCCACCGTGTCCCGGGCGAGGCTTCCAGCGGATTTCGTGTGGCCTGCTGGGCCATTAACCCGCCGCCGAAATAGACTTGATCGGTGCGGTTACCGCCTTTCCCAGGTTCGGGATCGCTGTGTAGACCGCTCCCCATGTGCAGAAGGTTTTCAATCGTTATCTTAGCGCGTGGATCACCTGGTCTCGACCACGCCTTAAGTCCGGCTTTATCTGAAATCTCAATAATATTATCCGCGACAGCAGCGCCGATGAGGGAGGCGCCGATGGATTTGGCCACCGACCATGTCCGCTGGGACGTGTGGATATCCCAGCCCTCCCGGTAGCGCTCATTTACAATTCGGCCATTCTGCATAACCAAAACCGAGGTGGTGGATCCGCCAAACTCTCCGTCAAAGGCTTTTGCCAGGGCGGCGGATAAAGCTGTATTGTCAATGGTTTCGGGAAGCGGTTCATTGGGCTGAAGGTTGCCCATAGGCCAAGGCACGGACGACATATCCCGAGCTTTGGATTTTAATTTCACGCGCGGCAGGTGCTTGGCGGCAGATTGTCCCGCCCCTTGGGGCAGGGCTGTGCAGCCCAAATGTTCGCGCCAAACCGCATATCTAGGCGGCAAATTTTGGGCAAAGCGTACACTCACGATTTTTGATACCGCATCAATCTCGGCGTCTTCAATAGCGGTCATAGCGGGCGTGAAATCCGCATAGATATTGGAAAGCTCGTCCGTCGCGATGTCGGCCCCTGTCTTTTTCCCGTTAAATGTGGCGGAACAAGAGAACATGGCCTTATATCCAGCAGCTAAGGCTTTGTCTTGAAGGCTCGGGGCCTGCGCAAGCGCGGAGGTGCTTGAGAAAAGACAGATTGCGACAAGGCTAAGGGGACGATTCATATTCTGGTTTTATTTTGGATAGGCCGATAATTCCAGTGTAATTCGCGCGGGCCTCCGAAAGAGGATGATCCTCTTGGCAAAGTGCCATTAGATCATCCTCTCGTTCGCCCCAGTCTTCATTAGCGCGGCATAACTGGCAACCACGCTGTCTTGGGGGATGCAAGCAGCTAATGCGTTGGGGAAGTAACGCCATTATCCGCTGCACCGGAGGTTCCGATACGCCCCGTTTCGGAGATTTACATATAGTCTAAAGTGACCATGCCAGACCGTGACCTAGGTCACGTTTAGGGCATATAAATACTGGGCCGCATCGATTTTCGTCCCATTTTTTGATAGATTGCAACTTAAGGGAACCTATCTGTCAGTTAATTTGCTAATTCTTGGTATGTCTCTAAAATTTCGAATTTACTCTAAAGGCGAACCTTGATCATGAAAAAACTTGTTTCCCTAATTGGCCTGAGTGCCGCCGTGAGCTTCGTCCCAAATTTTTCTTGGGCCCAGAGCGTCACGCTTGAGCCTGGCTTCTACAATTACTCGCACGTCATCAATTTTGGCGGGCAGGATATGCCGCCCGAAATCTATCAATATTGCGTCCGACCAAACGAAAATAGCCGAGAATTGCATGAGTTGGTTGAAGTTATGAGTAGGGGTGAATGCGAGTTAAGTAATATTTCCATGACGCGCTCGACGAGCCGTGCAGATATCAGCTGCACAGATACGGGTCTGGGTTTGGATATTCGCGGAACCTTTGATGCCAATTTTGGCGCCGACTTTTATGATGTCGACACAGCTGCGGCGCTTGGACCGTTAAACTTAAATATTAAGTCTAAGGTTCGCCGCGGCGGGGAGTGTCCTGTCAATTGGAAAAATCCAGATGACTAATTTTGGTGAAAAAATGCACGTCGGTTTAGTTTCTATTCAGGAACCAGGCGCTAAATTATGTGCAGCAGGATTAAGCGGATCACCTGACGGCAAGGCAAATTCTTAGTTCGCTGATATTATGACCGCATTTTCCTGTCTTAATCTGGAGTTGAGGAAGCCTCATCTTAAAATTGGAGATTTTTATGAAAAACTTAACCGCCCTTTTTGTAACCGCCGCCTTTATCGCGCTTCCAGCCGCCGCCTTCGCGCAAGTGTCTACTGATGCCGTAACGAGCCAAGTCAAAGATAAAGCCGTCGATGCCGTGATCGATAATATGACATCAGATGACGCGCTGACAGCCGGGAAGACTTTACTCCAAGGGGGATCAAAGGAAGATGCCGCTATTGCCGTCGTTAAAGGCCGCGCCGAAAATAAAATCGAAGGTTTGACGGGTACGGCCGTTAATTTGGACGATGTGTCGAAAGACGGGATGATCGAAGCCGGCAAAGAAATCGGGATGGAAAAAGCGCAAGGGTCTGCGAGTACCTATGGTGATAAAGCGGCAGGATCCGCAAAAACCTATAGTGATAAAGCTGCAGGATCTGCCACGACATATGGCGACAAAGCTGCAGGATCCCATACGACAAATGGCGCGCCAATTATCCCAAAATCAGGCGGCACAATCGTTGAGCCTGCGCCTTCCGCCGCCCCTCTTAATTGCCCAGCAGGTACAAAGGATGCGGGTGATGGTACATGTATGATTACGGGTGATTGGACATTCTAATTCCTGCAACGGACTAAGCAATAATTGGCCCCGTTAACCCAAGGTTCAGCGGGGCTTTTTCATATTCGTAAGGTAGTAAGGGCTGGACGAGGAAAGTTACGGCGACAAAATTTGCCGGTAAAAATTTTCCTAAAGTCAAATGTGCAATCGTGAATTGCCAAATTTGAGAGCGGTTCATAGGGTTAAACTGGCCAAAGTGGCGCCTTGTGACCTGAGGTGTGGGGAGTGAGACAAATGCAATCATGTATCACGCGCTTAATGCTAACTGGTGCGATGGTGGGCCTGTCGGCCTGCGCGTCGACAACGGGAACGCCAAATGAAAATTATCTCGACGCGGGCGCGAGGCAGCATATCAAAAGCGTCGACGCCTATCTAATCGCCAAGCAAAGTCAAATTGGCGCGGATATAACGAGCAACGGCATGTTATCAGAGGTGAGCGCGCTGGCGTCTGGCGTGACGCTTATCCCGCTATTTCTTGATATTGGCGTGAGGGGCGTGAAATCCGCAAATGCTAATAAAATGGCGAAACCTATGCGCGAAAAGCTAAAGGGTCACGATTATCCATTTGAGTTTAAAAAACAGGTCCGACAATCTCTGGCGGGCACGACGCTGGACGGCATTGAAGAGTTTCGGATTATGCGCAGTGACTATCCGGGCTTGCGGGGACAATTAATCGCGCAGTCAGATGCAGATGCTGTCCTGTTAGTTGATATGAAATATGCCTTCACGGCAAATTTTGAGTCCTTATATGTGCAGTCCTACGCGATGTTGTTTCCCAACAGCCCCGCGCTGAGGCGGTTTCAAGAAACGCCTGATCGTGACAGAGTCCTTGAGTTTTCCGATAATATTTATCGTAACCAATATGCTGTCAGCATTTCTACGAAATTAAAAGATGCTGAGCCGTCCGAACATGCGGCCATATGGGCCAGTATGAGCGAGGAAAAATTGGTCGAAGTCTTAGATGCGGCGGCGCTTATCCTCTCCGATACGATTGCAAATGATATCTCCATTGATGACGTAGAATCCGATCTCGACTTAATTCCCGAGGGCTATGTACTGAATACGAAATATCAGAACCTCAATCAGCAATTTGCAAAACTGCGCTCCTTGGACTCTGTGCTCGATACGCCTTTGGATGACCGTCAGGACCAGGCGTCCCCCGCTCCAGATGGCCCGCCCGAGACGGACGTCACCGGAAAGCGCCTTGACGTAAAAACGGGTAGCTAAGCGGCTGAAAACCGCGCGGCGCAGCGTAATTCTCAATTGACTCCAAGGGCGGCTTTCGTGTTGTTTGGACGCCTCATTCGCGAAAGGTCCCCCGCCATGGTTCACGCCCCGAAAAAACCTATCCTCGCCGCTGTCGCGGCAGCCCTCTTTACCCTGCCACAGCTAGCCGCCGCCCAAAGCGCCGCCCCGCTGTCCGGCCTTTATGCCTGCGAGGCCCTGACGCAAACGGACGCGCAGCTCGCCTGTTTCCGCGCAGAGACCGCCAAATTGCGCGCGGCGGAAACGACCGGAGATATCGTCGCGCTAGAAAAAGAGACCTTTGCCGAAATAAAAAAAGAAGAGGCGAAAGCCGCCGAGAAGGAATTGACTGAATTAAAGGCGGCGGAAGACATTAGAAAAAATCCGCCCAAACAACGCAGCCTCGCGATTCAGAGCGCCGAGACCTATGGCGCGAATGGCTACATACGCTTTACCCTCGAAAATGGCGAAGTTTGGCGGCAGGTCGAGTCGGGCAGGGTCCGCCTGAGTAAAGGCGGCGGGGATGTGCTGACAATTAAACGGAAATCTCTCGGGAGCTCCCTCGGCCGCGTTAATGATAAGCGGCCCTCTTTTCGTATAAAGCGCGTAGAGTGAGTGTGGGCGCATAAAGTTCCTGAGATTTTATCCCATGCGGTTACGCTCATAGCCCATCTGGTGACTACAATCGCCGTTTCTAACCTCAACGCGGGTTGGGCGGTTGATTTT
>CALLBD010000075.1 GCA_938001915.1 uncultured Caulobacterales bacterium | reverse complement strand
AGGTCCCGCCTTACGTGTTCTGGGTCTCGGCGAGGACACCGCGAGGAGCCTCGGGATCTCTGTCGGACGTACGCAATGGCTCATCGTCATTGGCTGCGCGCTTTGCATTGGCGCTGGCGTCGCCGTGGCAGGCGCGATTGGGTTTGTTGGTCTATTTGTGCCGCATATTTTGCGCATCCTGACCAAAGCAAATGAGGCATGGCTCATCCCTCTTTCCGCCTTAGGCGGCGCAAGTTTCCTAGTCTTGATTGACAGTCTTATCCGCGCCGCATCTGGCCCCGGCACACCGCTCTATCTCGGCATCGTTACCTCGCTCATTGGCGTGCCATTTTTCCTCTGGCTCGCATGGCGGCAGTCATGATGGAATTGACAAATATCTCTGTGCGCTATGGCAATAAAATTGTCGTCAATAATATCTCCGCCAAGGCCGAAACGGGACAGTTGATAGCCTTAGTCGGGCCGAATGGGTCCGGTAAATCTAGCTTGCTCAAAGCGATTGTAGGTATTCAGCCGCACGGCGGCACCACCACCCTGCCGGCCCATCCGAAAGAACGCGCTAAACAATTGGCCTATCTGGCGCAAAATAGCACAGCCCCTGCAAGCCGCCGGGTCGAAGAGATTATTGCCCTCGGCCGCACACCCTTTACGGGACCTTTTGCAAAGCTGAGCGAAAACGATAAGGCTTCCATTCGTAAGGCGGCAAAAGCCTGTGACACAGAGACCTTGTTTGACCGAGAGTTTAGCGCGCTTTCTGGCGGAGAACAAATGCGCGTCCACCTCAGCCGCGCGCTCGCAACGAAAGCGCAGATTTTATTGGCCGATGAGCCTATCACGGGCTTAGATCCCTATTATCAGCTCTCAATCCTGAATATCCTGAAAGATACTGCGACAGCAGGAGCCACGATTATTGTTGCGCTGCATGATCTGAAACTCGCCCAGCGTTTTGCGGATAGAATATGGGTTATGGATGACGGCCAATTAGTGGTCGATGAGCCTGCAGCAACAGCCCTAACAGACCATATACTCAAAGATGTGTTCCGGATAACAGCGGATGGAAACATCGCCCCTTAAGGGAAATATTGAGGGAAAACGGGCGAATTTTAGCAGTTCTGCTCGACATCTAACGAAAACTTGTTTCCCTCTTTAATATTTCGAGTGCTAAGACGCCCCATGAATGCAATATTAGACATCAAGAAATTCAAAGACCCAAAGGTTACAGCCAAGGGAGAAAAACGCGCACAGGTGTTTTTCAAAACGTTGGATACACTGTGGTTCAACACAGGTTCCCTCTGCAATATTGAATGCGCCAATTGCTATATCGCCAGCTCCCCCACGGCGGATCATTTCATTTACCTCACGCCAGAGGATATGGGGCCTTATCTGGACGAAATTGATGAAATCGCCAAAGGTCCCATCGAAATTGCTTTCACAGGCGGCGAACCTTACCTGAATCCGCACATCATCAAATTATCCGAAATGGCGCTTGAGCGCGGTCATAAACTTTTGGTGCTCACCAATGCGATGAAACCCATGATGCGTCCACGTATTCAAAAGGCATTGCTCGATTTGCAAAGCCGCTATCCGGGGCAAATGACATTGCGTGTGAGCCTCGATCACTTTACGCAAGAAGAGCATGACCGCGAGCGCGGAAATGGAAGTTTTGATATCGCGCTAAAGGGCCTGAACTGGCTGACGGAAAATGACTTTAGCCTGCATATTGCGGGCCGTGCTATGTTCTCTGAATCTGACGCGGCAGCGCGCGCAGGCTATGCGGATCTGATTAAGACCCATGGCTGGAAAATTGACGCTGCTAATCATGCCCATGTCATGCTCTTTCCTGAAATGGATGAGCAAGTCGATGTGCCTGAAATTACTGTCGCCTGTTGGGGTATTTTGGACGTGCATCCAGACTCAATGATGTGCGCCAATTCGCGTATGGTTGTCCGCCGCAAAGGCGAAGACAGAGCCGTCGTCCTAGCGTGTACTTTGCTCTGGGATGACCCGCAGTTTGAAACGGGTAAAACGCTGAAAGAGTCTCTTGGTCCTGTCGCGCTCAATCATCCGCACTGCGCGAAATTTTGCGTACTCGGCGGAGCCAGCTGCTCCGCCTAAAGCGACTCACTTCGCGATATGTTCTGACGGGCCATTCACCTTGATCAAGAACTTATCGACACCTTCAAAAAACGCCTCCCGGTTCGCCTGTTTAGACAGGAAGTGGTCCTCGTTTTTAAAGGATAGGTAAGTCCCATCCGCACCTGCTTTTTCAAGCGCCTTTTTCATCCGCGTAAATTGCGTGTAACGTACATTTTGGTCCAGGTCTCCATGCGCTAAAAAAACTGGCACCTTGATCTTATCTGCGACATCAACGGGAGAGTTGGCTTTTCGCACTGTGCTGTCCTTTAGTCCATCTCCGAAGAAAGTACGCGCCACCGCGCGGCCTCCGATGTAATCTTTCAAGTCTTTTTTTGCCGCATCAATATCTGTGAGACCTGCCATAGAAATCACACAGTCATAGAGGCCTTCCGTATCTTTAGCCGCCCCCATGAGAGCCGCGTACCCCCCATAGGACCATCCTGCGATACACGTTCGGCTTGGGTCGGCATATCCTTTTTTGAATAGATATCGCGTCCCATCCTCCACATCTTCCTGCATGAGAACCCAATTGTTCCTGCCTGCTTCTTCATAGGATTTACCAAAGCCCTCTGAGCCGCGGAAGTTCATTTGTAAAACACCATAGCCCCGCGTCGCAAAGAATTGCGCCAGATAGTCAAATCGTTTCTCATCACGCCCATAGGGACCACCATGCGGCAACACGATGAAAGGTAAGTTTTTAAGGGCCGCTTGTGACGTAACAGTGGGCGGCAAAGTCACAAAGGCTGGGATTTTTTGACCATCCCGCGCCATGTATTTAACAGAGATAACATTGCCCATGTCAGGAGATGTTAATCCAGAGTAACGGCGTTCAATCATTGTTGGCTCGGCATCACCAGCCGAATACATAAATAACCCACCAGGCTCATAAGGCGCGCTCAACATGAAAAGAATTGTATCGCCATCATCCGTTTGATCGACAAAATCTACGGAGAATCCAGGATATTTCGCTCGCATTTTCTCAAGCAATGTTGCGTATTTCCCAATAAGCGCCGTCTCCTGTTGTTCCGCAACATACTGCGCTCCTATGATGGTCTCCCCATCCCGCGATATGACCACACCAGAAACATCATATGCCTCATTGTGAAATAACGATTTAGTTCGCCGCTTATGTTCAAGATCATAAATATACAAGCCAAGCGTATCACGTCCATTATAGTCGCCAATCACCGCGCGCGTTCCACCTTTTAAAATTGAAAAAATTGGGGTTTCGGCATCAAGGCCAGGGTAACTTCGGTGCGTCGTCCAATTCCCAGACAGGGCATCTTTCACCGCCATTTTTCTCGCGCCGTCAAAATTACCGATCCCAATAACGGGATTTCCCGAAGGATCAGTTAGCCATCGGGTAATATATTCTTGGCTTCGCTCAACGAGCTTACCTTTCCCAGTCTTGACATTCACTTTATAGACCCCCGGCCACTCACCGCGCGAAGTCCGCTTGAGGTTTGAACCACCAGCTCTCACCCTATCAAGCTCTCGATAAGACATCAGAACATGATCTGGGTCATTATCCAGCCAATTAACGATAGTATTATTCCACTGTCTAAAAAAACTAGGTTTTAGAAGAATGCGCCCGTCTTTCTTTTTCACGTCTCTCGTGTAAATATAACCGACCGAATAAGGCACTCCATCAGCCTCTTCCATCTTTGTGAAAGATACAAAATAACGGTCATTATTGACCCATTTTACATATTGTGGGCGGATATTATTACCTAGGCCCGTGCCCTTCAGTTCGGCTGCGCCCGAGCTCGTACTCCGCGTCGCTACATAATATTGGCCATTTGAATTAACGATAATTGCGAGATTTTTCCCATCTGGTGACAGGTCGGCATCAAAAGCTAAAGGCAATTCCCCGAAAGCTTTCGCAGGCGGAGCGGCCTTTGCTGCAGAGTGTATTGACACGCCCCCGCCCAAATTTATTCCTAGCGCCAATACTAGCCCGAGTGCGAGTTTTTTCATTTTCCAGCCATCTCCTAAAACAATACTTTCACGCGAGACGAAATCTTACTTCGCCTTATGTTCCGACGGGCCAATGACTTCGTTTAGAAACTTGTCAATACCTTCGAAAAAGGCGACCCGGTTTTCTTGGCGAGAGAGGAAATGGTCTTCATCTTTAAAGGAAACTGCCGTTGTCTTTACGCCAGCTTTTTTCAGAGCAGATCTCATTTTCAGGAACTGTCCATATTGAACGTTCTCATCCTGATCGCCATGAGCTAAGAAGACAGGCACCTTAATTTGATCCGCAACATGAACGGGTGAATTTGCTTTTCGTACGGCACTATCCTTCATCGCATCGCCGAAGAACTCTTTCGCGGCATGTTTGCCGCCGCGATATTTCGCGAGATCTCGTTTAGCTCTGTTGATATCCGTCAAGGCCGCCATTGAGATGACGCAATCATATAGACCATCATTATCTTTGGCCGCACCCATCAGGGCAGCATATCCACCATAGGACCACCCCGCGATACAGGTTCGGTTTGGATCTGAATACCCCTTTTTGAGAAGATAGCGCGTGGCATCTTCGACATCTTCTTGCATCAAAATCCAATTATCCCGGCCTGCTTCCTTAAAGGCTTTACCATAACCTTCTGAGCCTCGGAAATTCATCTGCATGACGCCATAACCCCGCGTCGCGAAAAACTGCGCGAAATAATCAAAGCGCTTTTCATCGCGGCCATACGGACCGCCATGCGGCAAAACGATGAAAGGTAAATCCTTTAAGTCAGCTTGACTTTGAATTGTTGGGGGTAATGTCACATAGGCGGGGATTTTCACACCGTCTCGCGCCGTATATTTGACAGGAATCACATTACCCATGTCTTCTGGTTTTAGCCCTGAATATCTGTTTTGAATCAGTGCAGGAACTTTATCACCAACACTATACAAATATAACCCGCCCGGATCATATGGAGCAGACATGCGTACAATTAGCGTTTTTCCGTCATCGGTCTGATCAACATAGCTAACCGCATAATCTCCAAATTGGTTTCTTAGCTGCGTTAGTAAAGTTCCATATTCACCAAGCAGTTCAGTTTCCTCTTCATCCGCAACATATTTTGCACCGATAACGGTTTCTCCATCCGAGCTAACGACAACGCCGGAAGCATCATATTCGTCATTATGAAATAATTTTCGGGTGATTTTCCTTGCCGCTATGTCGTAGACATAAAGTCCGATTGTGTCCCGACCATTATAGTCGCCAATTATCATCTCAGCGCCATTTTTTAGAAATCCATAAATGGGCGTATTTGGGCCGATTCCGGGATATTTTTCATGAGACTCCCACGCACCCGTCTCAACATTGTGAATCCGCATCTGGTCATTGCCATTTGGGGTTTGACCTCTCCCAATTCGAGGCGTTCCCGTATCATCCGAATACCAATATTCGATACCATTCATGGACCGTTTTACACGCGTAGATCGGCCATTTTCTACTTTTACTTTGTAAATATCGGGATAAGGCTCAAATTGTGCCTTCGAAAACGCCATCAAAATATGCTCAGGTTCATCTTCTAACCAATCGATAACGCGGTCATTGAATTGGCGAAATATGTCCGTCTTTAAAACCAATCGTCCATCTTTTTTACCCAGCGACTTCGTATATAAATGGGTAACGGTAAAAGGGGTGCTGCGGAACACTTCGCTTTTCTCTACGGCCACCACATAACGCTCATTATTTACCCATTTTATATAACGCGGCCGTAAATCCTCTCCGAGCGAGACCACCTCCATTTTCGTCCCACCATCTTTTGTCACACGCGTGGCTGCGTAATATATCCCCCCAACATTTACGACTGCCGCCAGATGCCGTCCATCGGGTGAGATATCTGCGTCAAAAATAAGCGGGAGTTCGCCAAAACTTGTGGCAGGCGGGGCCGCCTGTGCCGTCGATAGGGCACCGTATCCGACGGCCAGTGACATCCCGATTGTTTTTACCAGTCCAGAAATAACCTTCGTCATGCGTAACTTCCCCTTTCGCCTGAATGGTTTCACCCAAATATACTTTGGTTAAAGTTGCAAGCCCCCATCTGCAATTTTAATGACGGATCGAGCGAGGTATTTATGCCGTAGAATCGAAGTGTTTCGACAGACGCAGGCCCTGGCTTTGGTAGTGGCTGCCTTGCGCGCCATATAAAATATCTGGCGTTTCAGCCATGGGTTCGAAAACCAATTTTGCGACCGCTTGCCCGTGCCGCAGGAGGAAGGGTACATCTCGGCCCCGCACTTCGAGAACGGCGCGGCTGCCGCGACCGCCGGCTTCAACGGCGCCAAATCCTGGATCAAAAAACCCAGCATAATGCGCGCGAAATTCCCCAATCTCTGGGGCAATGGGCGCCATTTCAGCGGCCTGCATAATAGGAATTTCGACGGCTTCGCGGCTGGCTAGAATATAGAACTCTTCTGGGTCAAGCACGAGCGTGCCATTGGGCGCATATAAAGGCTCCCAATATTCCGTCGCAGCATGGCCTTTCAGCCCGCGCAAATCGACTAGACCTGAATGGCGTTTGGCGCGGTAGCCAATGACCGCGCCCGCATGCGTGCCTTCGAGATCAATACTGACATGCTGCGTTTCCAAGGGTTGATGTACCCCGCAGCGAAAGCGTATCTGTCCCAGGCGGTCGCCTGGCCGTACCAAAATTGGGAAGGTGCGCGGCGCGACTTCCATATAGAGCGGACCGGAATAGCCCGCAGGAATCGTATCAAACTTCTCGCCGCCATCACAGATGACTCGCGTGAAGACATCCAGCCGTCCCGTTGAGCTTTTGGGGTTCGCCAACCCAACAATATCTTCGGGCAGATTTAAGCCTTCTTTGAGCGGTATCACATAGACACATCCCGTTTCCAAAACGGCCCCGCCTGTCAAATCAATACGGTGCATAACGACACTGTCCATAGCCGCCGCAACACTAAGTCCTGGCCCGGGAAGGAAACTCGCCCGCAGACGTAAAGCGGTGTCGCCTAGGCATAAATCAAGGCTCGCGGGCTGAATAGACGGCGGATGCGCGTGATCCTCAGACAGGCCCGTAATCGCGCCTGTTTTCACGAGCTGCTCGATATCCTGACGTGGTAAAATTCCGTGTCTCATAGCGTATTGCTAGCAGTCCGAGCGGCCCGCGCAACGGGCTCACGCATAATTCTGTTTATGTTTTTCTTGTGTTTTTCGATGAAAATTTACCACCTATCACTGCGGAATACCCTTGCGGGTGCGACAATCCTTCGTCAGGGTTATATCAATAATATGAGATTTATAGGTCTCAAGGGCGCAATAGGGAGAGTGGGGTATGGACGAAAGAGGACAGCAACATCCGGGCAAACGGTCAATAAAAGCCATGATGCCGCGATATGAGCAACGCACGGAAAA
Source organism: uncultured Caulobacterales bacterium (assembly GCA_938001915.1). Classification (GTDB taxonomy): domain Bacteria; phylum Pseudomonadota; class Alphaproteobacteria; order Caulobacterales; family Maricaulaceae; genus Litorimonas. Next base: position 34,387 of record CALLBD010000075.1, on the reverse strand, counting down.
TGTTGTTGTCCGCGTTGAACCCGAATTTCTTGCTGAACAATCCAACCCGTCGGACTCGCGTTTTATCTGGGCTTATACCGTAGAAATCGACAATCAGAGCGAACGTGACCTGACCGTTACCGACCGGTTTTGGCAAATCGCGGACAGCGCAGGCAAAGTCCAAGAAGTGCGCGGCTCTGGTGTTGTTGGGGAAACTCCCATGGTCAAAGCGGGCGAGACTTTCCGCTATACGTCCGGCGCGCCGCTCACGGCCCCGTCTGGCATGATGCGCGGCTCCTATACGATGCGCGCGGAATGCGGCGAGAGCTTTGACATCATTGTCCCGACCTTCCTCCTCGACAGTCCCTATGAAGGCCTTAGTTTAAACTAAAGCGCCTGCTTGTCTTTCGTGTAGAAACTCAGGATTTTCTGATAGCGCACGGGCATCACCCGCTGGAAAAAACTCGCAAGCTTTGCATCTTTGCCGATGACAATCCGGCGCTTACGTTTAGCTGTGCCGTCTAAAATAATCTGCACCGCTGTATCGACAGGTGTAATGGCGAGCGTATCAAATTCGTCATCCATTTCGGATTTACTTATGCCCTCTGGGATATAATCAACAACAGCATTTCGGGCGATATTCGTCTTCACACCGCCGGGATGCACGCAGCACACCCCTACGCCTGTATCTTCCATTTCTAGCGCGAGGGTTTCGGTAAAACCCCGCACAGCAAATTTTGACGCGCAATAATGCGCCTGCCCCTTATAGGCAATCAAACCAAAAAGGGATGAGATATTGGTGACGACGCCTTTGGTCTGCAGCAGCTGCGGCAGGAAAACTTTCGTCATGCGTACAACGCCCCAGAAATTCACGTTAATTACCTGCTCCATGCTCTCCAGCGGCGTGTTCACCACATCCCCGACGCGGGCCATGCCAGCATTATTAAACACATAATCCGCAGGGCCCAGCGCGGCTTCAACTTTGGCAGGATAGGCGAGGACCGCGTCTTTATCCGACACATCCAAAACATCGACAAGAATACGGTTGCCAGCGTTAATCATCTTGCGAGTCTCTTCCAGACCGTCCGCGTTCACGTCGGAGAGCGCCAGAACCGCCCCTTGTTCAGACAGCTGACGCGCGAGCTCTCGCCCCATGCCCGAGGCCGCGCCCGTAATGACACAGACTTTATCGCGGTAAATACTCATGCGCTTTCCTTTGTCTTTGCGGTGCGGGATGAGGAGAACACCAGACCCTCATTATCCACCGCCACTTTCATCAAAGCCTTTTTGTCAAACTTATAATCTTGACGATTTTGCCACGGGTCGCGGTCCCCTTGTTTGGGCAAGCTATCCGCCACTCGCTTAATATAGCCTGCGTCAAAATCCAGCCAGTGCCGCGCTTGCATATCCGCGGGCGCAATGGGCGTGACAATATCTAACCCTAAGGTGTCCATATGATTCATAAGGCGGCAGCCAAAGCGAGAAATTAAATCCGCCCGCAAGGTCCAACTCGCATTTGTATAGCCAAAGATAGACACAAGATTGGGGAGGCCTGAGAACATCAAACCGTAATAGCCAAAACAGTCTGAGAGGTTTTTCGCGGTGCCATCTATGGAAATTTCCGCCTGACCATTCACCACGACCTCGAGGCCCGTCGCTGTGACAATTAAATCCGCCGCGAGCGTCTCGCCTGATTTGAGTAAAATTCCCGCTTCCGTAAACCGCTCAATTTCATTCGTGACAACGCTGGCGTCGCCCGCTTTAATCGCCTCAAATAAATCGCCATTTGGTACCAAACAGAGCCTTTGGTCCCACGGATTATAGCGCGGAGAAAAATGTGTTTCCACATCATAGTCGTCGCCAAGTTCCTTGCGAATGCGCTTTTTAAGATAGTCCCCCACCTTCTTCGGCTTGGCTTGTGCGCGCCTGTATATAAAGCGCGAATGGGCGATATTTTTCGCGCGCGCCATGCGGTAAGCGAGCTTCCTCGGCAGAATTTTGCGCAAGAGATTAGCTATCCAATCCGTATCGGGCTGGCTGGCAATCCATGTCGGACTACGTTGTAGCATGGTGACATGGGACGCCGTTTCCGCAAGGCTTGGCACGAGCGTCACCGCCGTTGCGCCAGAGCCAATAACGACAACGCGTTTGTCCGACACATCATAATTTTCGGGCCAATGCTGCGGATGAATGATGTCCCCGCCGAAATTTTCCCGCCCTTCAAAATGCGGCGTATGGCCCGCGTCATAACGGTAATAGCCCGCAGCTGAGATTATGAAATTCGCGGTCATCTCAAAGCGTGTACCGTCAGCATTTTCAAGCGTGAGCGCCCAATGGCCTTTGGCCGAATTCCAATCCATTGCCACGACCCGTCGATCATAGCGTATGTGATCTTCGATGCCATGTTCGGCGGCTGTCTCTTTGATATAGTTCAATATCGAGGAGCCATCCGCAATGGCTTTGCCGTCCGTCCAGGGCTTGAAATCATAGCCCAGGGTAAACATATCGGAATCCGAACGCACCCCCGGATAGCGGAAAAGGTCCCATGTGCCGCCCATACGGTCGCGCGCTTCAAGGACAATGAAACTGCGGTTCGGGCATTCACGGCGATGATGACACGCCGCGCCAATACCCGACAAGCCAGCGCCAATAATAACCGTGTCAAAACGCTCTCCCATGAGTTTGTGTAAGGCTAGGGGCGAATAAAGTCAGGCATTAAATATGAAGACACGCCCATGCGGAAAGGTTCACAGACCCTGTTGAAACTAGGGTTTCAACTTGGGTGTCTGCCTCACCTATTGTCTCCCCAACGCAGGTTGGGCGGTTGATTTTCCATAGGAAAACCAACTAGGCTGGCGGCAACCTGCCAATAGGAGGCAAAGCCTCCGAAAAAGAGGACTGTCCGCGCGGCACAAACCGTGATGGCTTGCCAAGGGTAGGTCTTTCATCTGTGTTTACACGAGTTACCCCGCGCGGCGGTGCTTACAGAAAACGGCCGTACTGGATTGCCCCCGTTTCAGGAGGTGCAGCTCTCGCTCTCCGGCCCCGATACATATGCGTTACCACATGCACCTAGACACACCGTCTTTCGGTACAGAATAGATAACGCGTCTATCTTGTCCCATGTCCGAAAGAACGAGTTTGAAGATAGAGGTAAACCGGAAAGCGTGGAGTATGTTTTTTGAAACAGCGGTTTTATGGGGGATTTGTGGGGGTTGAGATGGGGATGGCGCCGACTCAATACTCTCCACTACCCGTCATCCTCGGGCTTGACCCGAGGATCCATCTCTATTTGGCGACATGGACCCTCGGCTCAGGGGCCGAGGGTGACGAAATAACGAAATTAAAAAATACCGTCCCTATTGCTTCGATAGCGGAAATGACGGCGATGAGAATGCTCTCCATCCCAGCGGGCTTTTATGCTTTAAAATTAAGGCCAATGCTCTCGTAGCCTTTCAACAAATGTATTACTTGACTGTGCTAGCTCATCATTAATATCAACACCTAGATCTATCAATTCATCAATTGACAACTTCAAATTTTTCAATTCATCTAATGAATACTCAACACTACCATTTTGCCTTTTATTCTCAGTCGGCTTGTTGTTACCATCAAATCCAAACACAGTTTCGTCAGTTTGTCGCATCCAAACCCAATGTGCGAATTTGTTACGTATTGCGCGGTGAACATCTAATTCGGTTGCATAGTGAATGATATCTTCGCATAAATCATGAGATACCAAAGTACATCCGAATTGTATTTTATGAATCGCAACAAGATTCTTAAGCGCATCAATTTTATTATTTGATGACAACTTATCGACAGCGCATGCCCCTAGATACGGGTGAGCACCCGACATTCTAGCAATTGTTTTCTTTGTTATATTATCAGATATTGAATATTCGCATACTATTTGCCCAATGAGGGCATATTGCGTTTCGGTTGGTCGAGAGTATTTAGTGTGATATTTTCGCATGCCTAATAAACAATTAGATAGTTACCAGCACCATTGAAAGCAATGAAATTTTCAAATCGGGCGACTGCTAATGCAAGTCCGTCCAAAACTTCCCAAGTAATATTTATTTTCTATCAACTCTTCACACGCCTTTCCTAGACCAAGCCCATCCCCAATCCCCGCTAACGCTCTGCCATACCGAGAGCAGCGCTACCGCCGCCGTATCCGCCCGCAATATCCTTGGGCCGAGCGTGACGGGATAGACGTTTTTCATGGCTCTCAATTCTTCTCGCTCCGCCTCAGTGAAGCCGCCTTCGGGGCCTATTAGAATAGCGAGGGGGGCAAAGAGTTTGGCGCAGGCGTCCCGCGCGGGCTCGGCCTCCCCCGCTTCATCGGCGAATAATATCGGCGTGTCGCCCCAGTCTCCGAGGACATCCAAAAACGGGCGCGCGGGATTTATTTCTGGCACATCGAGCCGTTCTGTTTGCTCGGCAGCTTCAATGGCTTGCAGGCGAGCTTTCTCAACATTGAGGCGCGGAAATTGCGTGCGGGCGGTGAGCACGGGTTGAAAATTCCGAACGCCCAGCTCTGTGCCTTTTTCGATGATAAAGGCGGTGCGGTGTTTTCGCACGGGCGCGAAGAGCAGCGTCACATCGGACGTGGGCGCGGGACCTCGCAAGTGTTCTTGCACCACCAGCGCCGCTGATTTTTTCGACACAGTTTCAATAACGGCGCGCCATTCCCCGCTCTCCCCGTTAAAGAGACGGACAAAATCGCCTTCGGATTTACGAATGACTTTGGTGAGATAATGGGCGGCCTCGCGCGACAGCTCTATGCGGGCCCGCGCCGAGAGCGGGTCATCAATATATAATCGTTGAAGCGTATAGTTTTCGCGCATATCAATTTCCGCCATAACCGGGTCTTTGTTTTAGAATAAAACAATAAATCCCGGTCATCCATAATGCCATAGAGGCTAATAAAGATGGATGACCGCCACAAGGGCGGTCATAACGAGGAAATATGGTTCAAGCCGTGAAAGACAGCGCGAAAACCCATTGGGTCAACCGCGCGCCTATCGGGATACGTCCCTATTTACAGCTCTCGCGGCTAGACCGGCCTGTGGGCTATTGGCTGCTGGCCCTGCCAGGGTGGATTGGGCTGGCCTTTGCGGGGCTGAGCCACGACCTTGTTTGGAGGGACCTTGTCTGGGCAGTGCTGATTTTGATTGGCGCGATCGCCATGCGCGGGGCGGGCTGCACCTATAATGATATTGTCGATCAGGATTTAGACGCACAGGTCGAGCGCACAGCGCTGCGCCCCCTACCTGCTGGGACGGTGACAACCCGCCGAGCGTGGATATGGGCCTTCGCGCAAATCGGGATTGGGTTTTTGGTGTGGCTGTGCCTGCCGCTCCTCGCCAAAGGTATCGCCCTGCTCGCTCTGCCGCTCGTGGCGGCCTATCCCTTTATGAAGCGGATAACCTGGTTCCCACAGGTCTGGCTGGGGATGACATTTAATTGGGCCGTTTTAGTCGCCTATGCCGCCAAGACGGGAGTGATGAGTGCGCCGCTCTTCCTGCTCTATCTCGGCCTGATTTTTTGGACCGTCGGATATGACACCATCTATGCCTGCCAAGATATAGAAGATGACGCCATGGTCGGAATTAAGAGTACGGCGCGGAAATTTGGCGGGCGTTTGCGCTTTGGTGTTTTTATTTGCTACTCTCTATTTGTAGTTTTTGGTCTCATATCCACAGCTTCAGTTGCCTTTAATTATTCTCCCGATGCATTTTTTCATTGGTTTATTGCGATCGCTATATGGTGTCCCAGTATTTTTTGCTTGGTTGTTTTCTTACACAAATTCAGGCCCCCAAATTTTGAACAAAGCCTCAAAATATTCAAAAGCAACTGGATCATTGCAGCTTTCCTCATATTCAACATGATGGCATTAAACTTCATACCTTGGGATTCAATTTAATCACCACACTGTGACCCCATCGTGTCTGGTCTATCAAACGTAGACAGTCTAAATGGACCTCTTAAATACGGAGAGTTTCATGTTGAACAGACGAACCTTAGGCCTATCCGCTGGCGCCCTCGCTTTAACAGCCTGTGCAAAAGGCGTGACGAGTGCCGAAGCCACAGAGAGTAAAATCATGAGCGATAGCAAAACCGATTGGGCAAACCTGACCGAGAGCGAGTGGAAAGACCGCCTGACCGACGTTGAGTTCCATGTCCTGCGCAAAGAAGGTACAGAGCGCCCCTTCTCCTCTCCGCTGAATGATAATAAAGCCACTGGCACCTATGTCTGTGCGGGCTGCGCCCTGCCGCTTTTCACATCGGATAAGAAATTCGATTCTGGTACAGGCTGGCCGAGCTTCTTCCAGCCGATTGACGGCGCGCTCGGCACCAAGGTTGACCGCAAGCTCTTTGTCGCGCGCACAGAATATCACTGCATCCGCTGCGGCGGCCATCAAGGTCACGTCTTTAAAGACGGCCCTGCGCCGACAGGTCTGCGCTATTGTAACAATGGCGTAGCGTTAGATTTTATCGAGGCGTAACGCCATTTTTAGCGTCAAGCGACGGGCTTGACGCCGCAACCATCTTGCCAGCGCGTAGGTTTTCACCTAACTACCAGAGGATGAAGTACTTATTTTTATTACCCTTAACTGTATTATTAGCGCCGCCTGTTTTTGCTTCGGATGCCGCATCCCCCTCTGAGGGGTGGTCGTCACAAATTACCCATATCACTTGGCAAGGCTCTGGGGTGAAGCGAGTCATGCGCGGCAAACGCATTCCAATTGATTCAATTTATTCTGGCACTGCCGAAACGACGGGCAATGTCGCGTTTTCCTGTTACGTGAACACCTTTGCCGCAAGTTTTGCCCCTGACGCTATCGATTTAAAAGAAGCTCTGCAGTTGGGGGTCAGTACAAAACAGGTTAAACTTCGGCGTCCTGACATCAAAATCAACGGTGAAAAAATTAAACGCACCGATTGGATTTTCCTGCCGAAATTGGGCGTGTATCGCGCGCATAAGAAATCTACATCTGCGAAGCTCTATAATGCGGTCATTCTGGGCGATAAAATCGAAGCCAAGACGAAAGGCCGGGCTTATGTCACCCTAAACCTTCCACCCGTCGATCGCGTGTTCAAGAATTTCGGGCCCGAATGCGGGTTAGGCGCTTACGGGAAAAAGGCCGGATAATCTCCCTAAACCGCCTATTCCCTGGCGGTGTTTAAGTTTTCATTTACCCTGTCTTTGCCGAGCCTAAATTTAAGTCTTGCCAAAACGCGAATCTCCTCCCAAATACAAACTATAGAGCCGTCCCATAGTGGGGCCGCGTTATTGAGAGGAGGTGTAATTTGTTTATCTGTTTTGAGGGGTCTTCCCGAAGCTGTTAAATCAGCACCTTCGTAAAAATCGAACGCGGGTAGAGACATATCTATCTCGAAATCGGGCACTGCGTCCCGACGAGACCCAAACTTCAAATAGGACCCGCCTCATACTGTGAGGCGGGTTTTGTTGTTTTTGCACGGCTGTGCCGTGCGGGCCTCATACTGTGAGGCGGGTTTTGTTTTTGCACGGCTGTACCGTGCGGGCCTCATATTGTGAGACGGGTTTTGTTTTTGCGCAGTGAACCGCGCAGGCCTCATACTGCGAGGCAGGTCGTTGTTTTTAAGATTAACTTGCGCCAAAAGGTTCCGACTCGAATATATTGGAAATGCCCATGGCTATTGCCCGCACTGTTGACCGCCGTCTCTTCTTTGTCCTCGACCGGACATTTCTGCAGATTGCCCAAGCCGCAGACCTTGCCCTCGCGGAAGGGTCAGGATTGGGCCGCGCGCAGGCGGCCGTTCTCGTCTATCTCGGCTATCATGATGGCTGTAGCCTCACGGAGCTCTCCGAAGGTACGGGGCGCAGAAATGCCGCCATCACGGGCTTAGTTGACCGCATGGAAGCGGCAGACCTCATCACGCGCAATCAATCTTATGGCGATAGGCGTCAGCGCACCGTGCACCTCACCGACAAAGGCTGGAAGACCCGCGAAGCTGTCATGGCCGATTTTCGCGATTTCAACACGCAATTAACGCGCGGGCTGAATGAGGCCGAAGTCGCCGCCGTGATGAAATTTCTCTCCCAATCCGTCGGAAATGTGCAGAAGAAAACCGAGTGAGAAACGACTGTCGCAATGACGGACACTCTGTTGGACATTCACCCCTGCGGACGGTAGAGCACGTTTGATGGCTAAACGTAAACCTTTTAAAAGTGCAAACCTTCCTGTCGAAGTTGATATTGTCTCTGACTTTGTCTGCCCCTGGTGTTGGCTCGGCTATAAGCAGTTTTTACAAGCCGCAGGCAAAACCAAGCCGCGTCCCAACTTGTCTTTCCGGCCCTATATGCTCGACGCGAGCGTGCCCGAGGGCGGCGCGGATTACCGCGACTACATGAAGAAGAAATTCGGCGACACACCCGACAATCGCTGGAAAGCGATGCGTGAGCATTTGGAAACCGCAGGCCCAGAGGCTGGCATTCAATTTGATTTTAAAGCCATCACGCGCCGCCCCAATACGCTGAATGCACACCGCTTGATGCGCTGGGCGCAAGGCCAAGACTTAGGCGCGGATTGCGCCGAACAGCTGTTTCTGGCCTATATGGAAAAGGGCGAAGATATTGGGGACATTGATATCCTCTGCCGTATCGCAGGCGACATCGGGATGGACGCAGACCTCGTGCGGGAGCTGCTAGCGGGCGACCAAGATAAAATTGATGTGCAGAATGAAATCCTCTTTTTCCGCGGGCTTGGCGTCTCGGGCGTACCAACCTTTATCTATGGCGGCGAAATGGCGGTTCAGGGCGCACAAACACCAGAGACGCACCGGAAAGTCTTGGCCGAGGCGGCAAAGTTAGAGCCACAAGACACATAATAACTTATAAAACTATTGGGGAATACACATGACATTATTTGAAATAGCTGCGCTTTATATCGCGCTTAATCTCATTCTGACGCCCATTTTGATGTATCGCGTTGGACAAGTTCGCCTTGGTAAGAAAATTGACCTGGGCGATGGCGGAGACGCTCTAATGTTCTCCCGTATTCGCGCACATGGGAACTTCATTGAAAACGCCCCCTTGGCCCTTATCGGCCTTATTGGATTGGCCATGCTAAGCGCGCCTGCGCTCGCTATTCATGTGTTTGGTGCTGTCTTTTTCATCGGACGCATTCTTCACGCTATGGGTATGGCAGGCAGCTTCGGCAAAGGCCGGCTTATTGGCACGGTACTGACACTCTTAACACATTTTGGACAAGCAGGATTTATTCTGTTTCTTATTTTCACAGGCTAACTTTTGACCAAACCTCTCCCCAAATCTGACCCTATCACAGCGCAGGCGCTGTTCCCGACTTTGGACGCTTTAATCAAAGCCGCCAAAGATGCGGGAGCGGAAAGCGCGGATGCCGTCGCCACACATGGCCGTAGCCTCGGCATCGCCGTGCGAGATAACGCGCTAGAAGATGTGGAGAGTAGCGAAGGCCGCGACATCGGGCTGCGGGTGATGATTGGCAAACGCCAAGCCTGTGTGTCCTCCTCTGACCTGTCCTCCCAAAGCATCCAAGCCTTGGCTGAGCGCGCTGTCGCCATGGCAAAGCTGGCCCCCGAGGATCCCTATTGCGGATTGCCCGAGGCAGAGCTGCTCTCATCGGCCCGCGGCGCAGACGCACTTGATGTGTGGGATGATACGGAACTAAACCCCGTACTGCTGAAATCCCGCGCACATGAATTAGAAGCTGCCGCCCTCTCCATCGACGGCATCGCGCAAGCCGAAGGTGCAAATGCCAGCTGGTCCACCAGCGCCTTTGCCTATGCCACCAGCCACGGCTTTAAAGATGGCTGGCGCGCCTCCCGCCACGGCCTATCTGTCTCGGCCATAGCCCAAAATAAAAACGGCATGGAGCGAGATTATGATTTCGAAAGCACGCGCTATTTTGATGCCCTGCCCAACCCCAAAAAAATTGGTGAAGCGGCAGGTCGGCGCGCCGTTGCCCGCCTAGGCGCACGTCAGATCCCCTCTGCGGCTTTACCTATCATTTTCGATGAACGCGTCGCGGGCAGCCTTTTGTCATCGCTACTGGGCGCGATTTCAGGCCCAGCGATTGCGCGCGGTGTGTCCTTTCTCAAAGATGAGCTTGGCAAAGAAATCTTTGCGCCGCATATCCAAATTTTGGAAGATCCGCTGCTGCCGCGCGGAGATGGATCCCGCCCTTGGGACGGCGAAGGCCTGAACGTTCAAAAACGCCATATTATCGAAGACGGCGTTTTGAAGACTTGGCTCCTAAATATATCCAGCGCGCGGCAATTGGGGCTTTCGCCAACAGGGCACGGCACGCGCGGTATCGGTTCCCCGCCAGGTGTCTCGGCGACAAATACATGGATTGCCGCAGGCGAGAAAACACCCGAAGCACTAATGCAAGATATTGGCGAGGGTTTCCTCATTTCCGAAATGTTCGGGCCTAGCCTTAATCCCAATACGGGCGATTATTCGGTCGGCGTTTCAGGCTTCAAAATTGAAAAAGGCGCGCGCGCCTTCCCTGTTTCCGAAGTCACCATCGCGGGCAATCTAAAAGCCATGTACAAAAACATGGTCCCCGCAAGTGATTTAAAAATGGACAGCGCAACTAATGCGCCAAGCCTATTATGTGAAGGCCTTACCCTTGCTGGATCCTAGCTGTGTCCACCCTAGCGAGGACCTCGCGCTGATCCGAGAGATTGTTCTAAAGGCGGGCGCGATTGCCAAAGCCGCCTATGAAGCCAATAATTCCAAACAATGGAATAAGGCAGATAGTTCTCCCGTTACCGAAGCCGACATCGCGGTAAATGATTTCCTTGAGGAAAACCTGCAAGCCGCGCGACCTCACTATGGTTGGCTGAGTGAAGAGACCAAAGACGATAATTCCCGCCATGCCTGCCCGCGCAGTTTTGTCGTGGACCCCATAGACGGCACCCGCGCCTTTATTGACCGCACACCAAATTTCGCGGTTTGTGTCGCCGTTATTGAAAAAGGCAAACCTATTGCGGGCGTTGTATTTAATCCGCTGAAAGATGAACTTTATGAAGCTTTTCTGGGCGGCGGGGCAAAGCTGAATGGGAAGCCAATAAAAGCCTCCGATAGTGACCAAATTAAAAATATCCATATGGTGGGATATCCGCGTAAATTCCGCAGGCTAGATTTTCCCAATATGAACGTCACGGTCGCCAATTCTATGGCTTACCGCATTTGCCTTGTCGCCAGCGGGGAAGCCAATGCCACCGTGGCCTTCACACCAAAATCCGATTGGGATGTGGCGGCGGCGGCGCTTATCGCGACAGAAGCCGGCGCGCATATTACGGACATTCGCGGCCAAGCGCCGCATTTTGACACTGAAACCACTTCGGGGCTAGGCGTGATTTGTGCTGGTCCGAACCTGCATGCTTTGTTAGTGGAACGCATAAAACCGCATTTGGCCCAGTTTTCACAGGGTCGTGACTTTAAATTCCTAGGAACCCGTATGTCAGATCGTAAATCCAAAACAGAAGATATGAAAGCCGTTCAACTCCTCCACCTTGTGATTGGCGGAGAACTCGTCGATCCCAATAAAACAGAATTCAAAGACTTAGATGCCGTTGATTTTGTTGGCGCCTATGCGAATTTTGAAGAGGCCCGCAAAGCCTGGAAATCTGCGGCGCAGCGCACCGTGGATAATGCGCATATGCGGTACTTCATCCTGCATGCGCATGACCTGCTCGACCCAGATGGGGATGGTATCATTGGCTAAACAGATGACGGATCGCCAGCGCATTTCGCGCCTCTGGCGAGACTATATCTGGCCACAGAAAACACGGCTGTTTTGCGCTGTGTTTTTTATGGCACTTTTTGCGGCGGCAACCGCGGGCTACGTCTATCTTATCCAGCTCATTATTGATGCAGCGACCACACTCGACAGTGACGGTTCGGCAATAGACAATGCGAAACGCTATGCCGCAATTATCCTTCCCGTTATTTTAGGCCTGACCTTTGCCTCTGGGATTGGCGGCTATATCCAGCGCATTCTGACGAATTCTATCGCGCTCAATACGGTCGGCCAAATGCAGACCCAAATGCTGCACGCCGCGCACAGACGCGATTTCGCCCAATCCGAAGCCGAGGCGACAGGCGAGCTCATCGCCAAATTCACGAATGATGTGAGCGTTGTTTCTGCGGGCTTAGTTCGCGTGCTCGGCAATCTAATTAAAGATCTCTTGAGCGTGATTTTTGTTATCGCCATCATGCTGCATTTGAATTGGCAGCTCTCCGTTTTTATGGTCATTTTCGGACTGGCGCTGCTTCCCATTATCACCATTTCAAAACGGCTGCGCGGCAACGCCAAAGAGGTGCAAGAACATATTGGCGTGATGACCGCGCAATTAAAAGAAAGCCTCAGCGCGGCAAAGCTTGTCAAAACCTATGGGTTAGAGACCCATGAACAGACGCGCCTGAATGCCAGTTTCAAAACACGCATTGAGCTTTATCTCAAACTCGTGACGCAGCAAGCCCGCGTTGACCCCATCCTCGAAGTCGTTGGCGGGCTTGTCATTGCTGCGGTGGTCATTTTTGGTGTTTGGCAATTTGGCACAGGCACTGCGACGGGCGGACAAATCGCGGGGGTTTTAGGCGGTCTACTTATTCTCGCCCCGCGCCTACGTGCGCTTGGGACATTGAATAATGTCATCCAAGAAAGCCTAAGTTCTGTGGGCCGTATTTTCGAAATTATCGATACGGAACCCCAGCTTACGGATGCGATTATATCTACCAAGCTTGATGTGACCGACGGCGAGATTGAACTCGTCAATGTCGGCTTCACCTATCCTGATGGAACCGCCGCCTTGAACGCGCTCACCCTCACCGCAGAGGCAGGAAAAACGACGGCGCTTGTTGGCCCCTCTGGCGGCGGGAAGTCCACAATAATGAACCTCATTCCGCGCCTCTATGATGTGGAGGACGGGCTTATCCGCATTGACGGACAAGATGTGCGCGAGGTCAGTCAAGCAAGCCTGCGCCAGAACATCGCCATCGTCTCCCAAGAGGCGGTGCTATTCAATGACAACATCGCGGCCAATATCGGCTTAGGCGATTTAAACGCCGATAGAGACGCTATCCTCAGCGCCGCAAAATCCGCCGATGCACATGGCTTTATCTCGGCCCTCCCGGACGGCTATGACACGGTATTAGGCGAAGATGGTGCGGGCCTGTCGGGCGGTCAAAGACAACGCCTGTCTATTGCGCGGGCCATATTGCGCGACGCGCCAATCCTATTGCTTGATGAAGCCACCTCTGCCCTCGACACGCAAAGTGAAGCCAAGGTGCAAGCGGCGCTCGAGACCGTAAGTCAGGGCCGCACCACCCTCGTCATCGCGCACCGCCTCGCGACCATTCAAAAGGCGGATAAGATTTACGTTATTGACGGCGGACGTGTTGTCGAGAGCGGGACGGATGCTGACTTACGAAAACGCGGCGGTGTTTATGCGAGTCTAAAACACGCACAAAATTAAATCAGTTTCGGGTTACGCGGCACGGTCAGGCAGGTTTTGGTATAATCTCTTGAAAGAATATGCCTCATCCTTTCGAATGCGTTCAGCCGCCCCGGTACGCGCAGACAAACAGCACAGCAGCAAAATAGCGCTCCACAAAATAATCCAATAAATCACTAATCCTGTCATAACTTACTCCTTCCCCAAAATTTCCAATATCGGATGGCCACTCCATTGTTCCACAAAATGGCCTGTTGTAGGGAGCGAAAAGCGCGGCGGCGATTATAAGGGGTTAATGGGCTAGGTATCGTAATCACCACTATCAAATGGTTCAAAAAATGCCATCGTGCTACCGGGCATAAATTCTACAGCCCATACATCCTCAGCATCCTCGGGCGTACGAACAATCAAGCCAAACTCAATCCCTTCATGAACCACTGTGAAGGTTTTTATCACCGCGCTTGCGGGAGCAATGATAGGATTGGCTTCTCGCAGGCCGCCTAGTTCTTCTTGAAACACCCCATCCTTGATTAGATTACGTGAACCTAAAGTACGTATTTCACTATCAATAAGTTCACCATCGGTATTAAATACGAACTTGAAAATATAATCTATGGTATCTTCGGCCTTATAATCATATCGCAACTGACTACCCATCCACAAGATAGATCCATCTCCAGCCTTACCGAAATCTTTGAGATGATAGTCGTCAGTAGACATCAAAACAGCCGCGGGGCTACCCGAATAATCAATTTGAATTTCTGAGCCTATTTCGGGAACAGGAATGATTTCGTAATTTACAGCATTAGGTTTAGCTCGAAATAAATTTTTAAACCCATTCCAAAAAGACATAATTTACTCCCGCCGCAAAATTTCCGTAATCGGGTTACCCGACCAGTGTTCCATAAAGCGCGCTTTGACATCGGGCGGGTCATAGACTGTTTCGACCCACTCCATAAAGCTGATATCATTCTCTTCGGCATAACGCAGATAATCTTCAAAAAAGAAATCGAGCATCCCCGTCTTGCCTTGTCGCACATGCAGCTTCTTCAAATTCAGTTCGCTTTCCAGCGCCTGCGCCAGCGTATCGCCCATATGAAAATGCCGATAGAGCACGCCCATAAATCCCGTGCGGTCCGCGCCGGATTTGCAATGCATCACGGCTGGATATTCAAGCGTTTCAAATAGGGCCTTTGCGCCTTTGATAACTTCAACCGAATGCACATCACGCGAATAGACCCGAAAATCGATGAGTGTGATGCCGTGTTTTTCGCAAGCTTCTTTCTCCAGTAGATAATAGCCCTTGGGCGAGGTCCCGCGCAGGTTCAGCACCGTCTTAATCCCTTCCTTAGCGAACATCTCAATCCGCTCTGGCGAGGGTTGGTTCTCGCGGTACATGCCGCCGCCGAGGTCATGGCGATTAGAGAAACGCAGGCGCAAAAACCCATGATCGCCCCACATCAATTCACGGCGGGCGCGTTTCCTATGGCGCGGGTTATTGAGGTCTAGCGATGTATCGCTTAGGTCAGTCATATAGAAACGGCTAACAGGGAGGCCGCGCGTGTTCAAACGTCTTTTGCGGCGCCCCCGCGTTCAATCTACATTCGGCTGGTCCGTTGCGCAATATATGCGCCTAATCAAACGCACCACACGGTGGGAGTTTCGCTATGCGGAGCGCGTTTCCCATATCCTCGGCAGCGGCGTTGGGGTGATTGCCCTGACATGGCATTCGCGATTTCTCATGCTGACGGCGGCCTGGGAGGCGGATGAGCTTGATCCCTATGTTATGATTTCCCGCTCGCGCGACGGGGCGGTGGTGGCCGCGACCTGCAAAGCGTTGGGCCTGAAAACCATTCGCGGCAGCCGGCCCAAAAAGGGAAAGAATAAAGGCGGAGATGCGGCGGCTGCCGCCGCGCTAACGGCCCTCAAATCTGGTGGTTGTGTGGTGATTACGCCTGATGGTCCGCGCGGTCCGCGTCAACGGCTCGGCGAGGGGCCGCTGCGCCTCTCCCGCGCAACGGGCGCGCCAATAATGCCCTGCACATTCGCCGTTGCCCGACGTAAGCAATTTAACAGCTGGGACCGTTTCATCCTGCCAAAATTATTTGGCAAAGGCCTCATACTTTGGGGAACGCCTGTTATCGTGCCTGCCGAAACCTCCGATGCAGAATTAGAGTCTTTTCGCGTCACCATTGAAACAGAAATGAACGCCCTGCTCTCCGAAGCCGATAATGAGCTCGGCCATGCGGCGGTAGATCCCACATGAGCTGGGCGGGCACATATCGGCGCGTCATGCGCCTGCTAGAGCCCTTTGCAGGATATATCCTCAAACGCCGCATCAAATCCGGCAAGGAGGATGAAGCCCGCACGGGTGAGCGCAAAGGCATCGCCTCCCTACCCCGCCCCGATGGGCGGTTGGTGTGGATGCACGGCGCCAGCGTCGGCGAGACCTCTATGCTGCTACCGCTTATAAAGCGGTTATTGGAAGAAGACCCCACGCTCCATATTCTCGTTACCAGCGGCACGATGACCTCCGCCAAAATTATGGCCGAGCGCTTGCCGCCCCGGGCCTTTCATCAAATGGCACCTTTAGACGGTCCCAATTTTGTCGCGCGTTTTCTAAGCCATTGGAAACCCGATCTCGCCGTTTGGGCGGAGAGCGAGATCTGGCCAAACCTCGTCCTACAAACCAAATCCAGCGGCGCAAAAATGGCGCTGATAAATGCCCGGATGAGCCAAAATTCGGTTGATCGTTGGCGAAAGAAACGTGCCTTCGCCCGCCAGATTTTTTCGACCTTTGACATCATTCTTCCTGCCGACACACTGACGCATAATGCCCTCAAATTTTTGGGCGGAAATGTCATCTCACAAATCGGCAATCTGAAAACAGCCGCGCCAGCCCTGGAATTTGACGCCAAAGACTCCTTAAAGTTAAAAAATGCCATCGGGCACCGCCCCGTTTGGCTCGCCGCCAGCACCCACGGCCCAGAGGAAGCCCAAATATTAGAGGCCCATATCGCTGGCCCCGGAAAACGCGCGGACGCACTCCTAATTTGGGTACCGCGTCACCCTGAGCGCGGCGGCGAGATTGCGGCGCTCTGCGC
Organism: uncultured Caulobacterales bacterium; assembly: GCA_938001915.1. Taxonomy (GTDB): domain Bacteria; phylum Pseudomonadota; class Alphaproteobacteria; order Caulobacterales; family Maricaulaceae; genus Litorimonas. The sequence continues at coordinate 17,804 of CALLBD010000075.1, read as the reverse complement.
GGGGCATGACATCGCACTGCGGTCGAAAGGCGAGGTGCCGACAGATGCGACATCCATCTATGTAATGGACACATTAGGCGAGATGGGATTGGCACTCGACCTGGCTGATGTAGCCTTTATTGGCGGCTCCCTACATGACAGCCTCATGGGACATAACCCGCTTGAACCGGCCCGCGCAGGCATCCCCATCTTGACAGGCCCCCATATTGCCAGCTTTACCGAGTTATATGCGACATTCTTCAACCATAAAGCAGCCATCCGCGTGACTTCCGCGAAGAAATTAGAAAAATCCGTCCTGGCGCTGTTGAAAGACCCAGCGGCTGCGCGGCAAATGGCAGGCCGCGCAAAATCACTCGCGGAAGAAAGTGCGGGTATCCTTGATTACACAATCGCCAAATTGCGGTCTCTCCTGTGAAAGCGCCAGATTTTTGGAATCATCGAACAGGCCCCGAAGCCAAAACGGCGCTCCGTACGGTTTTGCGACCCTTTGGTTGGCTTTACGGCAAAGCGGCGGCCCACCGCCTCAAAACAACCGACCCCATTGATCCCGGCGTGCCCGTTATATGTGTGGGCAATGCGACATTGGGCGGGACAGGGAAAACGCCTGTGGTGTCTTACCTCTTGCAATCTATGCGCCGTCTTGGCGTTGGTGCCCACGGATTGTCTCGCGGCTATGGCGGGCGCGAAAAAGGTCCGACAGCCGTTGACCCCGATCATACGGCGGAAGATGTGGGAGATGAGCCGCTGCTTCTACGCAGACATGGACCCGTTTGGGTCGCCGCGGGCCGCGATGAAGGCGCGCTGACGGCGGTGTCCAATGGCGCGAAAGTCATCATCATGGATGACGGCCATCAAAACCCAAGCCTTGAGAAAACCCTCTCTTTTCTTGTGGTCGATGCGGAAGTCGGATTTGGCAATGGCTGCGTTTTCCCAGCTGGTCCTTTGCGCGAAAATTTAGAGGCGGCGCTCGAGCGCTCCGACGCGATTATCCTCTTGAAGCCGACGCCAGATTTCGAAATTTCCGAAACCTTGCGCAATCAGCTCAAAGGCCAAATCGTCATTCCCGCCTACCTCGCTCCGCGTACACAGCCGCCAAAGGGTAAACTCTATGCCTTTGCCGGCATTGGGCGGCCTGAGAAATTTTTCGATAGCCTCAACCGCTCTGGCGCAAATGTTGTCGAGACCAATAGTTTTGCCGACCATTATAAATATAAGGACTCAGATATTGAAAGCCTCTTTATGCTCGCCTCGGAAATGGAAGCGGGGCTTATTACGACCGAAAAAGATTATGTTCGTCTGCCGAAAGGCTACCGAAAAGGCGTGCAAATTTGGCCTGTCTCTGTTGTTTTTGAAGATGAGCTAACCTTGCGGCGGCTCCTACATCCCATCATTGAGATGGCAAAATGAAACACCGCTTAGAGGCACTTGCCTATGATGTTGTGACAGGTCTAATGCGGCTCTTGCCTTTTGGATTTGTATCTGCCTTTGGCGCGGCTATTGTCAAACTCATTGGGCCGCTGACGTCCAAACGCCATATTGCGGAAACGGGTCTGCGCACGGCCTTCCCTGAAAAATCCGACACCGAGATTAAAGCTCTCCTGCGGGCTCAATGGGATAATTTGGGCAGAACCTTTGCGGAGTTTCCGCTCACCGACCGCCTTAAACCCTTCTCTAAAAATAGCCGTGTTGAGATAAGAGGTCTGGAGCATTTCACAGAAAACCAACCCGCGATTATGATCTCTGGGCATTTCGCCAATTGGGAAGTCATGGCAACGGTCCTGACGCAATCGCAGCACACGACACACATTACCTATCGCAAAATCAATAACCCCTTGATTGATGCGCGCGTCAGAAAACAGCGCGAGGCCTATGGGACGAAATTTCTGATACAGAAAACGGGTCACGCAAGCGGGCGAGAGCTGTTTGAAACGCTGAAAAAAGGTGAGAGCGTCGCCTTGCTCAATGATCAGAAATTCAACGCGGGGCTAGAGGTACCATTTTTCGGAGAGCCCGCCATGACAGCGCAAGGCGCGGTGCGGCTCGCGCTGAAAACGAAACGGCCTTTGGTGCCCATGTGTGTGACCCGGCAGAAGTCAAAATTCATCGTCACATTCTATCCGCCCATCGCCTTAGAGTTCACGGGCGATAGAGCCGCTGATGTCCTTGCGGGCGTCCTGCAGGTCAATGACTTTATCGAAGCCCGCGTGCGCGAAGCCCCCGCCCAATGGTTTTGGGTTCATCGCCGTTGGCCGAAATCGCTTTATAGGAATGCGAAATGAAACATATTCTTATCGCCGCCGCTTTAATACTTTCCGCATGCACGCAGGGTGAAACCACGCCCGCCGCCGCCCCGCATCCTGTCATCCTGCAGCATATGAGCGCCTTTAATGCGCAAGATGCCGCGGCTATGGCTAAAGTGGAACATCCCGATATTGAATGGTTCAATGTGGGCGGTTCAGAAATGTCTCTTGAAGTTGCAGGCCGGGATAATCTCACAAAATCCATGCAAGATTTTTTCAAATCTCCCATGAAAATTTCGGGGACATTAAGCGGATGGAGCGTGAACGGAAATTATGTCTCCGTCATCGAAACGGCGAGCTGGAGTACAAAATCAGGCGATACAAAATCTCAAAGTGCACTGAGTGTCTATGAGCTAGAAGATGATCTCATTCGCCGCGTTTGGTATTATCCCGCAGTTTCGAACTAAGCCGTTTTTTGAGCGCCCTCGGGGCGGGTTTCGTCATAGACGTCAAATTCATGGGCGATGCAGCGCTCGATGAGTTTGCGCCAAACGGGTTCGGCAATATCGGCTGACAAGCCTTGAATTTTGGCTTCGGCAAGGACCTTGCTGACGACATCTTCAATACGCGGGGCGTCATAAACGGCCTCGCGATTGGGTTTAATCCGCGCGGCGGCGTGCATATAGCCTTGGCGCGTCACAAGGAGCCGCACGAGCTCGCGGTCAAGTGCGTCAACGCCTTCGCGGACTTCCAACATGGTCTGGCAGTCTTCGGGTTTCTTAGCCATAGATCTTAGCCGCGCTGCGGCCACTCCGTCAGTAATTCTGGGTCGAGATTGCGGCCCCGCCATTTCAGCCGCCAACATAAATGCGGACCAGTTGAGCGTCCACGCGAGCCGACCGTGCCGATTTGCTGGCCTTGGGTGACGCGCTGGCCTTCTTCGACATCCACCGTTTCATTATGCAGATAATAGGAAATAAGGCCTTGCCCGTGGTCAATCATAATCAGAGAGCCTTCGAAATACATCTCCTCGCTGGCGAGGCTAACAATCCCGTCGGCTGGCGCAAGGATAGGCGTGCCTTTTGGCGCGGCCAAATCAACACCAAAATGCGGACGTTTAGGCTCGCCATTGAGAATTCGCTGCGCGCCGAAATTGGTCGTCTTGGTGTGGGTTGTTACGGGATAGATAAAGCCGTTCCTGAACCCGACCTCCTCAACCTTAGACGCGAAGCCGACTTTTTTCAGGGCGCTCGCTTTTCGGATTTGCGCGAGCTGTTCTGGCGTATATTCGCTCACGAATTTCTTTGGCAGGCCGTCAATGCGAGAGATGTCATAGTCGCGTTTCTCGATGTTGAAATCGACGCGCGCATCGCCAACCCGAACAAAGGCGGCAGGTTCATCTCGGTCAAAACCTACGAGGAGCACGCCGTTCTTATTGGCGGTTTGGGTATAGGTGTCGTTTTCAGACCGGCCTACTTCTACGCGGGCATTGGGTGTTGTTTGGCAGATAACGAGACCGCCTTGTTTGGCGATACCTTCGCAATAAAGGTTCCCCTTGGTCATCCATCCCGAGACAGTTTCAAAGTCTCGTTGAGCTACCTTGAGCGTGGTTGCGATATCACCTTCAGAGCTATCATGCTGTGAAACATCAAGAACGTCGGTCTTAACGTCATGTTCTTTCACTTTGATCTCTAGGTCAGAGCGCAAAGTCGGCTGTGCTTCAGCCTCAGGCTCCGCCGCACAGGCGCTCAGCGCTACCGCACATATGGCAAGCCAAGCCCGCATCTAAATCGCGCCCGCGCGTTTAAAGCCTTCGAGGCTGGCCGCCGCATCTTTGTAGGCTTCTTGGCGGTCGGCATTCCAGTAGCGGAGCATTTCCAGTGGGATTTTCTCACCCGTCACGGCGCAGAGCACATAGCTGCCCGTCTCCATGATTGTGAAGTCAGACGCGCCAAAATGAATTTTGGCTTCGCCCTGATTTTTGAAAAAACCTGTCATGGGTTTAATGTAGAGGGAAAAGGGTTAAATTAAAACAGGTCTGCCTGCTTTTTATCGGTCTCTTTTTGCTTGGACGGCTTTGCAGATTTGCGCGGCGCTTTGAGCGCTGTCCCGCCCGTTATGACGGCGCCGAGCTCTCCATCGGCAAATGTCAGGCTGACCGCCTGCCCCGAAGAGGCCGCAGTTTTAGACCGAATGACTGTGCCTGCCTCATCCCGCACGAGCGCGAAGCCGCGATCTAATGTGCCTTTATAGGAATAGGCGTCGAGCAATTTACCCGCGCGGTCGAGGCGGCGAGATTGGGTTTCGAGCTGTCGTTGCAAGGCTGATTGCGCCGAGCGACCATATCGCGTGAGCGTTTCGCTCTGCTGCGACAGTTTGGATATCTGGCGTTGTTTGGTAAAACGCATGGCCGATTGCAGCGCTTGGCCTTGGCGGGCCAGCGCATTTTTCTTCGGGTCAAGGAGGCGCGAAATTGGCGGTAGAGACGCGCGGTTACTATCGAGGCGCTGGCGGGCGGGCGCGAGGACTGTATCGATGCGGGGCAAGCGCGCGGCCCGCAATGTCGTAGCGCGCTCTGTGGTGGTGCGGCGCAGAGCCCGCAGCAGGCGCAGACCGTAGTCGTCCACCGTCTCCACCCAATCGGCGCGCACAGGCACAGCCACTTCGGCAGCGCCCGTTGGGGTTGGCGCGCGGTAATCCGCTACAAAATCAATCAAGGTCCAATCGGTCTCGTGCCCCACCGCAGAAATAAGCGGTATCTCGGAATTGGCCGCCGCGCGCGCGACAGTTTCCTCATTAAAACACCAGAGGTCTTCCATCGAGCCGCCGCCCCGCGCGACAATTAAAACATCGGGACGCGGAAAGCCCTCCGCTTCATTAAAGCCTTTAATCGCCGCCGTAATCTGCTCCGCCGCTTTCTCGCCCTGCACAAGCACGGGCCAGACCAAAACGTGACTTGGGAAACGGTCGGTGATGCGGTGTAAAATATCGCGAATAACCGAGCCCGTTGGCGAGGTCACAACGCCAATGGTTTTGGGCAGGAAGGGTAGCTCGCGTTTGCGTTCTGGCGCAAAGAGTCCTTCACTCGCGAGCATTTTCTTGCGCTTTTCAAACAGCGCCATGAGCGCGCCCGCGCCCGCCAATTCCATTTTATCGATAATCAGCTGATAATTTGACCGCCCCGGATAGGTGGACAGCTTCCCCTCGCATATAACCTCCATACCTTCTTCGGGACGCATGGACAGGCGCGACATGACGCCTTTCCAGATGATAGAATTTATCACCGCGCGGTCGTCTTTGATGTCCAAATAACAATGGCCAGATTTTGCAATAGTGGTTCGGCCAAGCTCACCGCGCACCCGCACATGACCATAGGTCTCTTCAACCGTGCGCTTAAGTGATTGCGCGAGTTCGGAAACCGTAAATTCTGGCGTGTTTGTTGACATGGAGACCCGCTATAGGATTCGACACCGCAAGTCATCTTTTGCCTTAATAGGCTCTGCGTCTGCGGGCTTTGCGCTTGCGCTTACTCATGATAGAGGCCGCGCCATGTCCTCAATAACCCTCATAGACCGCGCGCCAGCAGACCCTTGCCGTTCCGACGGGAAAGTCCCGCTTGTCGGTTTAGGCCGCAAAGAGATTGCGGATGAGCTGATGCGCATTGGCATTGAGCCCAAGAAAGTCCGCATGCGGACAAAGCAAATCTTTCACTGGATCTATAATTACGGCGTCAAATCCTTTGACGACATGACGAATATCGCCAAGCCCTTACGGGCGAAACTCGACGCGGAATTTACCTTAGACCGCCCCGAAATTGTGGAACGCCTAATTTCCAAAGACGGTACGCGAAAATATCTTATTCGCATGTCACCCGGCGTTGAAGTCGAAAGCGTCTTTATTCCTGATGTGTCAAAAACAGGCGCTCTGTGTGTCTCCAGTCAAGTAGGCTGCACGTTGACCTGTACCTTTTGCCACACAGGCACCCAGCGTCTTGTGCGGAATCTGACGGCGCGTGAAATCGTGTTGCAGGTTATCATCGCGCGAGATGATTTGGGTGAATGGCCGACAACACAGGAAAACCGCAAGCTAACGAACATCGTCTTCATGGGCATGGGCGAACCGCTCTATAATACCGAAAAAGTCGGTGATGCGCTCGATACCATCTGCGACCCAGAGGGCCTTGGCATTGGCCGTCGCCGTATCACTGTGTCAACGTCGGGCGTTGTCCCCGAAATCGGACCTATGGGCGAACGCACAAAGGCGCAGCTCGCGATTTCGCTTCACGCGGCCAATGATGAGCTACGCACGCAAATTATGCCGATTAATAAGAAATATCCGCTCAAGGAGCTGATGCAGGCCTGCCGTGATTATCCAGGCCTATCCAATTCGCGGCGCATTACCTTTGAATATGTCATGCTTAAAGGGGTCAATGACCAACCCTGGCACGCCAAGCAGCTCATCAAGCTGTTGCGCGGCATTCCAGCCAAGGTAAACCTTATCCCATTCAACCCTTGGCCCGGCAGTGAGTATGAGTGTTCGGACATGGAAACCATCAAAGAATTTTCCGATATGGTCAACGCGGCGGGCTATGCGAGCCCCATCCGAAAAACACGCGGGCAGGATATTTTTGCCGCCTGCGGACAACTTAAAAGTGACAGCGAAAAGAAGCGAGCCTCAGAGTTGCGCAAACAAGCCAAACCTTAAGCTTTTTACATCTTAATCTGGGGACAATCGTCTTGCAATTTTACTGAAATAGCGGGACTACGCGGTCGGAGATATTCGGAATGTGGATCCAGATATCGTGGGCAGAACGATAAAGAGACGGACGGCTTTATGCAGCCTGCATTTGATAGCCTCGCGGCTGGATTTCCACAGCTTATTTTTTACCTCGTTATGGTGGCCATACTCTACATTGGGTCGGTTTTAATCTATGTGAGATTGACCCCCCATAAAGAGCTAGAGCTTATCCAATCAGGGAATATTGCGGCCTCTATCCACTTCTCGAGCCTGGTACTTAGTTTGGCGCTTCCCGTCGCGGCCTGTCTGATAAAGAAATCGTCGCTCTTTGATGTGGGGTTGTGGACAGTTTTTTCTCTTTTGTTCCAACTATTCCTCTTCCGAGCGACGGATATTATTTTATTCAGAGGCATGCCTGAACGTATCGAGAAGGATGAAATTGCGCCGACATTGGTTCTCGCCTCGTTCAAATTGGCGGGCTCCATTATTCTTGCCTTTGCTATCTCCGGCTAATCGATGTTCCCGGACCAAGGCGGATTTTCGAGACGTAAACAACGGCGGACAATTCCTGACTGGCTGATTTATGGCGGACTTTTGACCGCCTTCGTCGTGACCGCATTTAGCGTCAGACAAGACGTTGTTATTGCGGATGTGCCCGAAAGCCCCGAACTGGGTCCAATGCTCCCATCTGACTCGCCGCGTGACGAAATTATTCTCGTCGATGTCGCGCCAAGCCAATCCAGTGTAGGGACAGCCTTTTCTATAAATAATAAGGGGCTTTGGCTAACGGCCCGGCACGTTGTTGATGGCTGTACTCGAGTCGGCCTTCGGATTGGCACAGGCCGAACACTCTCTGTCGAGACGCAAATCATTCGAAATTCTGACCTAGCCGTTTTAAATTCAGACTGGAAACGCCGGCCCCTGCCCGCAGATTTGCAATCCCAAAGGCAAATTGGCGAAATCGGGTATTTTTTCGGCTTTCCCCAAGGCAAACCTGGAGAGGTCGTTGGCAGTTTGATTTCACGGAGCCGGATGAAAGTTAGAGGCCGTTACACAAATGACGAAGCCGTCTTAGCTTGGTCCGAATTAGGACGATCTCGGAATTTAACGGGATCACTCGGCGGGCTCTCCGGCGCGCCCGTTCTGGATAAGGATGGTGAAATTATCGGTGTCATCACGGCAGAAGCCCCACGCCGCGGCCGCGTCTATTCCGTCGCGCCGCGATATCTAACCGGAATTATAACCGAGCCAGGTACAGGCACAGAGCCGCTCTCACTCGAAACTTATGGGGTTGCCGCGGATAAATTACGGCGGGACCGTAGAATTGCGCAAGTAATTTGTCTGGTCGAATAGCCGTCATTTTGGTTTAAAGACTTTATGCGAAACCCTGTCACCTCCCGAAACAAGGCGCAACTTTGGCGCAGCGGCGTGATTATCTTATTTCTTGCAATCATCGGCGGCGGAATTTGGGCGGTAAACCGCTATGTGCCGCCGCAGCATTTATTCTGGAAACCCTTGGACACAAACCGGCCGCTTGGATTTGCGACAAAACAACAGCTCTTTGCGTTTAACTTAAAACCCTCTGAAATCTGCCTTTCCGTTGCCAGAGACACGGCTGGCTTCCAATCTGGTGTCGCTGATCCGTTGCGGCCAAAATCCGGCGCTGGGAAAGATGTGTGCGGGTGGGATATCGCGCTTAACGTTACGGGGACGGATAAGGTTATCTTCGCCCCGAGGCAGACACAAATGCAATGCCCTCTCTCACTCGCCGCGTTTCTTTGGCAGCGCGAAGTCGACGCGCTGGCAGAAAAACACTTCGGTCAACCGCTTGCAAAAATTCATCATTTCGGAAGCTATTCCTGCCGCCGGCAACGCGGTAACGGCTCTGGCCGATGGTCTGAACATGCTTTCGCTAATGCGTGGGATGTCGCGAGTTTTGAACTGCAGGATGGCACACGCATTATCATTCAAAAAGACTGGAATGGCCCGCGTAAAAAGGCTAATTTTCTACGCGAAGTCAGAGATGCCGCCTGCGGTATATTTCGCGTAACACTCTCACCCGATTTTAATGCAGCTCATTATGATCATTTCCATCTCGATATGGGACCAACGCGCTCTTGCAGGTAGTAACTTTTCTCGTTAAGGCTGCGTCATGCATATCCTCGCGATTATTTTAGGTCTCCTTGGCGCTGGATTTTGGTGGGCCTTGAGGATTGCCGCGCACCGTAGAAACATAAGCGATGCAGCGCATATGGCACGCGGAGCGGTCATTAAAGCGAAAAACCTGCCCCGCCAGAGACGGTTCAAAAAGGCCCATAATAAAGCCGGATTTGATTTGGTCGAAACCCCTGTGGAAGCCGCCACAGTTCTCATGATCATGATTGCCCGCGCGGGCAGCAGTCGCCGCATAGACGATAAAGAACGCGAAGTCATAGAGGCGCAGCTCGTCGCAAATATGCACCTCTCCGAAGATGAGGCAGACGGGACTGTTCGCCAATGGGATGGGTTAACCCATGATATTGTGCTGCCCGAGAGTGCCATCTCGCCCATGTCCAAAGTTCTGCGCAGATTTATCGGACAAGACGATGCGAAAGACTTGGCGGACATGTTAGCGCAGGTTGCGGCGGCGGACAGCGATATAGACGTAAATCAAACTGCCTTCTTAAGGGCTTTCCGCGAAGGGTTTGACCTGAACTAAGCTTCATGCCGAAGATCAATTGTAGCATCCTCAATGCTAAATTCATCTTGTAGCCTTAGGGCTATGGCGTGTGAGACCTCACTGATTTTTGTATTTTTTTTGACGCTGGCCTTTAGGGTCAAGACAGGATGTTGCGGCGTGACAGACCAAATTCGCAAGGTCTCTATGCGTGAGAGACCCTCAATATGCGTCGTTATATCGGCGGTAATCTCAGACACATCCAACGGCTTTGGGGCACCTTGCAATAAGACATGGCCCGAGTCTTTCAATAAAAACCACGCCGAGCGTAAAATCAGTACGGCAACAAGAACAGAAAGAATCGGGTCGGCGAGGACCCAACCGGTGGTGAATATAATGAGAGCGGCCGCAATGGCCGCAACGGACCCCAAGAGATCGCCCAAAACATGCAAAACCGCCCCGCGAATGTTGAGGTTTTCCTGATCCGCGCCAAGTAAAATCCAGAATACGAGCAAATTGACCGCGAGTCCTGCGATTGCGACGCCCAGCATTGTCCCCGCTAAAATCTCTCCTGGCCCAAGAAATCTATGAATTGCCTCCCAAATTATCCATCCGGCAACGGCAAATAAGGTCAAGGCGTTTAAAAAAGCGACCAATATTGAGATTCTATCATAGCCGTAGGTATAGCGGCTATTCGCAGGTCGAGCCGCCAGATGAAAGGCCCCCCATGCCATGGCTAAGGCCGCAAAATCTGTGAGCATGTGCCCCGCATCGGCAAGCAGCGCGAGTGAGCCTGAAATTAAGCCCCCCGCCACTTCTGCGACCATGAAGACCCCCGTCAGGACGGCGGCAACACCGACGCGCCGTTTGTTGGACGCATCTACGGTCGGCGCATGGGAATGATGCCCCCCGCCGCTATGGTCATGTGAGCAATGATGGTGATGGCTGTGGGAATGCCCGGACATGCTCCGTCATCAGGGAAAAAGGCCGTTCACGTCAATATCTTTAATCCGTCCTTAGTGTCTCTCCTGTATGAAAGACGCCGTGAAACACGCAAGCTTACATAAATTACCACAAGTTTTGGTTCAATCACCGCATCAAATGAGCGATATTGATTGGGCCGGCTGGGCGCGCATGCGGGCCGCCAACCTCGATATTCAATCGCCTTATTTTCATCCCGATTATACGCGGTTACTCGCTGAGCTTCGCGATGATGTTCGGGTTGTCTGTCAATATGACGAGGACGGGACACCCGCAGCCTTCCTACCCGTACAAGGCCAGCGCTTTGCGCGGCCTGTGGGCGCGCCGATGAGTGATTATCACGCTATCATTACAGACCGCGATGATGTCACTTATGATAGCTTACTCTCCAGCTCAGGCATTGGGGCTTATCATTATAGCTGCGCGACGGATGTAAAACGCTTACGCATGCCGCAAATCTTATCGCGCTCTGAAACTGCAGCTATTGAAATAGAGACAACGGCCGAAGACTGGCGCGCGGGCCGCGACGGGTCTTATCGGCGGCACCTAAAGTCCAATCGCCGCCGCACGCGTAAAGCCGAAGAGGCTCTAGGTCCAAAACGCATAGAGCTTTTTTCCCGCAATATTGACGTCTACGCGTCCCTACTCCAGTGGAAGCGAGAAAAATTTGTCCAAACGGGCAAATATGATGTGCTCTCCGCGGAATGGACACAAAATCTTATTCGAACGCTTTGGGAACGCGGCCAAGAGTCAGGCCTGCGGTGCGATATGCACGCCCTATATTTTGGCGACCGCTTAGCCGCCATCGATTTGGGGCTTTCTAACGGCAAGATTTTCCATAGCTGGATGGTCGCCTATGATGATGAGCTATCTGAATATGCGCCGGGCATTCAACTGCTCGAAGGGCTCATCGATGCCACCCCCGAGACGGGCTACCGTAGGATTGACATGGGCGAAGGCTTGGACGGATATAAACGGCATTACGGGACAGCCTCCGAAGAGGTTGTCTCTGGTTTTGTACCTGTCACGGGCGCCGCTGGCAGATTGTCACGCATCTATGCGGCCACAGAACGGTGGGGTGTGGGCCGGTTAAAAGACGCCCCAGGGAAACTCAGACGCCGCTATTCCCAGATAGCCGCCTGTGAAGATGACACCAAACGGCGAGTGCGGCATTTGATAGCTGCAATTACCACATCAGGACGAAATTAAAGCCCTGTCTCCTCAATTCTGTTGCTTATTTACAACAGCATAAGCCCCAAACGAAAAATACTACTTGAATTGGACTGATTTTTTCTATCCCAGTGGAACTAAGCTATCCAGAATCCTGGAAGCCTCTACATCACTCGGGGAGAGTCATATGAAAAAGCTAGCCAGTGCAAGTCTTGCGCTATTGTCGTCCACGGCCTTATTGTCCACCTCTGCTGCCTTCGCTCAGGATGGTTCTAACGTCTATGAAGACGAAATCTTGGTAACCGCCACCAAACGGGACTCATCTGTTCAAGATATTCCTATTTCCGTGACTGTTGTCACGCCGACGCAGTTGGAAAATCAAGGTGTTGCTAGTATCAAGGACCTGTCTAGCGTTGCCTCAGGCTTCAACATCCAATCTTCCCAATCTGAAACGCAAGGCACATCCATCCGTATTCGCGGCGTGGGAACGACCGGTAACAATATCGGCCTGGAGAGCGCTGTCGGCGTTTTTATTGATGGGGTCTATCAATCTCGCCCTGGCGTCGCACTGGGTGAATTGACAGATATTGCAGCATTAGAACTCCTAAAGGGGCCGCAAGGGACGCTATTTGGCCGAAACACGTCGGCGGGTGCGTTGAATATTCGGACGAAAAAGCCTGATTTTGATGGCACGAGTGGCTATGCTGATTTCACCTATGGTAATTTTAACCTCATCAATGTTCAGGCTGGCGCGAATTTCACCGCTTCCGAGAATTTAGCTTTCCGCGTTAATGGGGCTTACCGTGAACGCGATGGATTTTTAACTAGCTCGACAGATTCAGACAATGAGAGCCACAATAGAGACCGTTTCCTAATCCGTGGACAAGCTTTGTGGGAGCCTTCCGATGTGACGAGCCTTCGTCTCATTGCTGATTATTCAGAGATTGACGAAAACTGCTGTGGCGCTGTAACATTATCGACAAGCCCTAATCTTGGGCCTGCGGTGAATACATTCTTCCCCGCCGTTGGATTTGAAGACAGCCTTGAGGCACAGATCTTTAATGATGATGCGGTTTGGCGAAATGGGTCCGACTCTTTTGGAGTTTCTGGCGAACTCGTGCATGATTTTGGCTTCGCTGAAGCCACGCTAATCGGTTCCTATCGGGATTTTTCGGCCTTCTCTGAGCAAGGCGACTTTAATTCCACCGACCAATATACGGTTCCGGCGCTATTAGACGATATTCAGACCATAACGGCTGAGTTACGCTTCCAAGGCGAAGCATTGGACGGAAAACTTGATTGGCTCGTGGGCGGATATTGGGCAGATGAAACTATTGATGAAATCTTCCAACTCGAATTAGGTTCCGCTTTTCAGTCCAGCGTTGGGCAAGCAAACTTTGGGTCGGCTGCCGCTCTGGGCGGTATAGCTGCCGCAGGCACATTTTTCCTAAACGGAAATGACCCGTCCGTTTTCGCGACAGGCGTTTCGTCGGACGGCGCTGTTGCGGATAATCGCTTCAATCAAGAAGCGACATCGCTTTCGATCTTCACGCATAATATCTTCTCGGTCACAGATCGCCTCGATCTGACATTAGGTGCGCGTTATAATGATGACAGCAAAGACGGTAGCTTTGACCAAGTCTCAGTGACAAACCCAGATGCCTGTATAGCCAGCTCCGTATTGGCCGGTATAGTTGGCGGTGATGTTGCTGCGGGCAACGTAAATGGGTTGGGATTATCCAATACCGTATTCAATGGATTGGCACCGATTGTCGGCCCAGCAACAGCTGGACTATTCGCGAGTCCAGCCGCGACAGGCCCCGCGGCCTTCCTAAACTGTTTCCCATTCTCCGCACCCGTTTTGAGTACAGCTGCGGCTATTAACCCAATCGCGGGCGCAGTGGGAGCCGGATTCTTGCCCCGTGAGTTTGATGATAACTTCTCGGATAGTGAGTTTATCTACACAGCAAAATTAGACTATGATGTGACGGACGACTTACTCGTCTATGGTAGTTTCGCACATGGCTATAAAGCGGGCGGGTTCAACCTCGACCCAACGGCAGCTTCAGGCGGAGCCGATCCACGTTTTGCCTCAGAGGAAGTTGACTCATTTGAACTCGGTTTCAAATCAACATTAGCTGACGGACGTGTGCGTTTTAACGTAACGGGTTTCTGGTCTACTTATGACAATTTCCAAGTCCTTGAATTTACGGGAACACGTTTCCAGACGTTTAACGTCGACGATGTATCGTCCAAAGGATTTGAAGCAGAGCTCAATGCTAAGCTGTCTGATAATTTCGACCTGAATGGCGGTTTCACCTATGCGGATGCCGCATATGGCGATGATTGTGACAGGGATGGCACAATAACAGAAGCCACACTACTCTGTGGTTTCTCCCTTACCAATGCGCCTGAAGTCTCATTTGTTTTGGGCGGTACCTATGAAGGAGAAATTGGCGACAGTGGATGGGGTTTGCTGGCGAATGCTAACATGTCATCATCAAGTAACCGTAGAACATCAACGAACCCGCAGGCGGCACCTGGTGTATTAAATCCGTTTGATAGACAAGCCGGCGTGACAAAGATCAATGCGCGTATCGGATTCTCAATGCCAGGGGATCGTGCCAGCATTGAATTCTGGGGCTTGAATCTGACAGATGAAATCACGCGAGGCATTACCTTTAATACACCTCTACAAGGTGCGTCTCGTTCGGCCTTCACAGAATCGCCTCGTCAATATGGCGTAACTTTGCGGACAAATTTCTAAGCCATCCCAATAGGGTATGGATATTATTCAAGGCGCGGTGTTCTGACCGCGCCTTTTTTCGTGTATGAGACAAAAAAATAAGGGGAATGACCTATGGTCCGTATTAATCCAGACAAGCCAAATGGTGGCATCACGACCAAGCCTGAAGATTTAGGCGCCGTCTTAGCGGCGCAGCGTGCCGCCTTTAATAAAAACCCAAACCCCGATTGGGCCGCGCGGAAAGCCAAATTAGAGAAATTAAGAGAGCTCATCCTCGGGCATGAGGCGGAGTTTGTAAAAGCCATTAGTGATGACTTCGGCCACCGGGCCATCGAAGATACGCTCATCAGTGAGTTTCTCGTCATTCAAGGCGGTATTTCTCACGCGCTTAAACATACGCCGAAATGGATGAAAACCCGCAAAGCCCCCACGGCCATGCAATATAAGCCCGCGAAAAATATTATTATCCCGCAGCCGCTTGGCGTTATCGGTATTATTAGCCCGTGGAACTACCCGTTGCAGCTTGCCATTATGCCGCTCATCGGTGCCATTGGTGCAGGCAATCGCGCGATGATTAAACCGAGTGAATATACGCCGCGCATGAGCCAGCTTTTACAAGAGGTGCTCGCCAAGGGCTTTAGCGATGAAGAGGTCTTCGTCGCGACAGGCGGTGTTGAGGTGGCCTCCGCTTTCTCTGGCCTCCCGTTTGACCATCTCGTGTTTACAGGCTCGACAAGTGTTGGGCGTATTGTCGGCGAAGCGGCGGGGCGTAATCTTGTCCCCGTCACCCTAGAGCTTGGCGGCAAATCGCCTGTCATTATCGACGAGAGCGCCGACATGAAGACGGCCGTGGCGCGTATCACAAATGGCAAACTCCTCAATGCCGGCCAAACCTGCGTGGCGCCAGATTATGTCCTCATGCCAGAAGCCAAAATCAATAGCTTTGCAGAAGCCATGATTGAGCAAGCAGAAACATTTTATCCAACAGTTGCAGGCAATGATGATTACACGACCATCATCGCCGATGCGCATTATGCGCGTCTGCAAGATCTTTTGGAAGATGCGGAGAATAAAGGCGCGAAAATTCGAACAGCGTGTGATGATGATAAACAGCAACTCGCGAAAGAACGCCGCGTGCCTCTGACCGTTGTGACCGAGACCACGCCGGATATGAAAATAATGCAAGAGGAAATCTTTGGGCCCCTTCTCCCCGTTGTCGCCTCTGACAGCTTGGACGAGGCTATGGAAACCGTGCAATCTGGCGAGCGCCCGCTCGCGCTCTATTGGTTCGGCGAGGATAAGAAAAAGCGCGATAAAGTTCTAAAAGAGTCTATCTCCGGCGGTGTGTCCGTCAATGAAACGGCGTGGCACGTCGTACAAGAAGACATCCCGTTTGGCGGTGTTGGCCCCTCTGGCATGGGCGCTTATCACGGCGAAGCGGGCTTCCAGAGCTTCTCGCATATGAAGGGCGTCTTTATCCAAAGCAAATGGAGCCAAGGCAAAAACCTCTTCCCGCCCTACACAGATAAAACCCGTAAAATGATCGGCTTAATGAAGAAAATTCTATAGCGCCAAAAATTAGACAGCTAATAAAAAGGGCAACTCAACCGAGCTGCCCTTTTTTTTCTACCATATTTTTACGCGCTTTTCTGGCGGGATATACATGTCGTCGCCGGGCTGGACGTTGAAGGCATCATACCAAGGTTGGAAATTGCGCACGATACCGTTAGCGCGGAATTCACCTGGGCTATGTGGGCCGTTTTTGATTTGAGCGGACAGAGCCGCCTCTTTCCATTTAATCGCCCAGACCTGCGCCCAAGCCATGAAGAAACGTTGATCACCCGTGTAGCCGTCGATGACGGGCGCTTCTTTTCCATTTAAGGAGCGCTTATAAGCGTCATAGGCCATGGTCACACCGGTCAAATCCCCAATGTTCTCGCCAAGGCCCAGATTTCCATCAAGGTTCTCTCCGGGTAGTGGTTCAAATTCGCTATATTGCTGCGCCAGCGCTTTGGCGCGCTCCACATAGGCTTCTGCATCTTCTGGCGTCCACCAGTCGCGCTGCACACCATCGCCATCTGACTTGCGACCTTGATCATCAAAACCGTGACCCATTTCATGACCAATGACCGCGCCAATACCGCCATAGTTCACAGCCGGATCAGCATTCGGGTCAAAGAAAGGCGCATCCAAAATAGCGGCAGGAAAGACAATTTCATTAAGCGCGGAGTTGTAATAGGCATTCACCGTCTGAGGCGTCATACCCCATTCGTCGCGGTCGATGGGCTGACCCAGTTGACCGATGGAGTCTTCCCATTCCCACGCCCGCGCAGATTGAACGGTTCCGACCAGATCATCTTTATCAACCTGAAGCCCTTCATAAGTTTCCCAGCGGTCAGGATAGCCAATTTTCGGATTAAACTTTTTGAGCTTATATTGCGCTTGCTCTTTTGTGGCTTCATCCATCCACTCCAGACCATCAATACCGTCTTTGAAAGCGCTTCTGAGGTTCTCAATGAGCTCATTCATTTGCGCCTTGGACTCAGGCGGGAAATATTCGGCGACATATACTTTGCCCACAACTTCACCCAACGTTCCATCAATCGCAGATACCGCGCGTTTCCATCGCGGGCGCTGCTCCGCCTGATCGCGCAGGATTTTTCCGTAAAATTCAAATTGCGCCTCATCAATACGCGCGGGTAGAAGCGCGGCGTGACCATTCAATAAGCTAACGGTCAAATAATCCTTGAGCACATCCACGGGCGTATCGGCAAAAACCTCTGCCGCGTTTACAACCGCAGATTTTTCGCGAACAACCAATGTCTCCTGCCCCCCGAGACCTGTCTCTTCGAGCATCATAGCCCAATCGATACCAGGCGCTAATTCGGAGAGCTCTGAGAGGCTCATTTTATTGTAGACAAGATCGCGGTCGCGCTGCTGCACGCGCGACCAGTGCCCTTCCGCGAGGCGTGTTTCAAAATCGAGAATATCTTTCGCACGGTCTTCCGCGTTCTCGGCGCCAACCTCGGATAACATTTTAGTTGCGAGCGCCTTATATCCTTCGAGGATTTTCTGACCTTTCTCGCTCTCATCGAAATAATAATCGCGGTTGGGCAATGAGAGACCCGATTGTGAGATATAAGTGATGTATTGATCATTCTGCTTAAAGTCGATGTAGACGAAAGGCGCGACGGGAGAGGCCAGCCCTAATTTTGCATCTGCCATGAGCTTTAAAATATCGGCATGCGAGTCCGCCGCGCTAATCCGGTCCAAA
>CALLBD010000074.1 GCA_938001915.1 uncultured Caulobacterales bacterium | reverse complement strand
CTCTTAAGTGTTTGCACACGCTCTAACACCTTCTCAATCGGCTCTTCATGGAGGAGGGATGGGAACGGTTTGAAGTCAAAGCCAACAGCCACAGCACGGCGTCTAGCCGTTCTATAGCGGCACATTTCAGCCGACTCTTGAACGGCTTCTCCGGTCTTTTCAGCTAACGCTGTTTCCCAAAAATGCTCATCGGAATCCATGTACCTGTCGCGCATTTCACGGGCGATTGTGAGGGAGTCTGTGTGCAAGGCTTTCTTCACCCTGCGGCGTTTATCTATGCTTTGATAACGGGATAGAACGCGGCGCACATAATACCAAGTGTGGCCACGTTGTTCTAAGTAGTGATTTTGGCGAATGGTCATAATCTATTGTACCCCAGTCTTGCCCCCAAATGGGGGGGTTTACGAGATAACGTTGGAAAAACGTAGTCTTTCCAATGACTTAACGGTCTTAAGGATGAGAGAAATGGCGCACCGGGGAGGAGGCGAAATTAAAGTAAATTATACTTTAATTTCAATAGCATAGAGTATTATTGAGTGTCAATTGTTTACCAATAAAATATAAATTTGTTTACCAGATATGTGGCCACCACTTTTAATTTTCTCCCAAGACAACATTATTATCCGTCAATACTTAAAGATTGCGAGAAGTATTGATCAAGGTCAAAATTTAGGCGCTTGGGAGACTTTATGAAAAATCTGAGTCGGTCTCTTCATATTCAATGGTAGGCTTGATACTTCTCTCAATCAACACGTGGTTAACGTGTTGAACGAGACTGACTTGCTTCTAATTGGTTTAAATTAGGAATCAGTCAGTTTCTTTTAGTTTTCGATAAGACTTGCAGCTTGATTGGGAGTATCTTTGCAACCTTGGAAAATCTTTGTGATACTTTTTTCAGATAGAAATGATTGGTAGCACCATTGTAGCCTATGGAGCCCACAATGAAACATCTTAACTTGGCAATCATTGTAGTCTGTACCGTGCTAGCTGCTTGTTCCGTTAGTTCCGCTCAAGTTAAGCTGCAAGTATTTGAAACTCTGGAAGTTCATTTAGGACAGCTTGCAGAGCGAGGCCTCTTTACGGGAACAGTTCTAGTCTCCTCTTGCGAAACGGGTGATATTTACGCCAGCGGCTTTGGCTATGCAGATAAAAATTGGGGGATTAGGAACTCTGTAGACACAAAATTTCGCGTAGCCTCTGTCACAAAGCAATTCACGGCGGCCACTATCTTAAAACTCGTCGAAGCAGGAGATATATCCCTTAAAGACCCAATATCAAAATTTTTACCAAATTACCCTAAGCCCGTCAGTGAGACGGTGACAATTCATAATCTGTTGAGCCACACATCTGGAATACCCAATTTTTTTACAATTGAGGGTGCCCAAGAAGAACTTCCTTTTATTCGTCAGCCACGAGACATATTGCGCATCTTTCAAAACGAGCCTTTGGACTTTCCAACGAACTCAAAATTTAGTTACAGTAATTCGAATTACATTGTCCTTGGTATGATCATCGAAACTGTGACAGGTCAGTCATACGGCGAGGCTATGGACCGCCTTATTTTTGCACCGCTGGACCTTAAAAATACAGGTCACTATCTTGAGGATATAAATATTACTGGTGTCGCGAGTGAGTATGTTCGCAATGGCGGTGAGTTTACACCAGTGCCTTACTATAACTCACGTAGCGTATTTTCTGGTGGGATGGCGTATTCATCGGCCAGAGACTTGCATACATTTAACTGCGCACTTCATTCAGATAATGTTTTTGATAAGCATGAGACCTTGGAAAAGATGATTACGCCTCAATTCGAAAATTCAAGATACGGGTACGGCCAGTTGACCGATAAACTTGCAATAGGAAATCAGTCAGTTTTGAAAATCGGGCATGGCGGTGATCTTCCAGGAATAGCGGCACAAAACTGGTTTTTGCCTGAGGACAAAGTCAGCGTTGTTGTTCTTGCGAATACAAATGGAAATTTATCGCGCGAGCGCGCACTTGAAATTGTCCATATTCTTTATGGAGAAGATCCGTCGGAGCCACAAATAGACCCCTATTGGGAAATTCCGTTCACAATCAGAAGAGAGGGTGTGGAAGCTGCAATCGAGAGATTTAAAACTGGTCACGCCTTGCTTGATGGAAAGGACATCTGGACCGAGGGGGTTCTAAACGCGTCCGGATATGATTTTATGGGTACGGATATGCATAGCGACGCAATAAGGCTCTTCGAATTTACAGTTGAACAATATCCTGAGTCTGCGAACGCTTGGGATAGTCTTGCTGAAGCCTATCTCATAGACGGGCAAAATTTTTTAGCGCTTCAAAACTACAGAAAAGCACTTGAAATCGATCCAAGTTTGAAATCTGCGCAGAACGGAGTTCGGAATATTCTTAAAGTCCCATGATCCAGGGGGTTATCACTGTTGATCAGATGGCCTTACAAGTTGTGTAATTGTTATGGAAGTCTGAGCGATTTCATCCAGACTTAAATCCGGACTGTTTTCCTTAGCCTTGTTCGCCCAAACTTGGTCGAAAAGATACTAAATCTGAGTTCTCTTTTTCAGAATGCATTGGATACAATTAGTTCTTTGATTGCTTGAATGTACTCGAGTGGGTTCTCTGACTTTTCGAATGCGATTGATATATGCCCGTCGGGCCGATCAATAATCAATTGCAAAAAGTTTCCATACCCGACAATTATGAATTCCGCACCGCCACAGTCAATATCACCTCGCTGGTTAGCCAACTTTAATAACACAGGGTTGACTAATAATTCTTCATATTTGTCGCTTTCAGAACCCGACGCTGATTTCAAATCAGGTCTTTCGGAAAAAATTAGTTCCTTTTTTCTGTATAGTGCAACGTATCGAATAGTAGAGCTTAGCAAGAAGATATCAGATTTTAATTTTTCCACTAAGCCGACACTTTCTGAGTAAAATCATATTTGAGTACAAATATGACTGAAAGAACGTTAGCGGTCTTATCAATTCTCAATAAAAACTGATCGATTTTTATATACTTTCATTTTGAAAATTAAGATTATCGGTTTTTATGGGCGGATAAGTAACCTCAGCGATTTATGTGATCGAATGATTTTAAAAAAGAACTCTCTGAATTCAAGTTAGTCTTCCAGTTAGAAGACTAAGGTTCATGTTTTAGATTGCCTAGCAAGTTGTGCCTAAAATCAAGAAAGAAGTATATTTCTCGAAATCGCTTAGCTTTTTCGATAAATCGCTCAGACTTCCATAACAATTACATCCAGACTTAAATCCGGACTATCTCTTATTGAGTGGAAGGTAATTGGAATGACGCATTTGAACCGTAGGCACGTTTTAACTGGAGTTTCTGCATTCACAGGCTTGGCAGCGATGTCAGGGGCTGGATGCATAAATATTTCAACACAAGACTTTCCACAAAGACAACCTGGGGACTGGACTTTAGGGTTTCAAAATACATCTGGACCTTTTCTTGGAACGAACCAGATTAACCGCGTTAAGGGACGCATCCCAAAAGGATTGCGTGGTGATTTTTACAGAAATGGCCCCGCCATTCGTCATCGTGGTAATACGAGAGTTCAGCACTGGTTCGATGGTGATGGCATGGTGCAGAAGTTCAGTCTTGGTGAAGATAGAATATCTCATAAGGGCCGTATCGTCGAAACGGAAAAATATCTAACAGATAAAGAGGCCGGGCGAATTACATCAAATGGGTTTGGCACTTCAGTCGATAACCCTACTCCGCCCACAAGCGCGGATTCCGCCAATCAAGCCAATACCAGCATCATAAAAGTCGGTGATGATCTACTAGCGTTATGGGAAGGTGGGTCAGCATATCGCGTAGACCTGGAGACTCTCGAAACCAAAGGTGTGAAGTCTTGGGCTGAGGGAATGCCGGCTATGCCATTCTCGGCTCACCCAAAGGTCGAGGCTAATGGAACCATTTGGAATTTTGGACAAGATGCTTTTGGAAAGCGTTTGTTTATTTATAAAATTTCGCCGAGTGGCGATTTTCAAGGTTTAAGTGAAATCGCAGACGTGCCCGGCGGATTAATGCACGATTTTTGTATGACGGATAAGCATCTTATTTTTATGCTTCCGTCGCTTCGGGCATCAAAGCAAGGCGTGGACTACCTCAGTTGTTTTACATGGATGCCCAGTGAGGCTCAGCGTGTTGTTGTTGTTGAAAAAAACGATCTTTCAAAAAGACGGGATTTTGAATTGCCGCCGGGATTACAATTTCACTTTGGTAACGCCTATGAAGAAAAGAATGGTGACATTCGCTTTTCGTTTTGCACGACTGAGCCAGAGTTTCTACTCACTGGGTTGAAAGAAGTTCTGCTTGAGAGGGTTCCTGCGCCAGCCAAAGGGAGGGTCACACAGGCCGTTTTGCGCATGAATGGCCGTGCTGAAATTACAAGCGAAATATCTCAAATGGGGGATCATGAGTTTCCTCAGTTCAATCAAAATTATACGGGCCAATTTGCTCGTTATCTTTACACGGTCGGTCAAAACCATATGGACCGGCCCTTACAGTCAGCTATCTTGCGTCATGATATTGAAACGGGTGATGTTCAGAGTTTTGATTACGGCAAGACGGCTTTCGCAGAAGAGCATCTTTTTATCCCGCGTCCATCAAGCACGGATGAGGATGATGGCTGGCTCATTGGAACTGTGCTGGATTTTGCGAAAGGTTCAACACAGCTCAACATTTTAGATGCACAACATATAAGCGATGGCCCTTTAGCCGTTTTTGATTTGCCCTATGTGCTGCCTCTCGGGTTTCACGGAACTTGGGTTGGACGGCGCGCATGAAGATTTTTACTAAACGAAATGCAAAACGTTTCTTTCTGAGTTGGCTCTTTTTAAATCTCATTCTTTTGATTGTCTATTGGCCGTTAGTAAAACAGCTCGTACGGTTTAGTCCGATTATCCTGCCAAGTTTTAACAGTGTGCCGGTGAATGCGGTTGATGCCCGATCTCAGGACATTTCACATTTAGGTAAGTTGCTAAAATATGACCGTAGCTTTTCCGAGGGTGAAAAAACATCCTTCATTCAACAACTAGAGGCAATGTCACAAAACGTAGGCGAGATGACCGAAGCCGAATTTTATCTGGGCGTTAGGCAGGCTGTGGCTCTTGCCGAAAATGGTCACACGAATGTATCTTATGGCCCAGCCTTTAGAGATTTTAATCGCTCTGGTATAGAAGCATTTTGGTTCTCCGATGGATTGTACGTAGTGCGGGCGCTTGAGGTTCATGCAGATCTTATTGGGACTCGTATTGTTGAGATAGAAGGTCGTAGCCCCGAACAGGTCAGTAAATCTCTTGGAGATTTTACGGGCGGAGCTGAAACTTGGAAGCGCCTGCGAGGACAATATATTTTAAGGTCTCCAGAACTTATGCATGCTGCGGGTTTGGCTGTTGCTGCTGACAGGCTGAATATTAAGGTCTCAAATGAACTTGGCGAGGAACGCAGTGTAAGCTTGAACGCGCTACCTGCGGCCAAAGAGAACGCTGCCTATGCCCGTAGCAGTTTAATACCGTTATCGGCTAAAGGCTTGCCTGATGAAATTGAGCAGTGGAATCGAGCGCTAAAACTAGAAGATGATTCAGTGCCTTTATACTTGCGCGAGTTTGATAAGAACTTTCTACAACAAGATTTAGACAATGGTGTATATTTGCGGGCAACAGTCCTCTTTAACCGGGATGGGATGTCTATCGAAGACCGGCTAATGGCGGTTAAAACGAATGCCCCTGACGGCGGTTATGATTTTATCGCATTTGACTTACGGCTAAGTCCGGGCGGGGATTTTGGAACGGTTGCTGATTTCGCGAAAAGTGTAGAGTCGATTTTGAGTCCTAAAGGCAAAATTTATATCATCACAGGGCCGCAAACATTCTCGGCGGCCATTGTGTCAGCGGCTCTGTTTAAACGTTATGCACCTGACAAGGCTCTCATCATTGGTGAACCTATGGGCGATTACCCGCAGTTTTGGGCTGAGCGAGGGATGAGTTTTAAGCTCCCCAATTCAGATTATTATATATCATATGCAACCGGGTATCATGATTGGGAAAAAGGCTGCACGGATACACATAAATATTGCTTTTCAAGAAATTCAAAACATGACGGAGCTGCGGTGTCATTGACTCCTGATGTCTTCATCGCGCCGAGCTACAAAGACTATGCATCAGGTCGTGATATTGTCATGGATTGGATTATCCAGGAAACAAAATGAATATTGGCTGTATTTAATAAACTTTGGGCATCGACGGTATTTAATCCCGACCTTTTAGCTCGTGTCTAAATTGAGACGGAGTTATGCCTTCTATTTTTTTGAAGGCACGATTAAACGGAGATATTGAATTAAACCCTGCATCTAAAGCAATCGTTAGAATTGATATATCAGATTTTTTGGGATTTAAAAAATCTTGCTTCACATGTGCGATGCGCATCGAATTTAAATATGAGCTAAAGTGACGATAGCCAAGTTGCCCATTGATGAGGGCCCGGAGTGCGTGCTCAGTTGATCCAATTTGTGTTGCAAGGTGTTCAATTGTCAATCCCGATTGTAGATAGGCTTTTTCATCTTGCATTGCGGCGTTAAGCTTTTCAGCCAACTCTTCTTCTCTCTCTGATAGCTGGGGTTCTATAGTTTCTGACTGTGTTTCAAACGTCAGCGCATCTGGGGATAGTTTAAGTAACCAATAGGCTGTCCATAGGACAGAAGGCAGGACAATGATGGCTTTAATTGTTGGAACAATTTCCGCATATGGCGTCACTAGCAAAACGTCAGAAAGCGCATAAATAAGTATTGTGAATGCCAAAGTAATCACGAAGTAGAATCGACTTCTTCTGCGAGCTTCTAGTAAATCATCTCGACGCCCTGCTAGGGTTATCATGATAAGATGTATAACGATCAGTAGGGCTACAAGATCGATGATAACTAGAAGGGCATAGGGGTGTTGCGGGATTATATTAAATTGCCCGAACCTCAGTAAGGCGACTAAGCCTACATAAAGCCCTGCGATACTCCAATATTTCCGCTTTATTTCAAACTCATCGTTGAAAAGTGACAAGCTAAAAAACCAAACGAAAATGATGTTCGGGATGTCTATAAATCGCGCTAAGATATAGAGAGGTTCTGACAAACGCATGGGCTCAAGTGTGTAACTTATCAATGTTGCCGTCAGCGTCACGCCAAGACCAATCAGGTATCGCGAGCTTTTTATCTCTTTAGCATCTCTAATGGCCAAGGTTGCAACCATCAATAAAATGGCAATTGCTGAAAACCTTACAAGTGAATCGAAAAACATTAGGCTCATGGGGCAGGCCGTGTTTTCAGTGCTTCGAGAACCTTGTGAGTGAAGTCATTGCTGTTTCCCCATCCCCTTGCATTTGTCAAAACCGCAATAGATAGATCCTGCTCAGGTAAAAGAACCAGCAGCGTCGTTGTTCCTTCTTGTCGTCCACCATGCCCCAGAGAGCCCTCGAAAGCACCCATAAAGTCAACGCCATGACCATATCCGGCTTCAATGATTTTTCCTGTCTTGGCGACTGGCAAGGATGACATTAAGTCAACGGATGTCTTTGAAACGAGTACGCCTTGATCGAAAGCTTGTGAGAAACGGACTAAGTCAGACGCCGTTGAAAGGTGTCCACCTGCAGGCAAATTTTCACTTACATCACGAATGGGGGCGGGTTTGAGTTTTTTACGTCTGACTAACTCATAACCCGCTGCGCGCTTTGAAGAAGGGTTCGTCATGTCATCTGCAAATGTGGCAGTCATGCCAGCCGGGTTAAAGACAGCTTGTTTCAGATAGTCATTATAAGCCTTCTTTGATGCGCCTTTGACCACGCACCCCAGAACACGAAACCCATGAGAACTATATCCCCACCCCATACCTGGCTCGTATAACAGAGGATCATTTTTAAAAGATTCTAGCGGGCCAATCACATCGGAATAATGTTGAGTTGAAGGGGTTTCGGCTTCTCCTTCTTTGTAATGACGTATGCCGGCTGTGTGTGACAATAAATGACGCGTTGTTATTTCCCATTTCTTGTCTGGGTATTCTGGACAATATGTTTGTATGGGCGCGGCAAGATTGATCGCTCCATCATCTACTAACGTCATTGTGGCCGTCCCAGTAAACCATTTAGATATCGAAGCCGTTCTATATTGCGTTTCTATTGTAGCTGGCGTCTCCTGTTCGACATTGGCGAAACCATAAGCCTTTTCAAAGATAACTTTACCTTCATGGCCAATGGCAAGTTGAAGCGATGGAATGCCTTGGCGTTTGATTTCCTTGGCCGCGAGACGATCGATTTTCGTTTCCCAATCTGCATTGTCCTTAGCATTGCTTTCGTTAAATGCTGCGGTACATGCGATCAAAGCAGACCCAGTCACAAGTAGGGTTTGTAGAAAAAATTTTGTCATTCTGAACTCCTAAGTAAGTTGAGAATTTGTGATATTCGACCAAATATTATCCTGCATTCGCAAATTCGCAAATGGTGTGAATTATACGGTAGTTGGTCAATTTGACAGCTTACGCTTCGTGAATGGGTTCGCTTAATTTTTATATCGAAGGTTCCATTAACCCAAGAATTAGATATACTCTTGCTTACACAATGTTGCGGGAGATTTTGCTCTGGATTCGAATTTTCAAAAGCGAACGATTTCGCTTTTCACTACAGTTTTGGTATTAGGAGCACTCTTATCATTTCTTCGCCCTTTCGGTACAGATGATCTGTCTTTTTGGGTTGGTACTGGATATTGGATGGGATTATTCCTTGCTGGGTTCATGGGTATTCTTGCCGTTGATATAGCAAGCCTTACAATCGCCAAGCGGCTGCCCTACATGTCGCGTCTTATAATTTATGGAATTGTTGTCACGGCTTTAACGTCTGTAATCGTGATACTCTTTCATAACATTTCTGGCTGGCAAGCCATCCTTCTTACATTCTTTCAAACGGCTGTTATTAGTTCTATTGTTATTTTAGTTCGAGAGTTTCTAAGCCAGAGCGAAGCTTCTAAATCAAATATAGGTGCGGTCGACACTAGGGAAAAAACGTGTCGCCTAAAAAAAAGATTACCCCTGCACCTACAGTCTTCAACTATTTATGCCCTAAACGTCGAAGATCATTATGTACGTGTAATTACATCATCGGGAGAACATCTACTTCTTATGCGATTGTCCGATGCAATCGCCGAAATGGAACCAATTCTAGGATTAACGACGCATCGTTCTTGGTGGGTCGCCAAGGATGGCGTCGAGAGAATAAATAAAACGGGGCGAACAAAAACTATAGTTTTAAAGTCTGGGGGTTTAGCCATGGTAAGTCGCAGTGGCGGTAAAATAATACAAGAAGCGGGTTGGAATTAAGCAGCCTGAGCATGCAACTACGGATAAATATTATATGTATGAAGTATGACTGTTGAACTATCTGCAATGGTTGGAGCTGCCACATTGGGGATGTTTTGCATCCTTGCCGGGGGACTTCTGCTTGAAACAAAATCTTCAAATATGCCAAAATCGGTTTTGCTTTTAGCATTAGGGTTAGCCCTAACACTTTCCTGCCTTGTCATAAGCATAGTTTTGTTAACGGATGAATCGCCTTTGTCATTGCGTCTGGGTTTCGGGATTGCAAATGCGCCGAACCTTATTTTCTTTTGGTTGTTTATAAGGGCTTTATTCGAAGATGATTTCTCGATTGACCTCGTGGAAATCTCTGTAGGATTCGTTTACACAAGTTTGATGGTTTGGGAGCGACTAGCTGATAATGATGTCGTGTCTTTACCAATGAGTTTTAAGATATTCATTGGCGTTTGTTCGTTTGGTCTTATAGGACATTTGATATGGTCATTATTAGCAGGTCGTCCTAATGACCTTGTCCAAAACCGACGCGCCTCAAGATTATGGGTCGTCACCTTACTTATCATTGCGGCATTGGTTTCGATAGCAGCTACCAATGGGTTAGCCTTAATAACAAAGAACTGGGCTCATCTGTTTATCGTGTTCAGCATTTTCTTTGGAACACTATTGGTCGCGCTTTATGTTATGCGCCCCAACCTTTCACGGCTAAAGTTTGAAAAACAAGGATTTGCACCGGGTGCAGACAGGCTCACAGCGCGAGAACAGGGTCAATATAAAAAGCTATTAGATTATATAGAAGTTGAAGATGCATTTCTTGACCCGAAACTTACCATTGGCAACCTATCCAAAGAGATCGGCTTAGGCGAACATACGCTTAGAACTCTTATTAATAAGCGGCTTGGATATCGAAACTACACTGATTTCGTGAATCAATACCGCATTGCCCATGCTAAAGATATCTTGACGCAAAAAGATAAAGCCCATGTTTCAATTCTAACAATTGCTCTTGATAGTGGATATAATTCCTTATCTGCATTTAACCGTGCCTTTCGTTTAATTGAAGGCGTTACACCTTCTGAATTTCGTAAGTCCAAAGCATCAGCATGAGTCTTTATTCTCGCTTTTAGTCAGGAATTGTTCAGATTCGACGAGAACTTAATCTCTCTCTCCATCATCATACCAGTATACATTTTTGGAGAATGAAATGAGACGCAAATTTATCTTAACAGCTTTAGCCGTTGCGAGTCTTACAGCCTTATCGGCTTGCGCCGTTTATGATCGTGTCCAACGTTTGCAATACGCGACCTCACTATTTTCAGGAAAAGAACAATATAAGAATTTCGCGCGTATTCCAGAAATGTTTCCCGTCTCTACAGTACAAGCAGCAGATGAACTTAAGGATTGGCCAGTCGGAAAATCTATCAAATTGCCTTCGAGTTTCACTCATCTCGATAAAGAACAATCAACAGATTTGTTTTTAGAAGACACGGATACTGTCGGCTTGTTGGTTCTACATTATGGGAAAATAAAATATGAGAATTATTGGCTTACAGGTGGTGAAAATGTGCAATGGCCATCTTGGTCAGTCGCCAAGAGTTATGTTTCTGCTTTAGTCGGTATTGCAATACATGATGGTTTAATCGGCAGCGTTCAAGACCCAGTCACTGACTACTTACCGGAACTTGTAGGAACCGGTTATGACGACGTTTCCATTGAAGACATTTTGCAAATGTCATCCGGAGCCAGATGGAATGAAGATTATAGCGACTCAAAGTCTGATATTAATCGACTTGGCCGCATCATCGCTTTAGGAGGGTCACTCGACAAGTTCATCGCAACAATTGGACCTGATATAAAGCCGGGTAGTTTTAACCGCTATAATTCAGCTGACACGCAGGTGCTCGGGCGCTTACTTGTGAAGGTTTCTGGAATATCTCTGTCCAATTATATGGAGCAGAAACTCTGGCGCCCCCTTGGAGGCGAACAAGATGGTTACTGGTTGATAGATAATAAGGGTATGGAAATGGCCTTTGCGGGCTTTCATGCGACGGCAAGAGATTATGCCCGTATCGGCGAGCTATATAGGAATAAAGGGCAGTTGGACGGCAAGCAGATTTTACCAGAAAATTGGGTTCAGGCGTCCACCACCGCAACGAAGCCTCATCTTCTCTCAGGTAAGAATCCAGCCTCAAACAATGAATTTGGATATGGCTATCAATGGTGGCTTCTAGATGGGGACGAAGGTGAATTTACAGCCATGGGTGTCTATAATCAGTTCGTTTACGTGAATCCTGCAAAAGATGTTGTGATCGTGAAACTCTCGGCGAATAGCGAATTTGGTGTTCGGGACGACCAATCTTCTTATCGCGATCAGGAGACAATTTCTTTACTTCGTCAGATTTCAAAAACTGTCGACCAAGCTGAAGAATAAAGCGATTATTGAAACTATCGACCAGAATTTTTTGGCTTTTGATAAGATTATGGCGTGAGCAATGACTTATATTCAAACCATCATGAAACGATTTTTAGTCTCTAGTTTTCGCTTTGCCGCCAACAAATGATTTCGTCTGGCATATTCCTCTAAGCTTTAGAGGTAGTCGTGATGACGCCGATCTTAAAGCCAAAATGGAAGCTACAGGTGAGTCAGACCTTATGGCCTTGCTGTTCACGAAAAAGAGCTAACTCAAACTTTCAACTTAAAAAAGGAAACATTATGACAACTTTTGTGGTCACACCTATTTATGCACTTGCCGCTGCCGTAATTTATTTAGCCCTATGGATGAGGGTTACAGCCTTACGTTCTTCAAAAGGCATTTCAATAGGAGATGCCGGAAATCAAGAGCTTTTACTTCGCGTCCGTCAGCACGGGAATTGCGCCGAATGGTCCAGTTTTATTTTGATCCTAATGATACTGGCTGAAGGCATGGGAGCACCTGCACTTTATTTACACATTTCAGGCGCATTATTGTTGATCGGGCGTGTTACGCATCCGTTCGGATTAAAGGCTAACAATGCAGGTCATCCTTTGCGCTATGTGGGGAATGGCACGAATATTTTAGCAACGCTCAATGTGATGATATGTTTGGGCGTCAATATTCTAGGTCTTTAGCGGGCTTTGTCACGTTAACTGAACTAGTCGCCAATTTCTTCTGGCTGGCTTCTTAAGAACAAGTTGAAGCCGTTACGAGGAATTGACCTTGGAGAAAGTACGGATGCAGAACTACTTAACCTCAGCGCTTATTGCAGTTTCTTTGGGAGGTTGTTTGGAGCAAGTTAACACCGCTCATGCCCCGAAACCGGAGTTTGTTGTCGATTCTTGCGAGGTTGGTATTTATGATTCAGTAAATTCCTTCATAACTATTACGCGTCGCAATGGGATTTCTAGTTATAGTTTTGACGATGGGCGCACAGGTAAAATTAATGATGGAACCATGGTCCAATGTGGCAATGGTACTGTAAAAATTGAGCAAGAAGAAGTACTTAATAAACGCGCAATTCAAACAACGAACACACAGTTTGTTTCTGGAGGCGTCACGCTTGTTGGACAACTTCTCGAACCTGCTGACGCTGGACCTAATACACCGCTCGTCGTTCTGGCACACGGTTCCGAAGAACTTGGGTGGATTGAGGCGGTAAGTTACCCTTATCAGCTTGTTGCGCGAGGTGTGTCTGTATTTGTTTTTGATAAACGTGGAACTGGAACATCAGCCGGTGAATACTCCCAAAATTTTCCACAGCTTGCCGACGATTTAACAGCGGCATCATTGGAAGCTAAGCGTCTTGCCGGAGAGCGTTTCGGGCGCTTTGGTCTATTTGGTTTCAGTCAGGGTGGCTGGATAGCCCCCCTTGCAGCTAAAAAGTCAGGCGCGGATTTCATCGGCATCGGCTATGGACTGGTTATAGATATCCTTGAGGAAGACGCATCTCAGGTTGAGTTGGAGTTACAAGAGGCTGGATATGGCGATGACGTGATCGCAATAGCAAGGGAGATAACCGACGTAACCTCTCGGCTCGCGGTATCAGGATATTCAGATGGCCTTCAAGAGCTGGATGCTCTCCGCGAACAATATCAGGATGAAGAATGGTATTCTATAATCCGTGGCGGTTTCACAGGCGTAATTCTCGGCATTTCAACAGAAGAACTTCGAGACAAAGGTATCCCAATGTTTGATCGGTTAAATATTGATTGGTCAATTAAGCCTATGGATGTCCTAGGAGAAGTGCATGTGCCACAGCTTTGGGTTCTAGCGCAAAATGATCGTGAAGCGCCAATCGCTAAAACTTTAGAGAGATTACAAGCACTGAGAGACGATGGGAGGGATATCACGATCTTTATATTCCCCAATACGGATCACGGGATGTGGGAATATGAGCAAACGCTTGATGGAAACCGAACGTATGAGCGCGTTACAGATCGCTATTATAGCCTTTTAGCAGATTGGGCGAAAGGAACGGTTCAACCGCCTTATGCAAAGAGCGAACAGCAATAAGATAAATTCGTTTTAAGTGAAAAGCGCTGCTGTCGAAATTGGAGCGTCAGCATCTCAAAATCGCCTCATGTAAGACATTGAGCTATAGTCCGCTATGTGGATTTGATGTGCCCCTAGCTTTGTAGACACCTGGTAGTACCACCTCGTTTGGTAAAACTGGAAGCAAGGAGAATGTCTCATGGACGATAATGTTCGATATTCTGTAGGGTTTGAACATAGGGGCAATGGTTCGTGTCGCAGACAAGGACTTGGTTTTGCTCCCTAATAAGGATTCGAACTCATTCCATAAAAAAACTTCGAAACGGATTCAATAACTTAGCTAAAAAGGTTTGAATCTGTAGGGGATGCGGCGAAGTGCAAGTAATTTATGCTATAAAATCAATAGAATAGAAGCTTACAAGATGTCAAATGTTTACCATGTCGCTGACTAAAATGTTTACCACTTTGAGAAAAATTTACAAAAAAATAGCTTCCACTTTTTGATAATATTTTCATCCTACAGGTGGGAGTTTGAGTAGTGGGTTTTTTCGCCCTATTCAAATGAGCTTTTTTGTGGTAGAACGTTTTTCATGTTCAATAGCAAATGAAGAGGAATAAATATGGCTTGTAGTAGATTTAGCAAAAGAAATGATGCTCCTAATATTTGTGACTATTGCGGAGAACCAAAGTCAGCTCATAATAATATTTGTTCCAATGCAGGACATACGACTGATTTAAGGCCAGACACAGATAGTAACAAATCTGAGACGTAGTCTGAAATCAATCTAAAACTAGAGTAGATTAAGTTTCCACCGTCCCTATTGGGGCGGTTTTTTTATGCTTTATCTAGGTTTCATTGTTCGTTTAAATCATCACTCGGATTTCTCTAGCAACCCTACCGAGACCCAAAAATCTATAATCTCATTTAAGTCTACTTCTAACTCATCAACATTCACCATGAATGCGTCAGAGGTAATTTTAATTAGCTCTGCAATTGCAGTTTGACCATCTCGGATTTGATCCCAAATATAAGCAGCAATAAGGTTCAACTCGTAAAGCTCGCCTGCTTTCCCTAAAACTAAAAATGTCTGACCTGGATCAGCTGAATTAAGTGCCCCTGATTCAAATGCTTCGTTAACGGATGCAAACGCTTTCAAAATCGACATTTTCTGTCTTAGAACGCCCTCGCTTTGAGCTACATGAAAATGTCTAGACACTTGAATATAGACTCCATTTTCTCTTGACCGTATCAGAATGCTTTAGTTCTTTTGCTGGATTAATATCTGTGCTAACTGGCCAAGGAACTTCAATTTTGTCAGCCAAGCATTTTTCTTTTTCCTTCATTCTCCTTTCAATCAAAACCGGGGAATTAAGCCAAATATCACTTAGCGAGAGTTCAGTTAGGTTCCCAGCCAGTTTATTTGTGTAGGGGCAAACGACTAGATCCCCGTTGGGCCTCAAAGTAAGTGTTGTATTGCCACACGAACAAATAGCACCGGCCAGATTTCCAAAGGTAGAAACTTTTATACGATCCTGCTGCTTCAGGTGACCAATTTTTTCTAGGACATTCGTTTTTTCTGAAGAAGAGAGGGCAAATACATCTTCAAGAACTTTACCATTTCCAGCTGAACGGAAAAGTTTTATATTTACTTCACTAGCATTTAACTTGGCGGCTAGGTCAACGACTGCCTCCATTTCATGCATGTTTTGTTTATGAACAGTAAAAGTCAATACTGTATGTATACCTCTGCAGACTAATAGTTTGATAGCATTTATTGCTAATTTCAGGCTGCCCTGTCGATTTCTTATTTTATCATGTAAAAGGTGCGAAGCAGCATCAACACTAACTGATACCATGCCAACACTAGCTTCCTTAATTGTATCAGCTACTGTTTCATTTATATAAGAGCCGTTAGTAGTGAAGTACGTGTAAATTCCTGCTTTCGACAACCTCGATAAATTTTCCAGAAAATCTTTTCTAAAAAATGGCTCACCGCCACCAAAACCAATTCGAAATATATTTGCTTCGATCAATCTATCAACAATAAGTGAGTATTCGCTCTCACTTAGTTCGCCCGGAAAATTGGGCGCGCGACTATAGCAATGACCGCATGAAAAATTGCAGTCATAAGTATAACTCCAGTTTATAAATTCTGGGGCTTGCGTTATGTTTTCAGCCATCTCTAGGGGTCGGGCATGGTTGGAACATTTTTCTTATTCGAGCTTGGCTTAGTGTAAGCGGGCTTTTTATTTAACCGCTCGTCATTCGGACTCACTTTAGATTTTTCTTGTGAATTAACCATTTCATTCTCCTCTAAGTTTGCCGCAACACGTCGTTCTGAACCTGTAATTGACGCTCATATGCCCCTTTATATAAGCTATCTATGTAGCCAATGTAAAGAAAAGGCCTATCGGTTGTTGCAACATTTGAAGG
The DNA here is from genome assembly GCA_938001915.1 of uncultured Caulobacterales bacterium. Lineage (GTDB taxonomy): Bacteria > Pseudomonadota > Alphaproteobacteria > Caulobacterales > Maricaulaceae > Litorimonas. The sequence continues at coordinate 1,899 of CALLBD010000074.1, read as the reverse complement.
ACTCCAATGGAGGGCTAAGGGGTGGAATAGCGTAATATCACCTTTTTTGAGATTTTTAGTATATGTACTTTTGCCTGCCGTTGATGATCGTATTTCTTTTTGTGTTAGAGCCCTTCTTTCCCCTTTTGGCAACAAAACACGCGAATGAGTACCTTCAAAGAATTGAACTGGACCGTGTTCTAAAGTTGAATCGCACAAACTAATAATAGCTGTGCACATTGAGTCCGGTGGATATGGGTGCCACCAAGAATAATCTTGATGAACTGGAAAATGTCCAGTTTGAGGTGGTTTTAGGATTAACTTATCACGAAATATGTCTACTTCGTCCGTCCCAATAAGATTTGAAATTATGTCTGTTAGCTTTTTGCCGTCAAGAAAGGTTATAAGGGCTTCACTCAAATCAAGAACCGGGCTTATTTGTAATATACGCGAGTTGTCTTTTTTAATTGAGAATAATGGATTTGCTTCACAAATTTTAGCAAAGTCAAAACTAGAAATTTGATTGAGTATTGTGTTGCAAATCGATGGGTTAATAAAAGAATCTATCGTTGTTACACCAAAATCCTTATATTCTCGCTCATGCAAAGAATAAGCTTCGGTATGAACTTTTTTCTGATATTTTCGATTAGGCATGCTGTCCACAATGCGGACAGGTGAGTTCATTTGATTCAGGGTTGTCAGGCGCGTGGAATGGTGTCCCACAGCTGCTGCAGGGGTATGAATAAGAGTTTGTTGCTTCGCATAGTCCTGTATTTAATTGGTTGCTTTTCCAAGATAAATCACCATCACAAACAGCACATTTCATCGCTGCGTGTCGATCCCATGAATCTGCCATGCTATAATCTCTACTTTAAATTTCGTCTAGTGAACACCAAATTACACTATAGGAACGGTTTCATCAACAATATCTATGTTACATGTTTAGGCAGTTTGAAAAAAATTTTATCAATTTTCACAATTTGAAATTTGATATATGTCTGGAATTTATTTCAAATTATTTCTACTACCACATGTTTCTCATGCTCTTTTCAAGCGCTCGAGTTAAACGCTTTGTTTTAGAGTGCCTATTATCCAACTCTTGTTCTAATCTTTCGAAAATAGGCCAATACTTATCACCATAATTCTCAACAAGCTGCGCAACTGAATGTAGTGCTTTCTCAATATCATTATCAGAAACTTGATTTTGGGGTTGTCCAATTGTTACCATAGTTTTTCCTTAAAGATTTGATTATTTGGTTCATTTTTGTTTCGCGTTTGCTAGAGCTTTCCTAGCCCGCTTGAATCCATTGTCACTTGCCAGAAAACCGGCAATCATAACCGGTACGAGTTCGGCTGGTTTAACTGCCTCGCCATAGTTATCATCGTAAATTCTGGCGTAGTCTTCCAGCATTTGATGAACCTCCGGTTCCAAACTCACAGTCAGCTTAACGGGCGTTAAGTTCGGCAACTTCGCTATGCGCAAAGCGGGTTTGTTTGGCTTAGCCACTAACGACCTCCATTGGGTGGATTATAAGGTGATAGAACAAGGTCTCGATTAACGATGACACCAAGACGCCATCCCGGTCGGACGCTCAGCGTGGGCTTTCGAGAGAGAGCACGGTTTACAACTCGCTGACCCGCTTGATTGATGGTATCTTGCCCACCTGAACGGATAGCTTCTGCGAACTCATCTTCTTCATCTGTGCTAAGCTCAGCCGCGATTGATAGAACGGACGAAAGTATTGCAGCTTTGAAAAGGCTACCCGTATACCGATTTACTTTATCAAGCAGTCCAGCCTGACCTGACAAATCCACACCGGGTAAATTCTCTATGACGAGAGAGGAACCGTCAGGGCGGATAAGCCTGTTCCAGACTACCAGCGCCCGAGACTGTCCATCATCAATATCGCTATTATAACG
>CALLBD010000073.1 GCA_938001915.1 uncultured Caulobacterales bacterium | reverse complement strand
CCAACTTGGCGTGGGTGAGGTGGCTAATTTGAATTGCGTTTTAAGGGTAACAAATCGCGCCCGCCAATGCTCTATTGCATTGGCCCGAGTGACATTAGCGGCCTCAAGCGATGTCAGTCGCGCGTTTAATTTCGCGATGTTAGTGTCCAACCCCGCGAGCCCTTCGATGTCCGCTTCACTCAGGCCTTCCGTGTCTTCGGATGCGCCGACGAGGGCCTGAAGCTGGCTTTGCAGCGCAGTGATGTCGGTCTCTAGCTTATCAAGAGCATTTTGTTTTTCGGAGGATTTTAGGGCTGAGTCTTCCGAACGAATTTTTCCGCGTAAGGCGTTTAATTGCATTTCGATATCTGTTTGATTGGCCTGTTGGGCTTCTTGGGAGAGGTCTGAAATATCTTTCAATAAGCTCGCCAACTCGTCCCTTAACCTATTGTCAGCCCGTAGCCTTTGCAGGCTGTTGAGACTGTGGTTTAATTCTGCTTCCGCGTGCGCAATCTGGGCAATCTCGTCATCCGACAAGGTTGTCACTGCTGGGGCCTCGCCCGATTCAGGCGGTTCAAGGGGCTCACTATTGACGTCATTTTGTGAAGCGATGTCCGTCTGTGCTGGGGCAGGGTCGGGCACTTCTGAGACTTCATTGAGGGCAAGAATCCCGCCGACCTCTGACGTGAAATTCGCCATCTCGCCACTATGTAAAGATAACACCGAGAAACCGACTTCGCTGAAACCCACAACGGGCGCCGCCAATTGATAGGTTTCGATTTTGCCATCAATGGGAAAGGAGAGGGGCTGGGTTTCCGCAATAGGCCTTTGATCGGGGCCGTAAAAGATAATTTGGAAACGATTAAGTTTGGCCGTCTCGGCGCTATTATCATAGATAATCGTATAGCTATCTTCCATCTGGTAAAGACCACTATATTGGATACGCAGCGTTTTGATGTTTTCAGTCTGGGCTGCGCCGTGTATTGCGGCACAGCATAACAGCGCTAGCATAAGACTTAGCCTAAAAACCGCTCTTATCATGAAGTTGCCCCTATCCCTTGGTCAAAATAGCGGGCTTTCGTGAGAAGTGCCATAAAATTTTAAATTGAATCATGACGGCAATCACGGACTAAAACCAAGGATATGTTAGAGAGTGTCTTTCTTTTCGCAATAATAGGTTTTATGCCCATTTTATGATGCCTATTCACCCGCATAATTACATACAGATTTATGAGGCTGGTATTGAGGCGCTGAAATCCAATCCCTCAGATCTCACGCACCAACATCAAACCGTCCTTGCCTTGGCGCGGGCAGGCGCTTTAGATTTTGCGATCACGGAATATGATCGCTTTGCTCTGGCGGATGTGACAGACAATGAAGACATCATGGCGCTCAATGGGCGCTTGTCCAAAGATCTGTATTTGCGCGCCTCTGGCGAAAAAGCGAAAGCGCATGCACTCGCGGCGGCCCAGAAATATGAGGCTGCCTTTGAAAATACCCAAGGTTATTATTCGGGGATAAATAGCGCAACAATGGCACTGATGGCTGATTTGCCAGCGGAACATGTGTCCGCGCGAATAGAAGCAATTGAGGCCTTACTGCCGATGGCATCTGATGTGACGCCTGCGGAACATTATTTCATAGAGGCGACCCGCGCGGAGTGTTTCCTATTGAAGGGCGAGCGCGGCAAAGCCGCACAGGCTTTGGAGGACGCGATAAATTTCGACCCTTTAAACTATGCCGCCCACGCCACGACGCTCAAACAATTCACAATGATTTGCGCAAAGCGGGGAGAAGACCTCGGATGGCTCGCCGCATTTAAATCCCCTCGGCCCATGCACTTCGCCGGTCATATTCGCCTGAACATGACGGCCGCGCAACAGGAGGCGCTAAAGATTTCTATCTCAGATACCTTACAGCAAGAAGATGTTGGGTTTGGATATGGGGCCTTGGCCGCGGGCGGCGATATCATCTTCGCGGAATCCCTGCTGGAGCAAGGTGCTGAGCTTCATCTCATTCTCCCGGCGCAAAGGGATATTTTTAAACGCGAGTCCGTGACGGCTTTTGGCGAGGATTGGGGCGAGCGGTTTGACGCATGTTTGGCGCGTGCGAGTTCCATTCGAGAGATTTCACCTTCGTCAAATTGGCCAGATCAACATCTAAATCGTGTCAGCGGTCTGTCGTCTATGGGGCGGGCTATTTTAAAGTCACAATCCCTAAATGTTGATCCGCTGCAAATGCTAATACTCAATGACAGCACAGATCAATCTTATACAGCGACCCATGCGAAAGATTGGGCGGTAAGCCAATTTCCGCAATATAAAGTTTCGGCGGGTCAATCTCAGGCTATTCCCGCCCCGAAGACATTGAAATTGGCGGAGCTGCCATGTACGTCGAAATATGCGGGTGAAAGCAATTTAATCGCGCATTCGAACCCCCTTGAATGTGTTGAACGCGCCCTAGAGGTGCGGGATTCTAAGGGGCCTGTTCAAATTGCGTTGCATTTGAAGCTTGAGTCAGAAAACATGGATGTGTGCCTTGACGAGCTGATCATAGGCGGCGCGCCGCAAAGTATTGTCGCCTCGGAAGTGTTTGCAACTGTTTTGGCCCTCATGGCGGGACCCAAATATAGGATTACCTATGCAGGACAAGTCGGCGTGGATACGGCTTGGCCAACACGGTGCTATACGATTGACCGCGCTAAATCCTAGCGTATGCCATCGCGTAGACGGGTTGGGTTTTTAATTATAATGGCTCCGGGTTCCCGCGCGAGAATGCCTTTTTTTTGAAGGTCGCTAACCGTGCGAGAGACTGTTTCCCGCGTGGAGTTCACGCGCTGTGCGAGGTCAACAAAAACGGGATTGGGCCGAATAATCCGTGTGTCAGGCGCTTTACCAATCACGCGCGAGAGACGGGAAAGCTCCGCACAGATGCGGCCCTTGGCGGAGAGTGTGTAGGCTTCAATCATCCTATTGGTCATTTGATCTAACCGGAGCGCCAAATCTTTCGCGATTTCCAAGCTTAAGCTTTCATGCTCGTCCAATAAAACAATCATTTTCTCTGCTGTGACGAAAATTGTCTCGACGTTAGTTTCTGCAATGATTTCAAAATGTGAGGCATTTTCCGACAGCAAAGCGGTGTGGCCGAAAAAATCTCCTGCTTTAAAATATCCAACCCAAGTCGCTTCTCCCTTTTCGGAGAAGGCAACGGCCTTTGCGCGGCCCGAAAGAATATAGCCGATTTTCTGTGACTCTTCGCCTTGTAGTGCAATGACATCCCCCGTCTTAAACTGTCTATTGACAGTCTGATTTGGTACGGTTTCATACCAAGGCATTTTAGATGGGGCGCTCACACAGGCGCGTTAGCAGAGATTGTGACAGAAATGTAATAGGAAAATGCAAATTCGATTATTTTTTTGAGATTTTGGATGGGAATTCTCAGCGTGGATTTCTTAGTCAGGGGCGTCGTATCAGCCGCGCTATCTTTTGACTTGAAGCTATCTATTCGGCTCTCTAACCTTGTGACATGTATAGACCCATGCACAAAATTTCTCGGTCCATTTTATCTTTTGGCGCAAGCCTTGCCCTCATCGGATGTTCGCAAGGGGACGCGCAAAAGTCGCCAGTGATTTCTAACAGCCCCGCACCTGTAGCCGACGCCGACATTTCTCACGCTGAAATACCAGAGCCGCGACCATCCGTGACCCGCTCGGCGGAAAGCCATTCGCATGGCGGGGCAGCGCTTTCTATTGCGGCAGAAAATACTGTCGTGGTGATGGAATTAGACACGCCGCTGTATAATCTCTTAGGGTTTGAACATGCGCCGAATACGACCGAAGAAAAGATACGCGCTGAAGCGGTTGAAGCCCGTCTCTCCTCGCCAGAAACGCTCTTTCGGCTAAATCCCGAAGCGGGCTGTTCATATGTGAAGCCCGCCCAAAATATTACGCTTTTTGAGCAGGCGCATGACGGCCATGAACATGACGCGCAGCATCAGGACGTGATTTTGAACTATGAACTTCGCTGCGAAGATATTCAAAAATTAGAGACGCTGAAAATTCTGTTTTTTAATGACTTCCCATATTTCAAAGCGCTGGAGCTTGTGTATCTTGGTCCGTCTCAGCCAATCAGTGCTGAGCTCTCGCCCTCTCGGCCTATTGCGGATTTAACACGATGAAACTTATTCCAACTTGCCTCGTTTGTTTTGCCCTCGCGGGCGGATTGGCCGTCTGTTCTAAATCGGAAGTCAATAGCGGTGCCGAGGCAGAGGCCGCCATAGAGGTCACGGAAATCACATGGGAAGACCTGATGCCTGCCGGCGAGGATGAGCTGCTGGAGTCGCTTTATGTTGAATTTTACCAAGAGTTCGAACGCAATTTAACGGCCAATAGCACGCCACTCTCTCAAGCGGGCACGCAGGGCGCAGACGTCTCCACCCTCATTCGCGAGGGTAGCGCCGATGACACAATGGAGCAAATCGGCACCTTCAATGTCGTCAAAGGGTTGAACGGGAAGCGCATTCGGATTCCGGGTTATGTTGTTCCCTTTGATTTTAACGCCGACGCCGAACACACGGAGTTTCTACTTGTACCTTATTTCGGCGCTTGCCTGCACACACCGCCGCCGCCGCCCAATCAAATTATTTTTGTCACCTCTGAAGTCGCAGCAAAAATCGAAAATATCGAAGAGCCCGTTTGGCTGGAGGGGACCCTATCAACGGGCGAGTTTTTAAATGATTTGGGCAATAGCGCCTATGAGCTGACCCTTTCCAAATTAGAGCCCTATGCGTACTGAGACGGTCCTCGATGTAAGGGATGTGACCTTTGGCTATGATGCCGCCGAGACACTCCTGCATATTGATGAATTGAAGATTGCGCGCGGCGAAAGCGTCTTTCTGCGCGGGCCGAGCGGGTCTGGGAAATCTACGCTCTTAGGATTGATTGGCGGCGTGTTGCCGCCGCGCCAAGGCCATATCTCCATCTGCGGGACGGAGATGACGGGCCTTTCAGCTGGCCGCCGCGATCAAATGAGAGCGACGCATCTCGGTATTATTTTCCAGCAGCTTAATTTGCTACCCTATCTCAACATCCTGCAAAATGTGACTTTGCCCTGCCGTTTTTCTGCCTTGCGCGCGAAACGTGCGGGCGGCGAAAGTCAGGCCATAGCGGAGGCCGCGCGGCGGCTAATCGGAGAGCTTGGCATTGGTGAAGATTTCCTGACCCGCAACGTCGGCACGCTGAGTATCGGTCAGCAGCAGCGCGTGGCCGTGGCGCGGGCGCTTATTGGCGGGCCAGACCTTATCATCGCGGATGAGCCCACCTCGGCCTTGGATAGTGAAAATCGCGACCGTTTCATCGAGCTTTTGAATGCACAGCGCAAAACATATAACTGCAGCCTGCTTTTCGTGAGCCATGACCTCAGCCTCGCGAAATATTTCGATAGGTCGCTGGATTTGCCGCAGTTAAATCAGGTGAGGGCGTCATGAAGTTGCCGCTCATCATGGGTCTGGCGCTGCGCTCGCTTTGGGCGCGTCGGACGACGGCGCTTCTAACGATACTCTCTATCGCGACAGCGGTTCTCTTATTCATGGCGGTGGAGAACTTACGCCACAGCGCGCGGGCGAGTTTTGAACGCACGATTAGCGGCACAGACCTCATCGTTGGCGCGCGCTCCAGCCCCGTTAATCTGGTACTCTATTCCGTTTTCCAAATCGGCGACCCGACGAATAATATCACTTGGGAGACCTATCAGGAAATCGAGGCACGGCCAGATGTGGCGTGGGCGATCCCCATTAGCCTCGGTGATACGCACCGAGGCTACCGCGTGGTTGGGACAACGGCAGACTATTTCGAACGCTATAAATATGCAGGCGATAGAGATATTGCCTTCGAGGACGGGCAGGCTTTTTCCGATTTATTTGATACGGTCTTGGGCGCGCAGGTCGCGCGCGAGCTTGGCTATGAGCGCGGCACGGCCCTGACTCTCTCGCATGGTTTGGGCGGAACGAGTTTCGTCAATCATGAGGAAAAACCTTTCCGCGTTGTCGGCGTTTTGGCACCCACAGGCACGCCCGTGGACCGCTCTGTCTATGTCAGTGTCGCCGCCGTCGAAGCCATCCATATGGGCTGGCAGAACGGCACGCCCACCGCCGCGAGCCGCAGCGTGTCGCAAGGCCGCTTACGCGCGCTCGACCTCCAGCCCGAAAGCGTGACCGCGCTGTTGATTGGCGCGACGTCGAAAATCCAAACCCTGCGCCTGCAAAGAGATTTAAATACCTACGCCCAAGAACCCCTGACGGCGGTCATCCCGGGCGTGGCGCTCAGCCAATTATGGGGCACGGTCTCTATCGTGGAACGCGCCTTGGCGATTGTGTCGGGATTTGTCATTGCCGTTGGCTTAATCGGCGTTTTGACCTCCATCCTGACAACGCTGAATGAGCGCCGCCGCGAAATGGCAATACTGCGCTCGGTCGGCGCGAGGGGACGCACGATTGTCGGGCTCCTTGTCAGCGAAGCCGCGCTTATCGCCTTTATTGGGGCGGCGCTTGGCGTGGTCCTGTTATACGCATTGATGTGGGCGCTCAGCCCCTATCTGGAGGCGCGCTTTAGTCTGGGGTCGGTGAAAGCTTTGCCCGGTATTAAGGACGGTATCGTCGTGATTGCGCTGACGCTGATTTCGGGCGCTTTGGGGCTAATCCCCGCGCTTATCGCTCTGAAGCGGTCAGTTTCGGACGGCTTGTCGACTCGGATTTAGCATTCGCACCGTCAGTGAGTTTCACTTTTTTCGCGACACGCGCTTGGGCGGCCTTAGCGGCACGGTTCGAGGCACTCGAAAAGCTTGGCTTCTTTGGCTTAGTTTTTATGGCAGGAACGCCATTTTGTTTGTGCCATTCACTGAGCTGCTGTTCCAAAAATAGCGCATCGGCCTCGGCTGTGGCAGGATTATAGTCCATCCAATTCGCCCCATCCAATTGTCCAAAAAATCCGCCATGACGGTCGCAGGCCTGAGCTGGCAAAGCTGCTGCGGTAGCAAGGGTGATAAGGGTGGCTGTAGCAAAAATACGCATGAGGATAAGATAGGTGATTTTGGTGAAAAAGTCAATTTTGTGAATATGTGCCAAGTTTGTCAGTGTGTTATAACTTTCCAGAGACTATGCCAACTTATGTGCGATCCTGTTGCGGCTTAGTATTTTTCCGCACGCCTATTTGACACATCTCTAATTCGGCCTAATGTTGCCGCATGCTCGCCGCGCTCGCATATCTGGAAAATGAGGATAGGCTCTGCCGTGCGGCGAATGATAATGCGGCACCGTCCGCTCGCGCGAAACTAAAG
>CALLBD010000072.1 GCA_938001915.1 uncultured Caulobacterales bacterium | reverse complement strand
AGAGGGGACACTTTGGTTGGCGCCTGTAACATCACCCATATTGATAGGGGTACGGCGCAATCCGCGAAGCTTGGCTATTGGGTGGGGCAGCAATATACAGGCCGCGGATTTGCGCGGGCCTCCGTTGGGGCTGCTAGCGAGTTTTGTTTTTCTGGGCTGGGTTTGCACCGCCTTGAGGCGGCGGTTCAGAGTGACAATTCGGCCTCAATTAAAGTGCTTGAGGCGAGCGGTTTTCGGTTTGAAGGCACCGCGCGGGGCCTGTTGAAAATCAATGGCGCCTGGCGAGATCACGATATTTACGCCAAGTTGAGCGCAGATTAGGCGCGTCCGCCGCTTTGGCTCAGACTGCTTGGGCTGATACCCATGCTACCTAAGGCGTGCGCCCATTTCCCCTCTAGATCTTGCGAGAAAACCAAATCGTCATTGGCGTCCGCGAGAAGCCAGCTATTCTCCGCGATCTCTCTTTCCAGTTGTCCTGCGCCCCACCCCGCATAGCCGACAGCTAGCAAAGCGGATTTGGGATGGTCGTCTGAGACCAAGGACTCGAGCACATGTTTGGTGGAGGTGAGGGAGAGCGTATTAGAAATTTTTAATGAGCTATCTGGACGAAAATAATCGGAACTATGCAGTACAAAACCTCGGTCAATATCCACGGGACCGCCATCTAACACCGAGGTATCCGCGACCCTAACCTCGCCGTCTATTCCTATTTGGTCGAGCATATCGGAAATATAGAGCCCCGACTTTCCCTTATTGATGATTAATCCCATCGCGCCGGATGAATCGTGCGAGGTGAGGTAAATTACCGCAAAGCGAAACCGCGGGTCCCTCATATTGGGTGTGGCGATCAAAAAGGAGTTGCGGAAGCTTTCATGTTTAGGGGGCGATTCATTCATGTGCTTTAAATGGCATATCCCCATTGGCTTTCAACTAAACTCTAGCGAAAAGATTTAAAATTATACGTGAGTATTGAAAATCGGCTTTGCCTATCTTGCGCATGAGGGAATTCATGCCTATCTTTATCGAAATACGATAAATTAAAACTATGGGACATTTACAAATGACAATTCAAACTGGCGAAAAACTTCCAACGGCAACCTTCATGAAAATGGGGCCAGATGGGCCTCAGCCGTTGAGCACAGAGGATATATTTGCGGGAAAGCGTGTGGCGCTTTTCGCTGTGCCTGGCGCCTTCACACCGACCTGTTCGGCGAAACATTTACCGGGCTTTGTCGAAAAAGCGGCGATGCTAAAGGCGCGCGGCATTGATGATATTGCCTGTGTCTCTGTAAATGATGTGTTCGTTATGGGCGCATGGGGCCAACAAGACGGCAGCGCAGACATTCACATGCTCGCAGATGGCAATGGCGAATTTGCAAAAGCCATTGGCCTTGAACTGGATGGCTCGGGTTTCGGTATGGGCCAGCGCTCACAGCGCTATGCCATGGTAGTTGACGACGGCACGGTTGAGAAACTTTTCGTCGAAGCGCCAGGCGAATTTAAGGTCAGCTCAGCGGAGCATGTGCTATCTGAACTATAGGGAGAGATAACGGGGCGCACAAAAACTAAAAATTGTCGAAAGGGGACAACAGTATGGATTTAGGTCAAATAGGCGCGATATTCCTCGCAGCCGTCGTTATTATTTTAGTCTTGAAAACGGTTCGAATTGTACCGCAGGGGTCGGAATGGACGTTAGAAAATTTCGGGCGATATTCTAAAACCCTTAAACCTGGACTGACCTTTGTTATTCCGATTTACCAAAGCATCTCAAATAAAATGGATATGCGCGAGCGCGTTATCGATATTCCGTCACAGGATGTGATTACGAAAGATAACGTCATGGTCACAGCTGACGCCGTTGTCTTTATTCAAGTGATTGATGCGCAAATGGCGACCTATGAAGTGGCTAATCTTGAAAACGCTATTCAGAACTTGTGCTTGACCAATGTTCGTACCGTCGTGGGCTCTATGGATTTGGATGAAGTCTTATCCAAACGTGATCAGATTAACGCGCAGCTTCTCGCCGTCATTGATCAGGCCACAGATACTTGGGGCACGAAAGTCACGCGGATTGAGATAAAAGATCTCTCACCGCCCCATGATATCACCCAAGCGATGAACAAGCAGATGAAAGCGGAACGTGAAAAGCGCTCTGACATCCTCATTGCGGAAGGTATGAAGCAATCTTCTATCCTTAAAGCCGAGGGTGAAAAAGAAGCCGCAATCCGCGAAGCGGAAGGCCGGAAAGAAGCGGCCTATCTTGACGCTGAAGCCCGTGAGCGTGAAGCGCAAGCCGAGGCGAAAGCGACAGAGATGGTCTCGACAGCGATTGCACGCGGTGACGTCAATGCGATTAACTACTTCGTCGCGCAGGAATATGTGAAAGCCTTTGGCGAGCTGGCGAAAAGCCCGAGCCAAAAGACTGTCATAGTCCCAGCAGAGCTTTCGGGTCTTGCAGCAACTGTCGGCGGGGTATCTGCTTTGCTTGATGGTAATAAGAAGAAATAAGGAGAGCGTTCATGGAATCTGATACCAATTTCATCTTGGCGTTCTTGGACTCTATGAACGCCACCAAATGGGGGATCATCGCGGTTCTCCTTGTCGGTGCGGAGCTGCTGACAGGCACGACCTACGTTCTCTGGATTGCCGCTGCAGCGCTTGTCATGGCGGTTGTAACCTTCCTCATACCTATGGCGTGGGAATTACAGTTTCTAATATTTACCGTTCTATCTATTGCCCTTCTCGCCGCGGGACATTTCTATCTTCGCCCGCTTATGAGATCAGATGAGCCGTCAGATACAAATAATCCTGTTCGAACAATGGTGGGCCGCCGCGTCGTAGCTTTCTCCGATTTTGACAATGGCGAGGGCCGCGTCACAGTTGGCGATACGCAGTGGAAAGCCAGTTCAAACGCAGAAAATTTGAAATCGGGTGATAAACTTGTCGTCACGGCGGTGGTCGGTGCGACGCTTGTGGTTGAACCTGCGGTAAAGGCGTAACGCGTGAGCCTCACGGTTCAAAGTTTCGGGTCCCGTCAATCCTTTGAGTTGATACGCGACGAAGTGGTAATCGGCGGGTTCGCCTATGCGTCCGATATGCGCAGTCCGATAGGGAATGTGGCCTTCGCTTCAGGGAAATTACATGTTCACGGCATAGACGCACAGATTAATGCGAGACATGCCAATTCCTCCAGAGGGGATTTGGAATTTGATATTTTGAAATCTAACCGTGACATCGGCGACATAGAATTTGACCGCCGTGGCACGGGAAAATTAAAGTTGACCCGCATCGATAAAGGCGTGGATAGCTTTAAAATAAAACCCCGAGGTCTGACCAGTTTTTGGTTCCTTGTTGAAAAAAATGACCGTCCTGTTCTTGAATTGAAACCGTCAGAAAAGTATCGGCGAGATGCTTTGCATTACCGCGTCAACACGCGCTCGCGCCGCTTACCGGAGCGGGTCTTGGACGAGCTCAGCATCTACGTCGTATTTGCCGCCAATATATATAATGCCAAGATGAAAGGCATAACAACGGGCCGCTGGCCAGGGTAATTTTGCCTAAGGCGACGCGGGTGCAATTGCGAGGCCGTCGCCTTGTGAACCTGCGGAGAGACGCCCGATGAGGTCGCCCGTCTCAAAATCAATCTCTGCAATTTTGTTTATACCCGTTTCTGCCGCATAGAGGCGGCGGCCATCTTTTGAAAATAACAGGGTGACTTGCGCGGTCTCTCGACGGCCGCTGACTTTGATCGTGCGCTCGACGGTTCGGGTCGCGACATTGATGACACTGATTGTTCCGTCCATCAGATTTGATGTGACCATATGTTTGCCATCGGGCGAGAGGAGTATGCGAAGCGGGAAGGCACCGACAGGAATTTCCGCCAGCGGCGAAAGGGAAAGCGCGTCATAGACAATGACTTTGTTTTCGCCTCTTACGGAGGCCCAAACCTCTTTCCCATCTTTGGTAACGGCGATACCTTCAACCTCTTTTCCAGCGGGAACGGATTTCACCTGTTTTGTTTTTAAATCTATCTGACTGACGGTGCCCGATCTCAGGTTTGCGGTGAAGGCGAGGCGCTCATCTGGCGTTACGGCAATCATATGCGTGCCCTCTTGGCCCGTTGGGATAGACTCGACGCGCCAATTATATTTGGGGCATAGGCCCGACTCTGAAATTGAAAAATCGTGATTGGGTGATAAGATAACGATAGAGTTACCGCCCTCTGTCGTCGCGACGAACCCTCCGTTCTTCAGGGCAATTATCCCATGCGGGTTTTTATTTTCGCCCAAGTCGATTGTCGTCTCAATAAATTTGAATGCGATATTGAATATATCAACGGATGCGCTGCCGTAATTTACTACCGCGGCGAACTGTCCCGATATCGCGATTTCATGCGGGGCTTTTGCACTGACGGGACGGCGCGAGACTTCACGCCCCGTTTCAAGATTTATAAAACTGATGGAGTCGTCGCCTTTATTGCCCACCAAGAGATATTCGGGATGTGCGGGAGGGGGTGTGCAGGCGAGCGTGGGCGCGGCGAAAAGGCTGCCTGTCAGAACGAAGCCAGTGAAGATCATTTTTTTCATTTTATACGCCTTTCTTTGGAATACCTTTGCGGGCCAGCTCATCGGCTTTTTCATTGCCAATATCACCAGCATGACCTTTGACCCATTTCCACTGAATTTCACGCTCGGAATTTAGTGTGTCGAGTCGTTGCCAAAGGTCCTTATTGATGACGGGTTTTTTATCGGATTTTTTCCAGCCACGTTTTTTCCAACCGTGAATCCATTCTGTGATACCTTTAAGGAGATAGGTCGAATCCGTGAATAAGACGATGGGGCCAGAAAACCCTGGTTTGACGGCTTCTAGGGCTTTGATGGCCGCCATCATTTCCATGCGGTTATTTGTTGTCGAGGCTTCTCCGCCATACATCTCTTTCTGGCGTTTACCATGATATAGAATGGCTCCCCAGCCGCCCGGGCCAGGGTTTCCGGAACATGCGCCGTCCGTATAAATCACTAGGGCTCCATCCAGCGCGCCTGGTTTGAGGCTATCCTCTGGTTTTCTTCGCGGCATTATTTTTCCATTAGGAGGCGAGGCAAGCGGAAGATAACTTTCTCTTTCGTGACCTCGACCTCTTGGCAGCTAATGTCATAGCGAGATCGCAGGGCTGCGAGAACGCCATCTGTGAGATATTCGGGTGCGGACGCCCCCGCGGATAATCCGATTGTTTTCGCGGCGTCTACCTCCGCCCAATCAATGGACTCGGCAGATGAGACGAGGGCCGCTTTATCAGCTCCGGCCTTCGCGCCCACTTCGACTAGTCGTTTGGAGTTTGAGGATGTGATGGACCCTAGCACGAGTAATAAATCACAGCGTTCCGCAATCGCTTTCACGGCTAACTGACGATTGGTCGTCGCGTAACATATGTCTTCTTTATAGGGCAGGGCGATATTGGGGAAACGAACCTGTAAGGCGGCAATAATATCTTTTGTGTCGTCAACTGAAAGCGTGGTTTGCGTGACGAGTGCCAATTTATCTGGGTCGGCGGGCTGGAAGCCATTCGCATCTTCTATCGTTTCAATTAGCGTCATTTGGCCAGAAGGCAGTTGTCCCATTGTGCCCACAACTTCGGGGTGACCTTCGTGACCAATGAGAAGAATATGTAAGCCTTCATTGGCATGCCGTTCGGCTTCCACATGCACTTTGGAGACAAGCGGACAGGTCGCATCCAGATAGGTCATTTCTCGCGCTTGGGCGGCTTTTGGTACGGCTTTGGGAACGCCGTGAGCAGAAAATACGACGGGTCTATCGTCTGGACATTCCGATAATTCTTCTACGAAAATCGCGCCAAGGCCCTTTAAGCGCTCTACGACGTGACGATTGTGCACAATTTCATGGCGGACATAGACAGGTGCGCCAAATTTTTCGATTGAACGCTCTACGATTTGGATAGCTCTGTCCACACCGGCGCAAAACCCGCGCGGGGCGGCCAAAAGAACATTTTTCTGTTTCCGCATGGTTTTATTGTCGGATTGTGCAGCTATTGTTGCAGACATGAGGACTCCTTCATAATCCGCGCATTGCAGCGGTGGACGGATTTGATTACAGCGCTACCTATAGCATTAGGTCACGCCCCGCGATAGAGGTTGTGATGTGTCAAAACAGGACCAGATTGGGACTTTTCCATGTCAATGAAAACCACGCTTTTAGGCGCCGTCACATTCTCATTACTTGCCCTGGCAGGATGCAGGTCTACGCAGGAAGCCCTCGCGATTGGCGAAGCTGCTGAAGCTAACCCCGGCCCGTGTCCGCGTGCCTTCGCGCTATATGATGCCTCACGCTATGTGGAGCTGCGTGGCGATGGGTCAGAGAAATTTCAAAATGTGGGTTTCACAGGCGAAATCGTCAAAGTGCGTTCGCTTTGCCGCTACTTTTCTGATCGCCCGATTTTGGCCGATTTAACCTTAGATATCGCATTGGGCCGTGGTCCCGCTGCGTCAGAGGACGCTGTGACCGTAAATTATTTTGTCGCGGTAACGCGCAAGAATGTCGATGTATTGGAGAAAGCGGTTTACCCGATAACCGCGACATTTCCCGCCGGCGCAGACCGCATCCGACTAACCGATACCATTGATGAAATTCGTATCCCGCGGGCCAATGACACGACATCGGGCGAGAACTTTGAAATTGTCGTCGGCTTTGAATTAACGCCCCAACAACGGGCCTTTAATGCTGATGGTAAGCGATTCCGCGTTTCGGCTGGTAAACGGTAAGACGCATGCCCTCTGTTTTATCCCGTTTGGACGCCGCCGCGCGTGAGGCTTTTGAGTCGCTAGGCTTTCCTGGGAATATTGCCGCCGTTCGCGAATCAGACAGGGGCGATGCGCCTTATCAGTGTAACGGCGCTATGGCCGCCGCAGGTATAGCGAAGAAACGCGGCGAGAAAGTCAATCCCCGCGACATAGCCGCGCAAGCCGTCGAGATCATGCAGGCTAACTCCGCCATGGGACAGCTCGAAATTGCGGGACCGGGATTTATCAATATCGCGCCAGCCGATGACCTCCTCACTGCGCGCGCCGAGCAGCTCTTAGAAAACCCCGCAGATGGGCTAAATGTCGAAACGCCCAAGACAATCATTGTCGATTATGGCGGAGCAAATGTGGCCAAGCCCATGCATGTTGGCCACCTAAGGTCTGCTGTCATTGGCGAAGCCATAAAGCGTATTTTGCGCGCGCAAGGCCATAACGTTATCGGCGATGTGCATATGGGGGATTGGGGTTTGCAAATGGGGCACCTCATTTCGGAGCTGGCCGATGAGCAACCAGACCTACCTTATTTTGACGAAGCCTATGAGGGTGATTACCCCGCTGAACCGCCCGTCACGATGGATGATCTCGCGCGGCTATATCCGCAAGCCTCGAATAAGGCCAAAGTCAATGCAGAGCGGATGGATATCTCACGCGTCGCGACGGCAGAGCTACAGGCGGGCCGGCGAGGCTATCGCGCCTTGCTCGATCATTTTATTGATGTCTCTGTTGCAGCCTTGAAAGTTGGCTATGGCAATCTGGGCGTCGAGTTTGATCTATGGAAAGGCGAAGCCTGTGTAGACCCGCTTATTCCCGGCATGATTGAGGAATTAAAAACCGCAGGCATCACCGAAGAAGATGACGGGGCGTTGATTATTAATGTCGATGACAAATGGGATTCTGAGACGCGCACTGGCACGCCGCCTGTTATGCTCCTCGCGAGCTCTGGCGCAGTGCTCTATCATACGACCGACTTGGCGACCCTTGTTGACCGTAAAGCCGAGAATAATCCTGACCTCATTGTCTATGTCGTCGACCAACGGCAAGCCCTGCATTTTGAGCAAGTCTTCCGCGCCGCCGCAAAAGCTGGGTGGTATGCGCGTGAGCAGATGTTCCATGCGGGCTTTGGCACGATGAACGGCAAGGATGGCAAGCCATTCAAGACCCGTGAGGGCGGGGTATTGCGTCTCGAAGACCTGATGCAGATTATGCATACGGCCGCGCGCGATCGCTTAGAATCTTCTGGGGTTGGCGCGGAATTCGACGCTGAAGAGCGGGATGAAATCGCCAGAAAAATCGGGCTTGCGGCGCTCAAATTCGCCGATCTGCAAAATCAACGCATGACGAATTATATTTTTGACCCCGAGCGCTTTACCGCTTTCGAGGGCAAAACAGGGCCCTACCTGCTTTATGCGGTTGTCCGGATTAAATCGATATTACGTAAAGCCGCCGAGCAAAATGTAGTTTCTGGAAAAATCGCTGTCGAAGCCGAAACAGAAAAAGGCCTCGTCCTTTCCCTGGATGCCTATGCGCGGGCGATTGAACTCGCGGCGGATAAATATGCCCCGCATATTTTATGCGAGCATGTGTACCGCGTGGCGCAGAGCTTTTCGCGCTTTTATGCGGAATGTCCGATTTTGGCCGATGATGTAGCGGCCGAAGTGAAAGCCTCACGCCTTAGTCTCGCGAAAGCTGCCTTGGCGCAATTAGAGCATGGCCTCGACTTGTTGGCTATCGAGGCCCCCGATAGGATGTAAATAGCTTAGCGCGCGACAGGCGGCTGTTGCTGTTGATAGGCTTGTTGCACCATTTGCTGTTGCTGACGCACCTGAGGCTGCTGGGCTGGGGTGGCCGGCGCTGGTGCGTGTTGCGGGGCGGCGGCTGGGCGGGCCGGCGCGGCTTGGCGCAGAGCGGGCGCAGGAGCTTTTTTGGCCGGTGCAGATTTTACGTCGTTCAGCTGCAACGCGGAGGGCGTTTTTCCGTCAACAGAGCGCAATCCCGACGTGGCTTCCAAGCAGAGGGAATACATGTCGAGAATGTCCGACATGTTGTTTTCACCCCAAACCCCTACACCTTTTAGTTTGGAAACAAGCTCAAATGCGATTTCTTCTTTGGACTTACCGGACATCTTATGACCCTCAATGAATTATTATGTAGGGACAAAGTAACACACAGATATTAAGGATTTGGGTGCAGGGCCACGATTGACTCTTTTCCACACTTAGCGCACTGAGCCTTATCCCTGCCAAATGGGAGAGAGCGGCCAATAAAGCCGCCACCGAAGGCGCAACCGCCCCGGAAACGCTCAGGTCAACGGACCGTTTGGCAGTAAAAACGCTGGAAAGCGGGCGGTCTGGTTTGACGCCCCGCCGACGGAGTAAGCCTAGCGATTGAGGTCAATCGCGGGGTCAATCTCTCAGGCCCAATAGACAGCTGGTGGCGACGGATGCGGTTTTGGCCGCAATGTGCCCATGACTGATTTACTAAAAACAGCCCTCCATGCACGGCACGTCGAGCTCGGGGCGAAAATGGTGCCATTCGCAGGCTATGATATGCCCGTGCAATATCCGATGGGCGTGTTGAAAGAGCATCTTCATACACGCGAGAAGGCGGGCCTGTTTGATGTCTCTCACATGGGGCAGGTCTTCCTAGTGCCAAAGAATAAGAAATTTGCGACGGCGGCCAAGGCGCTGGAAAAACTCGTGCCTGCCGACATTCAATCCCTAGAGCCGGGGCAGCAGCGCTACTCACAATTCCTCAATGAGGACGGCGGGATTTTGGACGACCTCATGATTTCGCGCCTCGCTATGGAAGGTTATGAGCATGTGCTCTATTTGGTCGTAAATGCGGGCTGTAAAATCACTGATTACGACCATCTTGAAAAACACATGCCCAAAGGTGTTGAGGTGCAGGTCAAGGACGACACGCTCTCTTTGATTGCGCTCCAAGGCCCGCGCGCGGCGGCTGTCCTCGGCACGCTCGCGCCTGCGGTTCACGACCTGGTCTTTATGACTCACACAGACTTGGAACTGAAAGGCGAATTGGAAACGCCCGTTTGGGCGCATGTGTCGCGCTCAGGCTATACGGGTGAAGATGGCTATGAAATTTCGGTCAAGCATGAGGATGTCGGCCGCTTAGTTGATGAACTCCTCAGCTATGATGACGTCGAGGCTATTGGACTGGGTGCACGCGATAGCCTCCGCCTTGAAGCGGGGCTGTGCCTTTACGGCCATGACATCGATACGAGCGTCTCCCCCATAGAAGCCGGCTTGTTCTGGTCTGTCCAAAAACATCGCCGGAGTGCGGATGCGGGCTATTTTGGCGCGGCGCGCGTGGCCTCTGACCTCGCCGACAAAACCACAAAGCGCCTTGTCGGGATAAAACCCGAGGGCCGCGCGCCAGCCCGCGAGCATACCGAGGTCCAAGACCTAGATGGCAACACCATTGGCGAGATTACCTCGGGCGGCTTTGGTCCAACAGCGGGCGGTCCCGTTGCAATGGGCTATGTCGCCCGTAAATTTACGAAAGCTGGAACAGATGTTCAGCTAATTGTGCGCGGCAAAGCCCGTCCGGCCAAAATTACGAAACTTCCTTTCGCCCCACATAATTACTACCGCGGAGCCTAATCATGAGCACTTATTTTACCGAAGATCACGAATGGATCAAAGTTGACGGCGACACGGGCACCGTTGGCATCTCCGGCTATGCGGCGAAAGCCCTCGGCGATGTTGTCTTTGTTGAGCTGCCAGAAGTCGGCGCTGAATTCGACAAAGGCGATGAAGCCGCCGTGGTCGAAAGTGTCAAAGCGGCCTCCGAAGTTTACTCACCCGTTGGTGGCGAAGTCACAGCCGTTAATGAGGCCCTCGAAGAGGCCCCAGAAACCGTCAATGCTTCTCCAGATGGTGACGGCTGGTTCCTAAAAATCAAAATCGCGGATGCCGATGAGCTTTCAAGCCTGATGGATGAAGCGAAGTATAAAACCTATTGCGACGGGCTATAGGAATTGCCCCAACAAGAAACACAACGTGAAAAAATAGAACGCAATATTTTGCGGTGGTTTTTTACAATTCTTGTGTGGCTTGGGGTTATTTTTGGACTTGTGTTCTTCGGGTTTAAAAACCCAGTGGCTTGGATAATTGGATTTCTGAGCTTTAAATTGTTGATAGATTTTTTTGGTCATCCAAGATTTTTTGGTGCTCCTGCTCAAATTGAAAAGAATGAGGATAATTAAATGCGTTACCTCCCACTAAATAATAATGATCGCGCGCAAATGCTCGACGTTATTGGCGTCGATAATATTGATGCGCTTTTTGAAGACGTGCCAAAATCAGCGCGCCTGAAAGGTCTAATTGATCTACCCAAACATCAATCCGAACAAGCTGTGGAGCGCTTCTTCCAACGGCTGTCGAATAAATCGACGCCTGCGGGTAGTGTCCCATTTTTCTGCGGAGCAGGGGCTTATAAGCATCATATCCCCGCCACGGTGGACCACCTGATACAGCGCTCAGAATTTCTGACGGCCTATACGCCTTATCAACCAGAAGTCAGCCAAGGCACATTGCAGGCGCTCTTTGAGTTCCAAACCCAAGTCGCGCTTTTGACAGGGATGGAGGTCGCAAATGCCTCAATGTATGATGGCTCCACGGCCTGCGCCGAAGCCGTTGTCATGGCGCACCGCGTCGCGCGCGGAAAGAAATCCAAGGCCATTTTGGCTAGCGGGTTGCATCCGCATTACGCCGCGGCGACGCAGACTTTGGCCTCAACGCTCAATATTCAAATCGACTCACAAGGCGCGCAAATCGGTGTGGATGCCGATGTCATTGACCGCATTGACAACGACACGGCCTGTGTCGTGGTGCAATCACCCAATGTCTTCGGTGAGATTGTCGACCTGCGTCCCATCGCCGAAAAAGCCCATGCACATAAAGCGCTCTTGATTGCCGTCTTTACGGAGCCTGTAGCGCTGGCCGCGATTGAATCACCCGGCGCGCAAGGCGCAGATATTGTTGTCGGTGAGGGGCAAGGCCTTGGCGTCGGTCTCGCATTTGGCGGGCCGCATGTCGGTCTCTTTGCCTGCCGCCAAAAACTCGTGCGGCAAATGCCAGGCCGTGTTTGCGGGGAAACAGTCGATGCTAATGGCGAGCGTGGTTTTGTGCTGACGCTCTCCACGCGCGAGCAACATATTCGCCGCGAAAAAGCGACGTCTAATATTTGTACCAACTCAGGCCTCTGCTGTTTGGCCTTCACCATTCATATGAGCCTCCTCGGCGATGCAGGGATTCAGCGCCTTGCGGCGCTAAATCATGAGAAAGCCTGTGAGCTCGCCGACCTCATTGACGGCGTAGATGGCGCATCCGTTGAGAACGAGACATTCTTCAATGAGTTCACCGTTCGCCTTAACCGGCCCGCCGCAGAGGTCGTGGATGCAATGGTAAAAAAAGGCGTCATCGCAGGCGTCCCGCTCTCTCGCCTCGCGCCAGAAGCGGACCCGAACCTGCTCTTAGTCTGTGCAACAGAAACCAGTTCTGACGAAGATATCGCCGCCTTTGAGACGGCCTTGAAGGAGGTGTTATCATGAAAACCGAAGGCCGCCCAACATCCCCTGTCGCCGCAAATGCAAATTTGCCGCAGACTGTCTCTGGCTCGAAAGCGTTGGACCAAGCGACATCGCTGATTTTTGAAACAGGCACGCCGCGCCGGACGGGTGTGGACTTGCCAGAACCTAAGGGCCGGAAATCCCGTCTCGGCAGTCATGCCCGAGAAGGCGAGATTGGCCTGCCAGGTCTGTCCGAGCCGGAGACGATGCGCCATTATGTGCGCCTGTCGCAAAAGAACTATGCGATTGATTTGGGTGTTTATCCGCTCGGCTCTTGCACAATGAAGCATAATCCGCGTCTCAATGAAAAAGTGGCGCGTATGCCAGGCTTTGCCGATGTCCACCCCCTACAGCCCGTCCAAACCGCCCAAGGCGCGCTGGAAGTCCTCTCTGTGCTTTCGCACTGGCTGATGACGCTCTGTAATATGCCAGCCGTGGCATTGACGCCCAAAGCGGGCGCGCATGGCGAGCTCTGCGGAATGATGGCGATACGCGCGCGTCTGGATAAGGATGGTCAATCGCATAAACGCCGCGTGCTTGTCCCAGAAAGCGCCCATGGCACAAACCCCGCGACCGCCGTGCAATGCGGGTTCTCTGTTGATGAAATTCCCGCTAATGACAAAGGCCGTGTCGATATGGACGCGCTGCGGACAAAACTCGAAGGGCTTGGCGCGGATTCCGACATTGCGGGTATCATGCTAACTAATCCGAATACCTGCGGATTATTCGAAAACGACATCATCGAGATCGCCGAGCTCATTCATGCGGCAGGCGGCTATTTCTATTGCGATGGTGCCAATTTCAATGCGCTGGTCGGACGTGTGCGTCCCGGCGACCTTGGCGTCGATGCGATGCATATTAATTTGCATAAGACCTTCTCCACGCCGCATGGCGGCGGTGGTCCGGGGTCTGGTCCGACGGTTCTGTCAGATGCGCTCAAAGATCACGCCCCTGTGCCTTATGTCGTCGCGGGCAAAGACGGTTTTGATCTCGTTGAGCATGCGGATGAAAACAGCTTTGGCCGCATGTGTGCCTTCCACGGCAATATGGGCATGTATACGCGGGCGCTGTCCTATATGATGAGCCACGGCTCTGATGGTCTGAAACAAGCCACCGAAGACGCTGTGCTGAATGCAAATTATATTCAGGCCTCACTCTCTGATGTGATGACGCCAGCCTTTGGCGGAACCTGTATGCATGAAGCGCTCTTTGATGATCGTTTCCTGAAAGATACAGGCGTAGAGACACTCGATTTTGCCAAGGCGATGATTGATGAGGGGTATCATCCGATGACGATGTATTTCCCGCTCGTTGTTCACGGCGCCATGCTGATTGAACCGACAGAGTCTGAGAGCAAGGGCGAGCTCGACCGCTTTATCCTTTCTATGCGCTCTCTCGCACAGCGGGCGAAAGCGGGTGAGGTGGAGAGCTTTAAACAAGCCCCCGTCTATGCGCCCAAGCGCCGCCTTGATGAAACACAGGCCGCGCGTAAGCCCGTATTGCGCTGGACCCCGCCGAGCGAAACCGCCGAAGCAGCGGAATAATCTGTGTCACGCGTGGTTCAAACCCGCGTGACATTTCCATCACGGAGAATGCGCAACAGGTGATTGGTAGGTGATAGGGCTTTCCCTCATATTGTTTTCATCGGAAACAACATAAAGGATTTAAAATGCCACAGTCTCTTATTAGCCGCGCTGTGAACTCTAACTGTCATACGCGTAGTCTGACCATTGCCCACCTGACCCGTAAGCTTCACCGCTTGAATGAGCGCACAGCTCGTCCAGATGCTAAGTTACATCACTATACACAGCGTAACCGCGTCGAGCAGCAGCTTCTCGAGGCCAGCGCCTATTTATGCTAAGCCATTAAAAAAGCCGCTCTGAGAGAGGAGCGGCTTTTTAATATCTGGTTGTTGTCACGCTTAAGTCTAGCCTAGCGTTGACCCCATTTGCTTAATGCCATCTTGAATGAACTTTGACTTCTCAGCCGCACTCATATTCGTGCGTAAGATCTTCTCCGCCGCATCCATCGCCATATCAGCCGCTTTGGCTTTGACTTCACCCAAGGCTTGCGCCTCAGCATTGGCGATTTTGGCTTCGGCTTGCGCTGCGCGGCGCTCTAGGCGCTCTGCCAAATCTTTCCGCGCCTGAGTAGCCATGTTTTCCGCATCAGACCGCGCTTGTTTCACAATCTCTTCAGCCTGCGTTTCCGCTTCTTTTTGCTTGCGCTGATAGGAGGCTAGCAAAGCTTGGGCTTCTTCCCGAAGGCGGCGAGCTTCATCAAGTTCTACGCGAATATTGTCTGCGCGGGCGTCCAAAGCGCCAGCAATTTTCTTGTGAATCCCAAAATAGAGTAGGGAAAGCAGGAAGAGTACGACCGCAATAAAAACCCATGTGGTTGGATCGCCAAGATCAGCTGTAAAGTGCATATCTTCGCTCCCTAATTAAGTGCCGACTTGACAGCTGCCAAGGTGACTTTTTTGCCAGTGAGGGCCGATACAGCCGTTTGCGCTGTCTCCGCCGCAATTGACTCAATATTGCTAAGAGCAGCGGCTCTGACTTCGCGGATACGGGCCTCCGCGGCTGTGGCAGCTTTGTCAGCTTCCGCATCGGCTGCGGTTAGTTCGGATTGAATTTCCGCGTCAACGGATTGTTTGGTTGTTTCAGCGACATTCATCGCCTTCGCGCGCGCATCTGCGAGAGAACGCGTGTAAGTCTTTTCGGCCTCTTCCGCCTCGCGCTGCATGCGCGAAGCTTGGTCGAGATCATCGGCGATGCGGGACCCGCGCTCCTCTATAGTTTCGCTCACGCGCGGAAGGAAAACTTTCGCGAGAAGAACATAGAGTGCAATGAACGTTAAAAAGAACCAAAATAGCTGAGAGGGGAAATAAGCTGGATCAAAAGGCGGAAATGCCCCCGAGCCATTAATGTCCCCCTGTCCGCCAGTTTTTTCGGCGGCGGCCATCAATATGATTGTTTTATCCGTCAACGCGTCGAGCATCGTCGTACCTTAATTTTAGGGTTCAGTATTAAAGAACAAACATTAGGATGAGGGCAACGGCGAATGAGAAAATGCCGAGGGCCTCAGTAACGGCGAAGCCGAAGATAAGGTTTGAGAACTGACCTTGTGCTGCAGATGGGTTGCGCAATGCGCCTGCGAGGTAATTACCAAAGATGTGGCCAAGTCCAATACCTGCGCCAGCCATGCCGAGACATGCGATGCCTGCGCCGATGTATTTTGCTGCTTCTGCTTCCATGATGATCTCCTTAGGAATGCGGTTTAATTAGCGGTGACTAGTGGTGTCCCGGGTGCAGAGCATCCGAGAGATATACGCTCGTTAGTAGTGCAAAGACATAGGCCTGAACAAAGGCAACGAGGAATTCGAGAGGAATAAGCGCGAGGGTAAGGCCAAATGGCACAATAGAACCAAAAGCTGTGAGGCCGCCCGCTGCAAACATTGAAATTGCGAACCCCGCAAAGAGTTTCAGAAGTATGTGTCCGGCAAACATGTTCGCCCAAAGACGTACAGACAGAGAAATCGGGCGTGAAATAAATGAGATAATTTCGAGTAATGAGACAAAGGGCTTAATGGCAATCGGAATGCCGGCAGGCCAGAAGAGCTTTAGGAAACCAAAGCCATTTTTCCAAACGCCGAAGCCAATAACGACAACCATCACAATCATCGCCAATGCAAAGGTTACGATAATATGGCTTGTTGTTGTAAAGAAGAATGGAATCATTCCGAGCATATTTGCGAATAGGATGAAGACGAAAATTGAGAAAACAAGCGGGAAGAACCGCATACCTTCTTTGCCTGTCGAAGACTTCAACATATCTGCGATGAATTCGTAAGATAGCTCAAGGATAGATTGTGCCCGTCCCGGGACAAGCTGTTTTTTTGACGAAAGAAGAAACCAGAGTGAGATACAGACGAGTGTAACGACCATCATAAGGGCAGAATTTGTAAAGGAGAGATCGAAACTACCAATCTTCAACTCAGCAAGCTTGTGCAGCTTAAACTGTGCTGTTGGATCTTTTGCGACAATGGGGAGCCCAATGTTCATGCGTCGTCATCCTCGTATAGCTCATTCGGAGGTAAATCCTCGCCTGAGCCATCCATTCCTTCTTTAGCAGCCCGCACGACATTTAAAACGCCAGCACAAAGCCCCAAAAACAAACCACCCAACAGACCAAAAGGCGTAATTCCAGTTAGCTTATCTACGCCCCAACCTAGGGCCGCACCAACCAAAACCGCCGCAGAGAACTCGCTGGCATATTTCAAGCCCTCTGCCATATTTGATGCTGAAGCTTGCGCAGGCTCCGCAACCGTTTTCCGTTTGGCATTGATTTGGTCAAGCTTTCGGCCCAATTCATCAATATCACTCGGGTTAGATTGTGGTTTTGCGCGTCCTTCGGGATCGGTCATAACATCGGCTCAGTGCCTCAGAGGAACCCCCTCCGAAAGCGGCCCTTACCTAACGAAGGGGGTGGGGGAAGTCAACACGTTGGGACGTAGGTTAAAGTGTTGAAATTTAATAATAAAATACTTTTGATGCTGTTTTGTCATAGGTTTTTTCAGGTCGGAAGCCAAAGCAGGGCACAGACTCAGGATTTTTATATATCCGGCCAAATCTAAGGATGACGAAAAATGAGGCTTTTCGCCTCATTTGTATCATCTTTTAGCGGGTACGGCCTCCATCATGAATAGTTTGCCGTTCTCATGACCAATTTCAACGCGTGCCGTTTCATCATAATTTGCGATTAATTGCGGCATGGCGATTACTTCACAATTGTTGATGATTTCGAATTTAAGCGAAACTCCGTCTTTGGAGTCTTGGGTCGTTACCACGACCACGAGCGGGTCTTCACGATTTGAGGTTAAATTCACGCGCATAGTTTGATTTGAGTCCATATGGACTTCTGTGGCAAACCTGCGGACCCGCAGTCCGTCCTCATCATTTTCAGTGACGGGTTCCGAAAATTCGCCGTTTAGGGTCAATGATATTTCATCCGCGAAGGCGAAATTTGAAAAAGTAAAAGGCGCCGCCAGACAGGCTAGCGCGGCAATGCCGATTGATTTTGGTTTAGATTTTAGCGTCATGAAAAGCTCCGGTAATCGTAGGTATGTGGAGCGGGTGTCGTCAGGTGAAATATAGGATGAAATCAATCCACGGACGACATCGCTAACGGTACGGCCCTCTTGCGCCGCTTTATCTTGCAGCGCGAGCTTATCGGGGTGCGAGAGACGCACTTCCAGCATTTCGGATTTCTTTGGTGGTTTCATCTTTATCCTTGATTCGCATGACGGGTTTAGCCCGCGAACCGAGAATCGCAAAATTGGACCGATACAGCGAGGAAATAGGTGTCGGGACACTCTGTTTTCGTGTCGGGACACTCCCTTAACGTCACGCGCTACTCATTCGCGACGAGGGCTGTGGCTTTCTCTAGCTCGATGGAGAGCAATTGCGAGACGCCTTGTTCTGCCATGGTCACGCCGAATAATCTGTCCATACGGCTCATTGTTACGGGATTATGGGTGATGGCGATAAATTTTGTATTTGTGTGTTTCTTCATGTCATCAAGCAAATCGCAATATCGGCTGACATTGGCGTCATCCAGCGGCGCATCGACTTCGTCGAGTACGCAGACGGGCGCGGGGTTAGATAGGAAGACCGCGAAGATAAGGGCTGTCGCTGTCAAAGCTTGCTCACCACCCGATAAAAGTGACATGGCTTTCAGGGATTTCCCGGGCGGGCGAGCCATAACCTCTAGGCCCGCTTGCAGGGGATCATCTGATTCCGTCAGAGCCAGTGCGGCTTCTCCGCCGCCGAACAGCGTAGTGAACAGACGGCCGAAATGCCCATTGACCATATCAAAAGCGGCAAGGAGCCGCTGACGGCCTTCAGTGTTGAGCTCATCAATCCCCTCGCGCAGGCGGGCAATCGCGGCGACCAAATCTTCACGTTCTGCCACCATTGCGGAAAGGCGCTCTTCTTGCTCAATAGCTTCTTCATCGGCGCGCAGGTTCACGCCGCCCATTTTTTCGCGCTCTTTATTCAGGCGTTCTAATTTACGCTCAATATCATTTTCGGAGAGTTTCGTTTCTGGATCCATTTCGCCGAGATGAGATTTCAACTCAGATGGCTCGCAATTCAGCGTCTCATTTACGCGGGCTTTGGTTTCGCCAATGCGCTCTTGCGCGGCTATTAGGCGAGCTTCTGAAGCGGCGCGGGCTTCGCGGGCCGCACCCGCCGCTGTTTCGGATTCGCGGGCGAGCTGTACCGCGTCTTGCGTTTCTTTTTCGGACGCACTTAGCGCATCTGCGGCCGCCGCCCTGCGCGCCTCGGCTGTGGCGAGTTCGGCGAAAAGCGCGTTACGGCGCTCTACAAATTGGTCAGGTCCATCCGCTGCGGCGGCGAGTGACATTTTCACAGCGCTTTCGCGGTTTTCTAAGGTTGCCACGCGCTTGGTCGCATTCTCCGAGCGGCGGGCCCAATTCTCGCGCTCGGCTTCAACAGCCTTTAGGCGGGCAGCGCGGGCTTCGCTTTCATTTTTTAAACTGCGATACTGCGCGCTGGCCTCATCGGCTGTTTCGCGTGCCTGGCTGAGTTGCTCGGATAGAGCTTGGCGCTGCGCAGATAGGTCTTCACCGCCCGAGTGAGCGGCAAGGCTTTCTTCTGCTGCGGCGACAGAATTATCGAGTTCTGACACTTCCGCAGTGAGACGGGCGATGCGGTCCTCAAGACCTGTTTTCTGCGCAGAGGCGCGGGCAATGTCGGTTTCATATTGCGCGAGTGCCGCCTGGGCGGCGCGGTCTGCGCGCTCAAGGTCTGGAAGGGCTTTCCGGGCCGCCCGCGCGGCGGTCTCGGCGGCTTGCCGGGCCTCGCGCGCAGTTTCGAATGCGATGGTTGCAGCGGCGACCTTCGCGTCTTCGGCGGCGATTTCTTGCGTCAGTTCCGCGACACGGTTTTGCTGTTTCAGCTTAATCGCAGCGGAGGTCTCCACGCCTGCTGCAATCATAAAACCGTCCCAACGGACGACTTCGCCTTTGGGGCTAACGAGGCGCTGACCCGGTTTTAGCGATTTGGCTTTGGCTTGAATGTCACCACTTGCGGCCACGCCAATTTGTGATAGCCGCGCGTGTAACTCGCGGGGTGCGGTGATGAAATCGGTGATAGGGTCAACGCCCACTGGCAAATTTTGGGCGGGTATATCGGCGCCGCTCCAGCGCAGATCCGCCGCGCCGCCAATCGCGGCATCTAGGTCCTCACCCAATACGGCGGCGAGTGCTTGCTCAAACCCCGCCTTAGCTTGAACGCTATCCAGAGCGGGTGTCCAATCGGCAGCCCCCGAGCGGCGCAACACATTCTCTAATGCAGATTTCTCCGCCGTAAGTTTTTGCGCAGCTTGACGGGCTGCCGATAAATCTTCTCTCGCCTTGCGGTCCGTCTCCTCGGACTCTGTGCGGTCTGCGGTCAGGCGCTGCTCTGTGGCCCGCGCTTTTTCGAGGGCGGCGAGCGCATCCGCCGCAGCGGAGGAAAACAGGTTCGCATTGCCGAAGCTTTCCGTGTCCAGCCCCGCCCGCTTGTCTTCGGTTTGCTCAAGCTCAATACGCACGCGGCTACGTCTTTGTTGCGTTTGGGTAAGCTCCCGTTCGGCCGCGTCTTTCCGCGCGGCTTGATCCGCTGTCTTGCGTGTCAGCTCATTGAAATCGGCGTCTAATGCGTTGCGCGCCTTTAAAGCTTCGGACGCCGCATCCTGAGCGGCATCCAGCGCGGCTGAAATATCTTTTAGCGCAGAAAGCTCTGCATGTTCAGCGGCAAGGCGTGTTTCAGCGGCGGCCGCGTCGCGGACCACATCGCGCTCATGTTCAAGGTCAGAAGCTATATCGACAAGCTGAGCTTCCAATTTGCGGACTTCGGATTTGGCGCTTTCTTCGTCCTGCTCCAGCGCGTCTTTGGCTGCATTGAGCCGTGCAAGGAGGGCGGCAGCGATTAATTGCTCTTCGCGCTTAGGCTCCAATAGGCCCGTCAGTTCATCGGCTCGGCGCATGTTTTCGGAAGCTTGCACTTGTGTGTCGGCAACAGCCTTTTCACGTTCCCGCAAATCCGCTTGTGCGCTCTCTAAGGTCTCAAGTGCGGACTGCCAACGTTTCAGCCAAAGCAGCGCTTTATATTCGTGGATTTCCCCTGCTAGCCGTTTGTAGCGCGCCGCCTGACGGGATTGACGCCGCAGCGAGAGCAGCTGGCTTTCAATCTGCCCAACGATATCCTCCAAACGGTCGAGATTATTTTCCGCCGCGCGCAGACGCAATTCCGCTTCATGGCGGCGTGAATGCAGACCAGAAATACCCGCCGCTTCTTCGAGGATACGGCGGCGATTACTCGGCTTGGCGGCAATCAGTTCGGAAATCTGACCCTGGCGCACAAGGGCAGGTGAGTTCGCGCCCGTACTCGCATCTGCAAAGAGGAGCTGTACATCTTTGGCGCGGACAGTCTTCCCGTTTATTTTATATTTAGAGCCTTTGGATTTTTCGATAATCCGCATGATCTCTAGCGTATCATCATCATTAAAAGCCGGCGGGGCAATACGCGCCGAATTATCTACCGTTAGGGTTACATGGGCTTGGTTACGGCCCGGACGGGTTTTCGTCCCGTTAAAGATAACATCTTCCATGGCCGCGCCGCGCATGGCTTTGGCGGAATTCGCGCCCATGACCCAGCGGATAGCTTCCAGCAGGTTGGATTTCCCACAACCATTCGGCCCGACAATACCCGTCAAGCCAGGTTCAATCAGAAACTCGGTTGGCTCGACGAATGATTTAAAGCCCGTCAGCTTGATAGAATTGAAGACGAGCGAGCCCATGGCTTATTCGGCGTCAGCTTTTTCAGGGTCGGCTTTTTCAGGAATTGGCTCACCCAATATTGGCGCCAAGGCGGCTTGGATGGAGTCGAAATCACTTTTCACGCGTTCGCCATTGATGAAAACCGTTGGCGTCCCGGTCACGCCTTGGTCAGCGCCAAGTTCGATGAAGGCCTCATATCGGTCTGAGACTTCGGCGTCGCTCATACAGGAAATGAACTGGTCTTCGGATAGGCCAGAGGCTTTTGCCAGACTAATATAAGCTTGGCGGAGCCCATTAGGACGGCGTCCCATTTCCATGATCTGCGACTGGCGGTCGAATTGTAGCTTGATATTTTTGTAAAATTTCGAGCGGTCTAGACATAGCGCAAGCTTATGTCCTGCTTGGGCCATTTGCGGCTCGCCCGCAGGGAAAGGGCGGAAGACATATTTGACTTTGCCCGTATCGACATATTGTGCCTTTACCTTGGGATAGACATTTTGATGCCAATAGGCGCAGGCCCCGCAAGATACTGAGGCATATTCTACCAGCGTTACTGGGGCATCCGCATTACCTTGGATATAATCATCTGCAACCGTAAATTCGCCGCCCGCGCCGCTCGCTGTCGCCGAGCCGGCATCTCCGCCGCTGCACGCGGAGAGGGCAAGTGCGGCGCTGGCCGCCAGAAGGACAATACGTCTCGAAAGCGAATCAATATGGGTCATAGGGCAATCCTTGAGATTTAGAGGGAATAAGCAAGGGGTAAGCTGAAAAGGCCTATGGATAGCTTATTTGAGACTGAGATCTAAATCGAGTCCTTATCCCCAGTAAGCAAATTACCTGCGCCCAGATTACCTGCGAGCAGATTGTCTATGACCGGTCAGGCATCTCGGCGGAGCTATGCGCAAAAGAAGGCCTTATTTTGGAAGGGTCGAAACCCCTTTTTCATCCATCTCCGAAATCAGCTCGATCAGGCTTTTGGCGTCTGATGGGCCTTTGTAGCGCTGACCATTAATGACGAAACCGGGGACAGAATTGATCTCTGCGACTTTGGCACGGTTGGCATTATCAATGATATGGGATGAGATATCAGGGTTTCTAAGACAGCTTGTCATGGCTTCATTCGATGTCATGCCAGCTAATTTGGCAATCTCGGCATAAACTTCCGCCCCGCGCCCGTCGCGCGCGGCTTCGAGAATATCGGCCTGCTGTTCCATTTGATACTCTATAATAAAGAAATAATCTGCCTCAGGCGCGCATTCTGCGAGGCTGAACCCCGCAATAGCGAGGTTTCCAGGCGCTGTCGGGAATTCACGGAAAATGACGCGAAGCTTACCCGTTTCGACGAGTTCTGACTTTACCAGCGGCCATTCGCTCGTGAACCATTTTGAACAATGCGGGCAAGTGACAGACGCCCAAATCATAAGCGTTAGCGCCGCGTCTTCGCTGCCCAATACATGATCATCTGGCGCCTCAATGAGAACAAAATCGGTAACGCGTTCGGAAAGGGCCTCCGCATCTTGCGCAAGAGCAGATACGGGTAGGGCGGAGGTGCAAAGCGCGGCGGCGAGCGTTACAATTTTACGTCTTACATTCATTTATCCGACCCTTTGGCAAGGACATGACGTCCCATTTTTTCGAGCGCCTTTTTCAGGCGGTCACTTTTTAACTCCGATAGACCTGCGCGCAATTCAGCTTCTTGTCGCGGCGCGAGGCCTTTGGGGGGGTGTGTTCTCGCAGGTTTTATCATCCGAGATTGGACGACCTTAATACGCCCAACATGACTGGCACCTAAATGGGCGTTTAATCGCTGCAAAATTGGGCCAGATTGCGCTAAAATCAGAGAAGCGGCGGGTCCTGGCGCTGAAATAATCAATGTGCGGCCATCGCGGCCGCCGACGAACCGGACCGGTGATGAGATTTTTGACCAACGCGGGCCCATGATTTCGGGCCAAATTTTCTCTAGGGCGATAGCCGAGCTGCCGCCGCCATGTTTACGGGCCAAAGGGCGCATGACCTTAGAAACGGACAGGCCAGCATTGGGCGCGGCCCGAAATTGCGGGCGACCGCGCTGGCTCTCTACCCAATGGCTTAGGACTTGACTATTATGTCGGGTTTTCTCGGACACCCCTCGCTTTTTGCCTATTGCGGCGAGTGGGTAAAGCGGACAGAGCGAATTTATGCATGATATTTCGAAAATGCGCGCGGCTCTGCTGCGGTGGTATGATGAGCAAGGGCGCAGCTTGCCGTGGCGGGTGCGGCCAGAAGACCGCGCAAAGGGCATTATTGCCGACCCTTATGCGGTCTGGTTGTCAGAGGTCATGAGCCAGCAAACAACTTTGGTGCATGCCGCGCCCTATTGGGAAAAATTTCTCGCTGCCTTTCCGTCGGTTACGGATTTAGCGAATGCGGAGCGGGAGCTTGTCCTCTCTATGTGGGCGGGTTTGGGCTATTATGCACGGGCCCGGAATTTGCATAAGTGTGCGGGCGTCGTGCGCGATGATCATGGCGGCGTTTTCCCTGTGGATGAAAAGACGCTTTTGGGGCTGCCGGGCATTGGGCCCTATACGGCGGCAACTATTGCCGCGATTTGCGCCGATGAGGCCACGAATATCGTCGATGGCAATGTCGAGCGTGTTATCTCGCGGATTTTTGCTTATGAGGTGCCGCTGCCAAAAGGGCGCAAAGGCCTGCGCGAATTGGCGGGGACGCTGGTGCGCGAGGACCGCCCTGGTGATTATGGACAGGCATTGATGGATTTGGGGGCAGGGCTCTGCTCGCGGACATCGCCGCAATGCGGGCTGTGTCCGTGGTCGCAGTGGTGCAAAGCCCATGCGTGCGGGGAAGAAACGCTCTATCCCAAGAAAGACAAAAAGAAGAAGACGCCCATTCGGCGCGGCTATGCTTATGTCCTCATGTGCGGAAATAAGATATTGGCCGAACAGCGGCCCGACGCGGGATTGCTTGGGGGTATGCTCGGCGTGCCGACAAGTCCGTGGGGAGAACGCCCGAAAGATCATAGCGCCGCGCCCCTACAACGGAATTGGGAAAAGGCAGGAGAGATAAAACACGTCTTCACCCATTTCGAATTGGATTTAGAGGTTTTTATGGCACAAGTTGAAGAGATGAAGGAAGGCATTTGGGTAGAGGATATCTCTGGTCTGCCCACTGTGTTTCGCAAAGTGGTGGAGTGCGCCCATAAAAAAACCGGACCTGCGGGCCCGGTTTAAATTCAAAATTTCGGTTAGGCTTACTTGTAGTTACCTTCTAGGCCGAAGTGTTTTGTGAGTAGGTAATAGACAACTGCGCGGTATTTATTGCGCTCTGACTTGCCGTATTTTTCCATGACGGATGCGATAGCGCCGTCAAGGTCTTGGCTCGCGGAGAGGCCGTGCTTTTTGATAAGGAAGTTGTTCTTCACTGTATCTAGCTCTGATTGATCTGATCCTGAAACTGTAGAGGCATCGCGATTATAGATAGATGGGCCGCAACCAATTGTGACCTTACGCAAAAGGTCCATGTCTGGTGTCACGCCGATCTTATTTTTTAAGTCGCCCGCATATTTTTCGATTAACTCGTCACGTTTACTCATTTTGGTCTCCTAGGTTCCCCAATTACAAAAGAGACACGGGCAGTTGCCCGGGCCTAGCACCAAGGTATGGTTAAAACGGACGAAACGCAAGCTGAACGCGGTTTATATGGTTTAGTTGAAGCCAGCACGCGCAAGCAGAAGGAAGCCGCCCTTAAGTTACGCCAAGGCCGCTTCGGCCATTTCTGCGCGGACAGCGGCCCGGATTGTGTCGATAGGCTGTAGGCCGTTCGGTCCCTGCAAATGCCAAAAAGTCCAACCATTACACGAAGGTGCGTTGGTCAGCAGTGCCCCAAGTTTGTGAATAGAGCCGCTTTGTTTGCCGGACTCTAGGCTGCCATCGGCTCGGACCGTGGCCGAGAGAATCCCGTTTTTTGAGAAGACTTTCGTGCCGATTTTGACAAGGCCGCGTTCCACAAGATTGCCGAAAGGAACTTTCGGTTCGGACCTTTTTGACTTGGTTACAGCCACGGTCGCGCCTTCTTTGATGTTAGCGATTCGGCGGCTAGCGTGGATGATATAGTCTTCCTCGCGCTCAAATCCGATGAATTTACGGCCTAGTTTTTTGGCCACTGCGCCTGTCGTGCCTGTGCCAAAGAACGGGTCGACAACTATGTCGCCGGGGTTTGTTGTTGCGAGGATGACGCGGTGCAACAGGCTTTCTGGCTTTTGCGTTGGGTGGGCTTTCTTGCCGTCGCCTTTTTTGAGGCGCTCGCGGCCGGTGCATATCGGGAGTGTCCAATCAGAGCGCATTTGCACGCCTTCATTGAGCATCTTCATCGCATCATAGTGAAAAGTCGGCTTCGCGTCTTCAGATTTTGATGCCCATATGAGCGTCTCATGCGCATTTGTGAACCGTGTGCCGCGGAAATTCGGCATGGGATTTGTCTTGCGCCATATAATGTCATTCAAAATCCAGAACTGCTGGTCTTGAAGAACTGTCCCGACGCGGAAGATGTTGTGATAGCTGCCCATCACCCAAATCGCGCCATTGGGTTTTAGGATACGGCGGGCCGCGGCCATCCACTCTTGCGTGAAGAGATCATAGGCATCCATCGTGTCATATTGATCCCACGCCTCAGTCACGCCGTCGACATGCGAATTATCGGGACGGGAGAGATCTCCGCCCAGCTGTAGATTATAGGGCGGGTCTGCGAAAACGAGATCGACGGACTCGGCGGGCAAGGCATTCATATTGGCAATGCAATCGCCTTGGATGATTTGGTTCGTGGGCATCTCAGAGACGGGCATTGGCGCATGCGGATCATGCCGTTCTGGCGGATTAGGATTTGTGATAACTTTAAAGCGATTTTTTGGTTGTTCTTGCACGTTATGATCTTTCGCGGCCCGGGGGATGTGATGTTCTCATCTGTGCTGGCTGATTCGTCCTAACAGCTCGTAAATGATTGATTTACCTCATAAATTAAGGATTGGGTAAGGGGCGTTAATATCCACAGCCCTTTTGGTCATCAAGATTACCAAGGTATGAAAGAAAATATGCGACAGGGACGTCAAACACGCCATTTACCGAGTTTAGAGCTCTCAGATTTAGGACTCCCTTAACACCTATTAAGGCGGGCGTCGTGTAGATCGTAGAAATTGGAATGAAAGAAACTGTGAGAAAAGTGTTTTTTCTTCGGCTTTGCCAAATATTTGCGTGATTTCACGAGAATTAGCGCGCTAAATTGAGCTTTAGACCGTCCCCTGGGCTCTCCTTTCGGGCCGTCCGTTCTTCTAGGGCTAGGTTGAAACCCTCCAATCTTAACTAGGCCTGCCGCATTAATTTTTGCTTTGGAGAATTTAATAGCCCAACCCGCCTTAGGGCAAATACTGGTAAAAGCGGTGCTGACGATGGTTTGCGAACACTTCCGCACGCCTATTTGACACATCTCTAATTCGGCCTAATGTTGCCGCATGCTCGCCGCGCTCGCATATCTGGAAAATGAGGATAGGCTCTGCCGTGCGGCGAATGATAATGCGGCACCGTCCGCTCGCGCGAAACTAAAG
>CALLBD010000071.1 GCA_938001915.1 uncultured Caulobacterales bacterium | reverse complement strand
TGAAAAATATCGCGACTCTATTTCGCGGCAAGCTCACCTTGGGCGGGGCGGCGACCTATCGCGACCAACCTGAAAATCAGCTCGGTCCCGATGATGGCTGGGACGATAGCGAAATAGCCGATGCTGAATTAGAGTTCGAAGTCAGCGCCATTACGGATGGCGGACTTGAATATGGTCTCGCCCTGGGCGGCCGCGCGCAATATGATCCGTTCCGCCGCGGCTTTGGCGGTCAGCTCCCAGAGTGCCCGCCAGGCTCGCCGGCGTGTTCGGGCACGGCCGCAGGCCTGCGCGGTCATACCTCTGGCTTTTATAATGGCGGCGAAGACATTACCCAAGACGCGCAAGCGGCGATTGAAACCGCGCATCTGTTCCTGCGCTCCGCCTATGGGGACGTGACCATCGGGCGCGATGATGGCTCGGCCTATCTCTTCTCGCTCGGCGCGCCGAGCTTGCTGGCTGTCGGGGCGTCTAATTCGCCCGTGGATTATACGGGATATGATAGTGTGAAGACCGTCAATGACGCGTCGGGTTTTGCGGAGAAAATCACCTATACGTCACCGCGCCTATTGGGCGACCAAATTGGCGTGGGCGTGCAATTCGGCGTGTCTTACGCGCTGGACGGAGATGTCTGCGGCGTGGATTATTGTAATGGCAAAAATATCGAGGGCATCCTTCAACCTGAAATCGAAGATATTTTCGAAGCGGGTCTGGCGCTCGACCGCACATTTGATAATGGTTTGCGCGCCGAGCTTACAGGCACATATGCGCGCGGGTCAGAGCAAACGGGCGGTGCAGAATTTGACGACCTCGAAAGCTTTGGCGCAGGCGCGGAGCTCGAATATGGCAAATGGACCTTGGGCAGCTCCTTCCTCCATTCCAATAATGGTCTGCTGGACGGGGATTACACGGCCTATGATGTTGGCCTGACGTGGAAACCGAGCGCGCTTGGCTTTACGCTCGGCTATGGTCACGCCGAAGATGATAATGTCGGCCTAACCTCCGATCAGGCGACCTTTGGCATCACCTATGATTTCGATAAATTCACCCTCGGCACAGGCGTCCAATATGTCGACCGCACCGTGAACGGCGTGGATAACGGCTTGCTCGTCCCGCTGGATCAAAAAGCGGCCAGTATCTTCGTACAGGGTGGGTTTAAGTTTTAGGAGGCAAGATTGACAATTTTTCGCGGATTTCTCGCCTTAAGTTTTGTCAGCATAGGCATCTATACCGCCCTTACGATTTCCACTCATGGCGTGAATTTATTGCCCGTATTTTTCGGCGACATGAAAGCCATGGCATGGCCCGGCCAATTTAATTTCGACTTCATGTGGTTCCTCGCCCTCTCCGCGCTGTGGACGGCTTGGCGAAATAAATTTTCCCTCGCAGGATTGGGCCTCGCGGTTTTCGCCTTTTTCGGCGGGATGTTATTTCTAAGCGCCTATTTGCTCCTCCTGAGCCGAGCCACCAAAGGCGATATCATCCGCGTCATGATTGGTGACCGTGCGCTTGCCTCTTAAGTTTCTGAGACGGATCAAAAGCGGCCAGCATCTTCGTACAGGGTGGGTTTAAGTTCTAAGTGCTAGAAAGCCCTACGACTGAAGCTGATGAATAAATAACTTGGCATTGAATATATGCCGCGCTCATCCCGCTGAGATGTCCCAAGGAGTAATCTGATGAGAAATATGATAACCCGATTAATACTCGCGCAGCTAATCCCTGTCGGGATTAGAATGGCCAAAAAACTCTTTCGTAAGAAAAAACAAGCGCCATCCCCAAACCCGCATCTGGATGAAGCGCGTGATACGCAAAGGTTAAATGAATTTGATAAAGCGGGCTAAATAACGCTTGCCAAGAATTAGATTGGGTCATATAGGCCCCGCCTAATTCGAGGATATCATGTAGCATCAAATTTACATCATTAGCAGAATATCGCCACTGGCACGGCGAATTCTAACTATGTTCATTAGGCACGCGGGCTCATCATGGCTGCGCTGTTGCCTAATTTTGATGAGACAAAATCATGAAAATTTTTAAATATCCGCGCACGCGGCATATTAAAGGCTCACGCCTGCAATATGGCGATAGCGCAGATGACCAATCTTTTGGGGCGCTGAAGGGCCGGAGACTGGTTGTCGAAGAAAAAGTGGATGGCGCAAATTGCGCAATTTCATTCAAGGGCGAAAAACTACAATTGCAAAGCCGAGGTCATTTTTTGACGGGCGGTGGACGCGAACGGCATTTTGCTTTGCTCAAATCTTGGGCGGCGTGTCACGCGGAAGCGTTTTACGCGGCTCTGGGTGAGCGCTATATTATGTATGGGGAATGGCTCTATGCGAAACACACCGTGTTTTATAATGCGCTGCCTCATTATTTTATGGAGTTTGATGTTCTCGATCAGGCCGTAGGTGAGTTTCTATCAACCGCTGGCAGGCGAGAGCTCTTATCTGGGCTTCCGATTATGCCTGTTCCTGTTTTGCAGGACAGGGCGTTTGAGTCCCTTGATGCAGTAACGGCTTTGGTGAAGCCGTCTCTGTATAAAACGCCTGATTGGCGCACTGCGCTAAAAGCGGCGGCGCTCCAATCGGGTAGCCGTCTGGATTTTGTAGAAAAGCAAACGGAAGACAGCGACTTGTCGGAGGGCTTATACATTAAGCTAGAAGAGGAAGGCGTCGTCAAAGGCAGATTTAAATTTGTTCGCGCCGACTTTGTGCAAGCCATTTTGGACGGAGATAGCCATTGGCATGAACGCCCGATTTTGCCCAACCGATTGGCAGAAGGGGTCGATATTTTTGCCCCGCAATTAGGATTGAAAGGCGCGTATGATGAAACAGTTTAATCTTACACATGCGCATCTTTTATCCTTGGTGCCAACTGAGCCTGAGTGGAAAATAGATTGGAAAGCTATTTGGATATTATGGCCAGAACTGCCAGCATTGGACAGCTGTCCGCAAGACCCTATCCATCATGCCGAAGGGGATGTTGGATTG
Organism: uncultured Caulobacterales bacterium; assembly: GCA_938001915.1. Taxonomy (GTDB): domain Bacteria; phylum Pseudomonadota; class Alphaproteobacteria; order Caulobacterales; family Maricaulaceae; genus Litorimonas. The sequence goes on along the minus strand of CALLBD010000071.1, from coordinate 1,531 downwards.
CATACGCGTATGGTGGCCGAGGCTTTGGTGGCGTTGCCTGACTGGCGCGCCTTAGATGAGGTGGCCCGAGGGCTCCTGTTTTGGGCGGCTATTCTGCACGATATCGGAAAACCGGCGACAACGCGCGTGGAAGAGGACGGACGGATATCCGCCCGAAATCACGCGCGGGTTGGTACGCAAATGGCGCGGCAACTTCTTTATGAAGCAGGCTCGCCCTTTGCATGGCGAGAGTCTCTGTGCGGAATTATATCCGAACATCTGGTGCCATTTTGGCTGATTGAAAAAGCCAATGCCCAGCGCCAAGCGATTATATCGTCATGGCGATGTCGTCCTGACTATCTCTGCCTGCATGCACAGGCGGATACATTGGGACGAATATGTGCAGACCAACAAGGTGTGCTGGATAATATCGCTTTGGCGCGTGAGACATTTAAAGATTATGGATGTTTCACAACACCTTTTGCTTTCGCAAATGCTGCCAGCCGTGTCTCTTATTTCGAAAAGCCAGACCGAGATCCGCATTATGCGGCGTTCGAGGGTTTTCGGTGTAAAGTTACGGTCATGTCGGGCCTTCCAGGTGCGGGAAAGGATAGGTGGATTCAAACGCATCGTCCTGATTTGCCTATGATTAGCTTGGACAATATTCGAGCAGAGCTAAAGGCACCTGCCACGGGTAATCAGGGCCGTGTTATTCAAGCCGCCCGAGAACGGGCCCGCGAGCATTTGCGCGTCGGTCAAGATTTTGTGTGGAATGCGACGAATATCAGTCGTCAGCTCAGAGAGAAAAGTTTGAAACTTTTGCGCGATTATAATGCCGAAGTTGAAATCATCTATCTTGAGCCAACGGTGGAGCGCCTATTTGCCCAAAATCAAAATCGGGTCTCTGCCATTCCGGCCAAGGCTCTTTTGGGTCTGATGCAAAAACTCGAACCGCCACAAAATTGGGAAGCCCATAATGTGGTCCGAGAGGTCGTAAATTAAACTAAGAGCGGCGCGAAGCAAAAGCTTTGCGCCGTTTTTCTAATTTAGACTAAGCCCCCACCGCGGCTCTGTCTTCGGGGTGGCGTTTGAATTTCACTTCAATATAAGGGCAGCCGGGGATGATTTTATATCCCGCCGCTTTCGCGTCCGCGACCATGGCAGCATAAAGTTTTCCCGCCACGCCTTGCCCGCGCAGGGCCGTTGGCGTGAAGGTGTGGTTCGCGTTAAACACGCCGCCTTTGACTTTCGCGAGGGTCAGCTCCGCTTCGCCCGCCTCTGTTATAATCACAAAGCGGTGGCCCTGTTTCGTCTCTTGTTTCTGCACATCCATGATGAGGCCTCCAATGGCGGCGAGGCCTGCGGCTCCCGTTCCGATAAGCTGCGAAGCTGTCCCCGCATTAATGCCGCCTAGCGCAAAAAAGGGAACAGGCAAAGCCAGTGCGCGGCGGCGTAGGTCACCTGTTCCAATGGGCGTGCTGGCGCTGGGACTGTGGCTGGCGAAAATACTGGAGATAAAAAGCGCGTCGAGACACTCCAGCGGCGCGAGATA
>CALLBD010000070.1 GCA_938001915.1 uncultured Caulobacterales bacterium | reverse complement strand
AAAAAACTCCTCATCGCCAATCGTGGTGAAATCGCGTGCCGCGTTATAAAAACCGCGCGGAAAATGGGCATTGCTACCGTTGCGGTTTATTCCGATGCGGACAAAAATGCGCTGCATGTGGGTATGGCGGATGAGGCGGTTCATATTGGCCCGCCTGCGGTGAACCAATCCTATCTCGTGATGGATAAAATCATTCAGGCCGTGAAAGACACAGGCGCGGATGCGGTGCATCCCGGCTATGGTTTCCTGTCCGAAAATCCTGAATTTGCGAAATTGCTCGCGAAGAAAAAAATCGCCTTTATCGGGCCGAACCCTCACGCCATTGTCTCTATGGGGGATAAGATCACCTCCAAAAAACTCGCGAAAGAAGCAGGCGTGTCTTGCGTGCCGGGCCATATGGGCTTGATTGAGGACGCGGATGAAGCCGTGAAAATCTCAAAGCAAATCGGCTATCCCGTCATGATTAAAGCCTCGGCAGGCGGCGGCGGCAAAGGCATGCGCATCGCCTGGAATGACGAAGAAGCCCGCGAGGGATTCCAGTCGTCCAAAAATGAAGCCGCGACGAGCTTTGGCGATGACCGCATCTTTATCGAAAAATTTGTCACCCAACCGCGCCATATTGAAATCCAAGTCCTCGGCGATAAGCACGGCAATTGTATTTATCTCGGCGAGCGCGAATGCTCCATTCAGCGCCGCAATCAAAAAGTCATCGAAGAGGCCCCGTCGCCTTTCCTCGATGAAGCCACCCGCGCCGCCATGGGCGCAGAGGCCGTCGCTCTCGCGAAAGCCGTGGAGTATGACAGTGCCGGCACGGTGGAATTCATCGTCGACGGGGATAAGAATTTCTACTTTCTTGAAATGAACACCCGCTTGCAGGTCGAACATCCCGTGACGGAACTCATCACAGGCGTGGACCTCGTGGAGCAAATGATAAAATCGGCGCAGGGCGAAAAACTCAAGATTAAGCAGAAAGACGTCAAGCTAAATGGCTGGGCGCTGGAGAGCCGTATTTATGCGGAAGATCCTTACCGTAATTTCCTGCCCTCTATTGGCCGCCTCGTGAAATATCGCCCGCCCGCCGAACGGACAACAGAGGCCGGCGCGATTATCCGTAATGATACGGGCGTCTTTGAAGGCGGCGAGATTTCCATGTTCTATGACCCGATGATTGCCAAGCTTTGCACATGGGGCGAAGATCGCGGTATTGCGATAACGGCGATGAAAGAAGCGCTCGATAATTTCGAGCTCGATGGGATTGGGCATAATATTCCCTTCCTCCAAGCTGTTTATGACCATGACCGCTTTGAGCGCGGCGACATTACGACGGCCTTTATCGCCGAAGAATATCCGGACGGTTTTGTCGGCGCGCCTGAAAACTCAGGCCATACGCGTAAAATCGCGGCCGTCTGTTCGCTCATGCATGATATTACCCAGCACCGCGCGGCGCAGATTTCGGGCAGCTTGCCAAACCATCAACGCGATATTCCCGATGAATGGTCTGTCGCCGTCAAATGTCCAACAGGCGAAGATAAAGTCTATACGGCGGATGTGAACGGCGATGTCGGCGTGCGCACGATTGTCATGAATGATGATACGGATAAGGCCGCGCTGGAGCTGGAAGTCAGCCTTAACTGGCGTCCGGGCGAGGAGATTATTCACGCCTTTGTCGATAGCCGCCTCTTTACATTCAAGGCCCGTCCTATTCCCGAAGGCTACCGCGTCTGGCACCGGGGCGTGACTTTTGAGGTGGCCGTGCGTAATCCGCGCGCCGCAGAACTCGCCACCCTCATGCCGATTAAAATTGCGCCAGATACCTCGAACCTACTGCTCTGCCCGATGCCGGGTGTCGTCGTTAGCGTCCTCGTTGAGGAAGGCCAAGAGGTCCAAGACGGCCAAGCCCTCGCCGTGGTCGAAGCCATGAAAATGGAAAACACCCTGCGCGCCGAAAGCAAATGCACCATCGCCAAAATCAACGCCGCGGCGGGGGATAACCTCGCAGTGGATGACGTGATTATGGAGTTTGCGGCGGGGTAGGGTTTTTTAACTATCGAACTCTCCTTTTTCCGTCATCCTCGGCCTTCGTTGTTTGCGGGCAAACAACTAACCGAGGATCCATCTCCCAAATTTCACATGGGCCCTCGGGTCAAGCCCGAGGGTGACAAGGCAGAGGAAGACACCATCCCCATCTCAACCCTCCCCAATCGCCCATAAAACAGCGCTTTCAAAAAACAGTCCTCACATTACCAGCTGAATTCGGTTTGCGGCGCTAAAAATATTCATATCGAAAAAACCGTTATACCCGAACGGGTTACCCGTTCGGCGCATCTCTGAAAAATGTCTCCCAGACATTTTTCGGGCGAGATACGTCCACGCTTTCTTATTTACCCCTATCTTTAAACTCGTTCTTCTGGACATGGACAGGTTAGCGCTTTCTGACTGGTCTGGAGGACGATGGGCCTGAGCGTCTGGGATTTAGTCCCCAGAGTGTGCCGGGGCTTTTACATCGAGAGGCGACCGTTTTGTCTTAACCGGGGCCGTTAGAACCGTCGAAAGATGGGGCCAGTTGGATGTGGTAGGAAACGCAGCTGATTGGCACGGGAGAAACTCCTTACCAGAGTTTAGCCTGTTGTGGCGTGCATGACCGGAAGGCATGACTGCGGGACCCCCGCCCGGTGTATCAACAACCATCGCCGCGTGGTGAAACTCGCGTAAAACAAAACTCTATTCTGGTCTCCCTCGCGGGGGCCACCACGCGGGCAGTCCTTTTTATTGGCGCCCTGCCGCCCACCTAGTTGGTTTTCCTATGGAGAATCAACCGCCCAGGGCGCGTCATCTTTCATGGTGTTGGCAGTCACGCGACGGGCTGCAAGCGCTTTCCCTTGCTTCATTCCAAGATTACAGCTCTGTAACGTTTCACATCCGTGACAAATCTTTGACTCTGGCGTTAAGATTTGGTAAAGGATTTGCATGACTAGCCCTTGGATATATGTTGTTCTGCCCAAAATGAGCAGAAAAGAGTCATAAACTTTACCATATCTTCGCCTGCCACTTTATCGCCCCGGCGCTAATGGCTAAACTGATGCAACAAGAAACCTTTAAAGGACATTATGCTTTATCTCGACAATCGCCCCTTAAATCCGTCTCGACGTCACGCAGCCAATGGTCCCGACCGTTTTTACCAATGGCGTGGGTTTTTTGACGATAATTCTGAACTCGACGATATCGTTCAAGTCATCGAAAAAGAATTCACCGAAAAAGGGTCATCGGATCACACAGACCGCTATTTCCTTTTGCCTGGCCGGTCCAACACAATCACGACGCTTTGCGATAATGAAACATTGGAAGTGCACACGATGGTATCTGCGGAAGGCGCGCTTGAAAAATGGGAACGTAGCGTAAAAACAACCTTCCCGATGAAGCGGACGACTGCTTCTATCATCGGAACATATGTGCCAAAATTCCGTGGATCTTGCTCATCCGTTGCAGATGCAGAGAGCCTGACAGATGCGCTGTCCAAGAAGTCGCGCTACTATGAAGCTAATCTGAATCGTCGCCAATATGAGCGTAATTCCGTCTCGGTTGAAATCGAAACTGTCGACGTGAATGGAAAGCAAAAAATCTCAATCGCGCTTCGCGGCGAAAATCCGCAGGCGCTTATGGGTGAGGTTGAGGCACTCGGATTGAAAGCCTCCGAAAATACCCATTTCGGGAATTTCCTGAACGACCTCTAAGCCTCGCGCTTTAGGTCATAAGTGAATGCGTTAAAGGCGCGGTCCGTTACTTGCGCGGCCGCGTTTTTTGATTCAAAACTATGCGGAATATGTCTGCCACTCTCTCTCATATGCAAACGCCCGTCTTGCCTCCCTTGCCTTTGGGTGTGCAGCCCTTTCATCCGCCGCTGCATTTGCGCCACCATCTGGTGCAAACCATTCTTGCAAGTCTTAAATTCCGTAAGCGTGGGCCGAACCCAATGCTGGAGACCGCGCAGGACATCATCCTAGAATGTGATGATGGCGTCAGGCTCAAGGGGAGCTATTCGCCCCATCCAGAGAATAAAGCTCTGGTGATTTTTTTGCACGGCTGGGAAGGGTCACAAGATAGTACTTATGTCGTCACCGCAGGACGGCGTCTTTATCAGCGCGGCGCCTCGATCTTTCGGCTAAATTACCGCGATCACGGCGATACGCATGAGCTAAATGAAGGTCTGTTTTATTCGACACTTTTTAATGAGGTTTTCGACGCCGTAAAACAGGCTGCCAAAAAAGGGGACGGTGCCCCAGTCTATATTGTGGGCTTTTCGCTCGGCGGAAATTTCGCACTCCGCATTGCGCGGTCCTTACGAGATTTATCCATCCAGAACCTCAAGCATATTTTTGCGATTAGCCCCGTGATTGATCCATGGGGCGCGGCGCCGCTCGTAGATTTAAATCCACTCTATCAGCATTATTTTCTGAAAAAATGGACGCGGTCTTTGCGTAAGAAACAAGCACTTTATCCGCAGCTTTATAACTTTGATAAGATTCTCGCCAAGCGGACGGTGTTAGGCATTTTGGAAAGAATGCTGCCGCAATATTCTGAGTTTTCGGATTTAAAATCTTATTTCGATTCCTACCGATTGGATAAGCGTGATTTAGAACATTGTCCTGTGCCGCTCTCGCTTATTTCTGCCGCAGATGACGGGATGATACCTGTGGCGGATCTGCTGGGATTGAAACTAAATCACCGGGCCAACAGAATTATTCATCCGCATGGAGGTCATAATGGATTTTTCCAATCCTTAAAGGGCCCCACTTGGTATGATGATTATATTGAACACGTCTTAGAAAAGGACGCCGCATGACCTTTCTCTATTTTCTGGGCGGGTTTTTCGTCTTATTCGTGCTTCTTGGCTTAGTGAGCCAAAAAGGCGAAGCGCCGGGGCTGATAAACGGCCAATTGGCGGAACCTGGCAGTAAACCGAATGTCGTTTGTTCGGAGGCTGGGACGCAATCAGAGCGGGCCATTGCGCCTATAAAGGGCAAGTTGGCTGATGTGCTGAGGGCAATTGAAGCAACGGGCGGCACAATTACATCTCAATCGGAGACCTATTTGTCGGCGACTTATATGAGCAGAATATTCAAATTTGTAGATGATATTGAGGTTCGGCAAGACGGAGAGCTTTGCCAAATACGGTCCGCGAGCCGCGTCGGGTACTCGGATCGCGGTGTGAACCGCAGACGCGTTGAAATGATACGCGTCGCTACTCAATCGAAGACAGCGTCTCAGGCGTAACTAATAAGACGGGCCGCGAGAGTAATTCGGCTGATAGGGAAACTGAATTTATGCCAGATAAGCACTTAATGCCGAAAAAAGTCGATCATGCCAGATTGAAAACGCTTGTTCGGGAGATGCTCATTGCTTTGGGAGAAGATCCCGACCGCGAGGGTTTGATAGAGACGCCGCGCCGCATTGCGAATTTTTGGCGCGAGTTCATCGAGTACGATGCTGGCAAACTCAATACGACCTTTTCATCCGTGCGGCATAACCAGATGGTGGCGGTCACAGGCATGCGCGTCTGGTCCATGTGTGAGCATCACATGCTACCCTTCTGGTGTGACGTATCTGTGGCTTATATCGCCGAAGATAAGGTGTTGGGCTTGTCTAAATTCGCGCGTATTGCCCACAAGAATGCGCATGCTTTATCTCTTCAAGAAAAGCTCGTGTCCGATATATCGGATGATTTGAAAAAATTCCTGGGCACCGACAATGTGGCTGTCATTGCGAAAGGCGAGCACCTGTGTATGACAATGCGCGGCATCCGGACGCCGCACCGCATGATATCCTCGACCTTGGATGGGCAATTTCTTCAATCTGACACGCGAGCGGAATTTATGGCCTTAGTAAACGCAAGTCATTCTGATTAGTCTAGAGGGTTTTAAGTAGCCGTTCATAGGTTCCTCCAATGAACAGCGGCGTGTCTGTGGCTTTGATTTTATCTACCCATATTTGGTTGGATTTGGATAGGTTGGGCTTCGGCGCGCGGAGAATAATCTGCTGAATACGGCCGGGATGGCGTAAAATTGCGTCATGATAAACATGGGCATCATGCTGTCCTGTATCGCCCAATAGAACGAAGGGTAAATCCGGGTTCGCAGTGAGGATGGAGTCAATGGCATCCGCTTTATGATTTTTTTGCGTGCCTGTGATAAACTTTGTATCAGAGATGCCTAAATCTCTGAGAAATTTTGGCCCTCTCACCAAACCTGCTCGGTCAAATATTTCGGTTAAAAATCCATGCATATTCCACGGTGAGGAGCTGACATAAAAGACGGGGTTTTCGTCCGCATGGAGTTTAGAAATCAATTCTATCGCATCTGGATAGACGTGACGGGTCTGCGCATTTCCGGTCAAAGAATTCCAAAGATTCCGCCGTAGGCTCCACGCATCTGTTTTAATAAGGGTGTCATCTATGTCTGAAATGATTCCGAATTTTGCGGCTGGTGAGGAAATAAGGGCTGTCAGTTCGGCGCGGCTTTCATTTTCACAAAAAGAAATCTCATATGTGCTCCAACCAGCACCGCCCTCCTTGCGAGGCAGGGCAATTTCAAAATAACCCTCCTCGTCGCTATAGGTTTCGATATCCCCGCAGCAAATGAGAACATCAGAGATTTCGCGCGTGTTGAACAGTGCAATCATGGACTTGAAATTCGTCCATAAGTTAGGGTCATCTTCTAATTCTTCAACGGCCTTTATGGCCCGCCGAGTTAGAACCCGGCCCCGAAGAATGATTTTACTAGGAGTTGCGTGGCCAAAGTAAGGATCTATTTCGATTTCTCCATATTCGCGTTTAGGCTTGACCGCGTCAAAGACACGTTCACAGACGGAGGCGATTTGGGCTAAATAGATTTTGGGGTTCATGGATGAGGTGTGGTAAAACCCATGGGCTTACTTTTAATATGACAGATAGGAAGGTGTTTAGACTTTTGCCCAAGCGGTGCAACTTGATAAGTTTAAAATATAACCGATTAGTTCACATTCACGTGTTCTTTATAAAGAACGATTGGTTCCCTATATAGTATATTGCAACATTGTTGCTGGGCGTCTATTGGGCGCGCGAAACAAGAAATAGGATGGACTCTCCACCATGTCTAATGCCCCTACTGAAGAAAAAGTTCTCTCCGTTGAGCACTTCACGGATCGGCTTTTTGCATTTTCGATAACGCGGCCGTCATCTTTTAGGTTTCGGACGGGAGAATTTATCATGATTGGACTGCCAAAAACGGAAGATCAAAAAAGACCAATCATGCGCGCCTATTCTGTGGCCTCGCCCGCATGGGACGATAAATTAGAGTTTTATTCTATTAAGGTTGAAGACGGACCGCTAACTTCTCGGCTCCAGAAAATCGAAACGGGCGACACAGTTCTGTTGGGCCGTAAGCCTGTTGGCACGCTTGTCCTAGATGCGCTCTTGCCTGGGAAACGTTTGTGGATGTTCTCGACGGGCACGGGATTTGCGCCATTCGCTTCTCTGGTGCGTGATCCAGAAACTTATGAGCGCTACGACGAAGTGATTGTCACCCACACCTGCCGCGAGGCGGGAGAATTACAATATTCTCAGCGCCTTGTTGATGAGTTGATAAATGATCCCTTGGTCGGCGAAATGGTTGTGCGTGAAGATGGAACGTCCCGCCTGAAGCTTATCACATCGCTGACCCGTGAGGCGCACACCTTAAAGGGCCGGATTACGACATTGATTGAAACAGGTAAGTTATTTGAAGAGGCAGGCACACCAGCTCTAGACCCAGAAACGGACCGCGTCATGATATGCGGATCTAAGGCCATGATTGATGATACGGCAGCGCTCGTAGAGACATTCGGGCTTAAGGAAGGGTCAAATTCACAGCCAGCCGAGTTTGTTGTCGAAAAGAGTTTTGTGGGCTAACCGCCAAACTCTCCGAGCGTCAACAGTGATACGCGGATTCCAAACCCTGAATTATCAAGAATAGCATTATTATTGAAGCTGTTCTCCGTGTATAGCAATTCAATCAATGTGCAATCATCGCGGTAGCGTACGCCAAATGTTTGCCGGCGGGTCGTGTCAGCATCTAGGTCACGGCTGATAGAGTAGCTTGTGCTCCAGTTTTTTGTGAGATTCAGTCTTGCGGTTCCGGTAATGGCCTCGGACGGCGCATCTATCGTATCGACAAGCTGGCTACTGGCATCATTTAATCGGAAGTAGCGCGCGGTCCCTTCCACCAATTTTGTACGAAGGCGGGCCGAAGAATCTATGCGGGTCAGGGAGCTTGTGTCTTCGTTATATCTTAATTTGGTCTCAGTCGAGAAAAGACGGCCCAGGTTCAAGGATGCCTCGCCAACAATGTCGGATTGTTTGCCTTCCAATCCAGACCCCAGGAGGAAGCCGCCATTTTCGCTCGATAATCCGTCAATAGCTTGACCGCTGCCATCGGAAGCGAAGGACTGACCAACAAATAAGTTCGCCGAATTATTTCGTCCCCAATCCGCCGATAGGCTGCCGCCAACGTCGACGCGTGTGCCTTCCTGCCAGAAATCAAACCCTGAAGATTTGTTCGATTGCCATAAAAGCGCAGCCGTCAGGTCAGCATTGCCTGCATCTTCGGTAAAGACTAAGTCAGACGCGCCGCTATCCGTAAATTCGTCAAGCTTGGCGTCCCCAAAACTCTGTGTGACTTGAACGCGAGGCTCGACCACCCACGTCACATTTTCACCGGCTTTAATAAATGGATATCGAACGTCGACGCCAACTTGGCCCAAGGTGCGGTTAAATTTATTATTTTCTACCCCCGGCAGGGCATCCGCATCAGGTTCAATATCGAAATAATCCGCCCGAATATTTGCAAAGGGTTTTACCTCAACCCCCCCTGGTGCAATCCAGTTTTTACTATAGTCCAGACCAGCAGTGCCCCGGGTGTAGTCCGAGCCAGTGTCACGCGTGAGCACGGTTAAATTCCCGCTGGCTTTGACTCGGCCGTTTAAAACAGGGTCAGTGAGATAATGTTCTAGCTCCAGGCGCGGCGCGATAACGGGGAGGGTGCCGTCGTCTACTTCAATAAAGTTAAACCGATCTGCCCCGACTTCAATGATACGATCGCGGCGATCTTGAAAGGCGACTGACGAGGCCGTTAATCTGGTGTTGTCATCCAACCCAACAATAAAGGCCTGTGATGTGTTTCGCCGAGACTCGCCCTCATATAACCCCTGCGTTCTTCTCGACTCGCCCAGGCTGTATCGCGTCAGATAATTGTCATCTGAGGTAAGTTGCAATCCAAAACCATAGGTCCAAAAGTCGGTCGGGGCGAATAAGCCTTTTGCGTTGAGATGCCCGCGAAATTTTTTGCCAACGGGCGCGTTTTCGGGGTCTAAGAAAGCTGATGCGTCATCAAAAGCGTCACCGTTTCTGTCGAAAATACTCCCATAAGTAAAGCTACCTCCGACTTCGACGCGGCCCGTGTGGAATTGTCGTGCCAAGTCAACGCCCAATAAGGGGTTTACCTTTGAGTAGATGCGCGGGGTGATTGTCGCCTCAGTATAATCGTCAATGGCCCAATAATAAGGAATGCGCGCATTTATCCCTGTCGATTCAGAATATCCTGCAAAGGGGGCTAATAGGCCGCTGGCCCGTTCGGTTGTGCTCGGGTCAGGATGTGACAAATAGGGACTGTAGAAAACAGGGACGCCAAATAGTTCAAAGGTCGCGTCTCGATATTGAACTGAACGCGAATCGCGATCTTGCGTGACTTGCCGGGCCTTGATTCGCCAGCTTGGATTGGGCTTTTCCTCGCAGACTTCGCAAGCCGTGTAATAGGCATTGTAAAGTTCAATTTCACCATCTTCTGAACGGGCAACAAACCGAGCCGCTGTGACGCCACCGCCCGGAGTTCGCGCGACAAAATCGGTGGCCGTCCCAGCTTCCAATTCATTAGAGAGCTCAAGTTTATCTGCATATTGAGAGCTGCCGTCTCCTTGAACCAGAACAACATTCCCGCTGGCGATAACCTGCCCTGTCTCGAGATTATAAACGACATTGTCGGCTCTCAAAGTTTTATCTTGATACCGACCCTCGACTTGGCCTGCTGCCGTCAACACTTGACCAGCTTCGTCATTGGTCAACGTGTCGGCCTCCAAATAAATAATGTCTGGGTCTCTGAATGGACTATCCGACGGCAGGTTTAAGTCTTGGTTAGAGGTTTGGGCAGAGCCAAACTGGGCATAGGCGGGCGTGAAAAGTCCAGCAATTGCAATCAAAACGGTTGCGGCACTGGATTTCATCCAAGTTTCTTTCAATAAAGACTTTGGCAAAATGTCCCCAATGCATGACCCTACAAACATAGATTACGCCCATAGCGGAGCTGAGCGCTGCGGTCCATGTGAATTGCATCAATTTGGAGCCGTATAAGATTAAAAATTACCCACGCTGGGAGGGTCCCCGCCGACTTAAAGAGCGGGATATCCCGTCCATCGTTTGACTGTTTTCATCACAAGACTGGACTGTATGCGGCTGACATGCGGTAGCGCCGCGATTGTTCGGCGGTAAATGCGTTCATAATCGGCTGTGTCGGGGGCGGCGACGCGAATAAGGTAGTCTGCTTGTCCCGTCATCAAATGGCACTCTAAGACTTCGGGGCGCGCCATGGCAGCCTGCTCAAAAGCGGATAAAATCGCATCACTTTGTCCCTCGAGCGTCACCTCGACGTAAAAGGTCATGGTAAAACCTAATTTTTCACCATTCAATCGGGCGGCATATCTTTCAATCAGGCCACGGTCTTCAAGTAAGCCAATACGGCGGTGACAGGCGGAAGCAGATAGACCGACCTTCTCTCCAATCGTCGCAGAACTTTGCCGGCAATTAGATTGCAGTTCTTGCAGAATTTTACGGTCAATATCTGATATATTCATGAATTATCCGAATTTTTTGATTATAAGTAACGAAATATCTCGATTATATTATAAAATCAAAGTCGAAAATCCAAATATTCCTAAGCTGGATATGATAAATTCAACGCAGCAAATTAGGAGAGCAATATGCGCATTGGCGTTCCAAAGGAAATTAAGTCTCAAGAATATCGGGTTGGCCTAACGCCAGAATCTGTCTCGGAGCTCGTAGCCGATGGTCAAGAGGTTTGGGTTGAGACCTTGGCTGGGGCTGGCATTGGCGCTTTGGACTCGGATTACATAGAAGCGGGCGCTCAGGCGAAGGCCACTGCGAAGGAAATTTTCGACGCCTGCGATATGATTGTCAAAGTTAAAGAACCTCAAGCCGTTGAACGCGCCATGCTTCGTCCAGGTCAAATTCTCTACACGTATCTCCATCTCGCACCAGATCCCGAGCAAACGAAAGAGCTAATCGAATCAGGCGCCGTATGTATCGCTTATGAAACGGTAACGGATGATAGCGGTGAATTACCGCTTTTGAAGCCCATGAGCCAAGTTGCGGGCCGCCTCGCGACTCAAGTGGGGGCAACTGCGTTGCAAAAATTAGGCGGCGGACGCGGTGTATTGCTTGGCGGGGTTCCTGGCGTCGCGTCGGGAAAAGTCGTTATCATTGGTGGCGGTGACGTGGGATATAACGCGGCGCTCATGGCCATCGGCATGCAGGCTGACGTTACGATTTTAGAGCGGTCCAATAAGGTCATGGAACGACTCTCCTACGAATTTGGCAATCGGGCCCAAGTCCAGCGGTCTACACCAGATGGATTAGCCAAACTTCTTCGGGAAGCCGATCTTGTTATCGGAGCGGTTCTAATACCCGGCGCAGCGGCGCCTAAGCTTGTGACGCGAGAAATGTTGTCCACGATGAAGGAGGGGGCCGTTCTTGTAGATGTCGCCATTGACCAAGGGGGATGTTTCGAAACGTCAAAAGCCACAACCCATGCTGAGCCGACATATATTGTAGACGGGGTTGTCCATTATTGTGTGGCGAATATGCCGGGTGCCGTGGCGCGGACCTCGACCTATGCGCTGAACGCCGCAACTTTATTTCATGCGAAACGAATTGCGCGTTTGGGATGGAAAGCTGCATTACGAGAGGACCCTCATTTACTCAACGGCTTGAACGTCTGTGAAGGTAAGCTAACCTATAAGGCCGTCGCCGAAGCGCAGAATTTAGCGTGGGTTAGTCCTGAAACCATACTCTGATTCGTTTTGACCTTCTTTTCATTTGTCTCCGTGCTATTCACTAATCACATAGTGCCCATAACTTGCTAAATATGTTGTGCCAGCTATTTATTAGCAAAAGGAGACTTAGTGATGAATGCCCAGACCGATACTGAATCAGCAGCCGCATTGGATGGAATGTCAGGGTTTAACATTCCTGATCCGACAAAAATTGACCGACTAGAGGATCAAGTCTCAAAACAAGAATGGCAGGTCCGTAAAACCTTGGCGGCGACATACCGATTATGCGCGATGCATGGATGGACGGATTTGGTCTTTACGCACATTTCTGCCCGGCTGCCCGACGAAGACGGAGAGCATCGGTTCTTGATAAATCCTTATGGGGTAATGTTCGACGAAATGACGGCCTCTTCATTGGTGAAAATTGATGGGGAAGGTAAGGTTTGCCAAGACACGCCTTATTTTATCAACCCCGCAGGTTTCACAATTCACTCTGCGGTTCACCTAGCGCGTGCGGATGCAGGCTGCGTCATACATGTACACACACCTTATGGGATGGCCGTTAGCGCGCAGAAGAAAGGGCTCCGGCGTTACACTCAAATGGCCATGCAAGTTTACAATGATCTCGCTTATCATGACTATGAGGGTATTGCTCTGGAACTAGAGGAGCGCGACCGAATTGTCGCCAATCTGGGCTCGAAATCCCTTCTCATGCTCAAAAATCACGGCACACTAACTTTGGGGCCTAGCTGCGGCACGGCGTTCTTACGCATGTATTTTCTGGAAAATGCCTGCAAGGCTCAGATTTTTGCACAAAGTGTAGGTCATGAAGATTTGTTGATTGAGGAGCCACAAGATATGGCCGACCGCGTGTATCAACAGGGGGCGGCTGCCTTTATACCTGGTATGGGCGATAATTTAGTTTGGCCAGGCTTAATGCGGAAACTTGCGCGTACAAACCCTGGGTTTGACTATTAGTGTAATATTAGCTCGGGCCTTTGGGCAATCTTGTTCTCATGAAATTTACCTCACTCAACAAAGTGAGGTTGACAGATTTGCACTAACCCCTACTGTATACGTCTGGGTAAGTCTTAGTCATGGGGTTTGAGAAAGCCAACTGAACGACACTTATCTGGCGGTGATTAAGCCGATAGCCACGGGGTGCTCCTGGTTTACATTGCTGAATTTTGTCTAATTTCACTTGATAAAAGGGAAACTTATGAAAATCGTGGGCGCAACCATGGCACTGGGCTGTCTTAGCCTTGCCTTAATACCTCCTTCTGTCGCATTTGCCCAAGAGGCACCTGATGTTGTTGACAGCTTTCCAAAACAAATCCTAAAAGAGCGCGCGAAGAGACGCGAGGCGGAGCGCGAGGCCGCCCGCGCGTCAGCTCAGGACAGCACAAACACAATTGTAGGAGATGTGTCCTCTGGCAGTACGCCCGCCGGAATAGAAATGGTAATCGTTAATCCAGGTTCGGGCAAGTTGGGGTCGCCTGATTTCGAACGGAAACGGGCTAGAAATGAAAACCCATTGCGCGACACCTTCATAGATTACCGATTTGAGGTGAGTAAATATGAGGTCACATTTGATCAATGGGACCAATGCGTGAGTGAAGGCGGATGTGCCGGTCACAAACCTGATGATAAAGGGTGGGGCCGCGGCAAACGTCCTGTTATTAATGTCAGCTATGATGATGCCCAGAGCTTTTTGACATGGCTGAACCTGAAAACCGGTCAGACCTATCGGCTTCTTTCCGAAGCAGAGTGGGAGTATGTTGCACGGGCGGGTCAAGACGCCCCCTTTGGAACAGGGTTCGATATGAGTGCGAAAAATGCGAATTTTGACGGTAAAGCGCCTTATGGTTCTGGAGAAAAAGGGCCTTATTTGCGAAAAACGCAACCCGTAGGTCAATATGAACCAAATGCTTTCGGTATTCACGATATGCACGGAAATGTTTACGAGTGGGTTGAAGATTGTTGGAATGAAGATCACAGCGGCGCAATCGGAGACGGCTCAGCGCGAACGGATGGCAATTGCAAATTTCGCGTTATGAAAGGCGGGTCTTGGGTTACCCATGGTTATCAAACGCGTGCGGCGGCTCGTATTCGATATGTAACAGATTATCGCTATGATGATTATGGTATTCGGATTGCGCGTACCTTGAACTAAATGCATAGACTATACGCAATTTAAATTACCCAATCAGGTCTGAGCCGTGTTAAGGCGCAGACCATGAAATCTCACATCCAAACTGATTATTTTGTTATCGGCAGCGGCGCTGTTGGTATGGCTTTTGTAGATACCCTACTGGATGAATTGCCAAATGCAGATATTGTGATTATCGACCGTTTTGCGAAAGCGGGCGGGCATTGGAATTCTGCCTATCCTTTTGTGACATTGCATCAGCCAAGTGCCTTTTATGGCGTAAACTCAAAAGAACTGAGCCAGGGGCGCAGGGATGAGATTGGTTTGAACAAGGGACTGGGGGATCTCGCAACAGGCCCAGAAATTTTAGCTTATTTTGATACGGTGATGCGGCAGAGGTTTCTGCCGTCGGGCCGCGTGCGGTTCTTTCCTCTCTCCGACTATAAAGGTGAGGGTGTTTTTGAGCATCGACTAACCGGCCAGACGACACAGGTTAAAGCTAAAAAAACCGTGGATTGTACCCATCTCAACACAACGGTTCCGTCTACCCATACGCCAAATTTTGACGTAGCCGCTGATGTTACCTTTATGCCGCTAAATGGCCTGCCGCATCTCTCGGAAGCGCCAAAAGGTTTTACCATTATCGGCGGCGGGAAAACGGGTATTGATGCCATCCTTTGGCTGTTAGAAAATCATGTACCCCCGCAGTCTATCAGATGGGTAAAATCTCGGGATGCGTGGTTGATAAACCGCAAGCATACCCAACCTTTCCCAGAATTTTTCGAGACCACAATTGGCAACCAAGCCAATATGTTCGAGGCCATCGCGGGTGCCACCTCCAAATCCGATATGTTTGACCGCCTTGAGGCCTGCGGATATTTCCTGCGCTTGGACACCACGGTGCGCCCTACTATGTTCCATGGCGCAACGATAAGCGAAGCTGAACTTGCGGAACTTCGGCGTGTCAAAGATGTGGTGCGTAAAGGCCGCGTTGCCAAGATTGACGCCGAGACTATTACCTTCCTGAATGGCCGCACAGAGCCGAGTTTGGGGCATGTTATGGTCGATTGTTCCGCGACGGCTATTACGAATGATACGATTAAGCCCGTGTTCAAAGACGATGTCATTACCCCCCAAACAACCCGCGCCTATCAGCCTGTATTTTCCGCCGCCATGATCGCTTGGGTCGAAGCGAATATTGAGGGCGAGGCGAATAAGAATAGTCTGACGGGCGTTGTGCCATTGCCCGATGATTTAGACAGGTTCGTTCGCATGACGGCGGCGAATTTCATGAACCAAGCCCTATGGGGACAAAATAAAGCGCTACGTCTCTGGATGCGAGAGCAGCGTCTCGATGGGTTCTCCAAATTGGTCAGTCAGGTTGACCCCGATGACACCGCCAAGATTGATATATTAAACCGTATGCGGGCGGCCGCCATGCCCGCTATGGGGAAGTTACAAAGCTTTTTGAGCTGATAGCTGGCCCGTCTTCAACGCCCTCCTGCTTTATAGCCGCGCTTTGACGCGGGCGAGGGCGGCGGAGTCTAATTTACCCTCTAGCCCGTCGCGCAAGGTTTTCCTATCGGCGTCATATTCATCCACCCCAGAGGTGCCGGATTTCATCACCCAATAATAAGCCTCTTCAAGATTTTGCGTCCGCCCTTCGCCTTTCGCGAGGGTGAAGGCATAGAGAAATTGCCCTTCGGCATCGCCCGCTTTGGCGGATTTCTCGAACC
This sequence comes from uncultured Caulobacterales bacterium, assembly GCA_938001915.1. Lineage (GTDB taxonomy): Bacteria > Pseudomonadota > Alphaproteobacteria > Caulobacterales > Maricaulaceae > Litorimonas. The sequence goes on along the minus strand of CALLBD010000070.1, from coordinate 289 downwards.
AATCTGCGGCCTTTTCTATGGATCTCGCGGCGGCATAGCCTTGATAGACCAACAACCCATAATCCGCCATCGCCGCAGGATGCCCGCCTTGCGCCGCCTGTTTCAATAAGGCCGCAGAGCGCGCGCTGTCGGGGCGGATTTCAAAATTCTCCGCATACATAACGCCCGCAATATAGGCGGCCTCGATGTGGCCTGCATCAGCGGCGGTTTCATAGTGTTTTAGCGCGGCTTTCGGGTCGCGCTCAAATAAGCTGTCACCTAAACGTTTCGTCGCCTCGGCGTCAAAGCT
>CALLBD010000069.1 GCA_938001915.1 uncultured Caulobacterales bacterium | reverse complement strand
AGACTGGCCTTGATTTTGGGAAGTGCCTTGCGATCCGCTTGGAGCTTGGCCTTGAGGCGCGCTTCCGCCTAAACCTCTAATCTGATTAAAGATAGCCGAGGCCGAGGTCGCAGACCCGCCTCTTTGCGTGGACTCGCCTTGGTTTTGAGATTGGCCCTGTTGAGATTGGCTCTGAGGACCTTGAGCTTGTTGCGTACCCTGACCTGATTGACCCTGACCTGATTGAATTTGTCCAGTCTGAGCTTGGCCAGATTGAGATTGCCCTGATTGACCTCCGCCTTGTTGGCCTTGTCCAAAGGGGTTTTGTCCCGTCCAGCTGCCTTGGCCCTCAGATTGACCCTGACCTTGGCCTTGACCGGTTTGGCCTTGACCTGATTGACCTTGGCCCGATTGGCCTTGAGGCGACGAACCGCCGCTACCAGAGCGGCCCTTAATTTGATCTAAAATTGCAGAGGCAGATGTCGCGGAGCCGCCCCGAATGACCGAGGGCGAGCCTTGGGTTTGAGACTGGCCTTGACCGCCGGCTTGACCTGACGCTCCTTGACCTTGGCCCTGCCCAGCTTGGCCAGGCTGACCCGCTTGGCCTTGACCACCCTGGCCGCCCTGACCTCCGCCAAATGGGCCTTGGGTAACGCCAATACCATTATTCGCTTCGCGGACCATTTCGTCCCAAGCTTCGCGTTCTTGTTTCTCAACATATTCGTCTGTTTTTGCGGCCTCAGAGGGCTCATAGGCCGCGTCAATCGGCTCACCAGGTTGCGCCTCTGCCAGCGCCTTGGCGCGTTGTTTATTTAGGTGACGACGCGAATCTGGATCCAAACGATCGATCGCTTTGACCTCGGGTCCGATAATCTGTCCCCCGCTGCCGAAGCCCCGCGTATTAATGCCAATATCTTCAAAAATATCGCCCGTATCACGGCGTCTTTGCGAGCGGCGATAGTCGTCTTCCGCCTCATCGGTTTGGCGGGTTTGCGGATTATCTTGTGGCGGCGTTTCAGGGGTCGAATCCTGCGCATAGGCGGGCAGCGCCAGCACGGCAAAAAGAAGCGAAACTGTCAATCCACGTATCATCATGGCATCCCAATAGCAGAATTTGGCTGAGCGCGGGATGAATAAATGTTTAGGACAGAGCTAATTTCTGACGACCCGAAACCCTGTGAAATCATTCGTATCCCCGCGCCGCTGAACGGCCCGCGCACTATAGCGCAAATCATCAGGACCCGAAAACCAAGAGCCGCCGCGCACGATACGCTGTGAACAAGACCCGCGCGCATCCGCCGATCCATCCACAGGGGCATCGCGCAAATTAAGCGTGTTACAGTCCAACACCCATTCCCCGACATTGCCAATCATATCCGCAACCCCGAATCCATTTTTGGACAAAGACCCGGCTGGTAAAGTTCGGTCTGCCGCCAAATCCGTGCAGGCTTCATTCGCCCAAGGCAGTTGGGACTCTTTGGCTGCGCCATTGGCAAAGGCGCAAACGGCTTTGGGAGAGCCCCCGATGAGCGCGTCTGTCTTTCCACCTCGCGCCGCATATTCCCATTGCGCGCCCGACGGCAGGCCGTAATTTTTACCCGTCGTATTCGACAGCCATTGCGCATAAGCAACGGCGTCGGACCAGCTAACATTGATGACAGGGCGGCTACCTTGCCCCCATCCATTATCCCCCGGCAAAGACTTACAGCCGCCCGCCGCCACGCAGGCTCCATATTCCGCAAAGGTGACTTCCGTGACGCCAATCGCAAAAAGATTAGAGAAGGTTACAGGGCGGGCAGGTTTCTCATTCGGCTTGGCTTTGGGGTCACTTGCAGGCGCGCCGAGCTCTGCGGTGCCCGCAGGTAAGGACACCATTGTCGGGCAAGTTGCGCAGTCTTTGAATGTCTTCCCCGGTCCGGGCCGCAACTCCTCGAGTTTTGCAATGGCCTCTGGCACATGCGCGCCCTGCGGGAAGCTCGTCAAATATTGCTGGTAGGCATCGGCTGTTCCTGTGGCTTGCGCCGCGTTCCAAGCCGCTTCATCTGCTGCCGCGGCTTGCTGGCGCGCCGCTTCAGCACGCAGACGTTCAATACGGATTTGCGCTTCGGAGGCATTTTTGCCTGCTGGATATTTCGAAAGATAGCCCTCATAAGATGGGATTGTATTGACCTGCGCTGCGGCCTGCCATGCGGCGGCCTCTTGGCGTGCGGCCTCCTCTGCATTTTTGCGGCGCGCTTCTTCTTCGGCTTTCAGTTTTGCAATGCGCTCCCGCGCCTCTGTCACATGCAAGCCCTCTGGCCAGCTCTCCAAGTAATCCTCATAGCCCGCAATCGTGTCGCGTTCCTCGGCCAGCGCCCAGGCTTCCTCATCAAATTCATTAATTAGGCGCTGCGCGTCTTCGACGTGACGGCCATTGGGGAAGTCCGCAATATAGGCCCGGTAGCCTTCCACCGTATCAATCTCCAGCGCCTTGACCCAGGCCAAATCATCGGCAGATTTTGGCGGCGGGGCCTTCGCGTCTGGTTTGTCTTTGCTGTTATCGGCGCGTTGGATTTTTGGAACCTCATCCGCAATCACGACTTTCGATGCCAACCATATCGCGCCGCCGCCAACAGCTAAAAGCGCAAGGGCGCCGACAGCATATTTAAAAATCGGCGCACGTTCTTCCCGAACGGCAAAGCCGTCATTTGGCGGTTGCCAATCACTTTGCGGACTTTGTTTCGCCGCGGCTGGCGCGCTTTGTGACGGCGTGTCCGGCGCGGGCTCAGCGGTCCAGTTTGGAGAGGCGTCTTCCGCCGCATTTGCCTCAACACCCGCTTGCTCGAAAAGCGGTTTATCTTTGGAGGGCTTATTCGGCATTTCCTTAGGTCCAAACTTCGCATACCCAAGATAAATCATGAGGAGTTGAAAGGGAGTCGCGATGGCCAAAATAACAAAGAAAATAACAACTAAAATGAACCCGCCTGAGAGCATCGGAAGAAGGTCTTGTGCGGCCTCACGCCCAACGACTAGAAACAAAATCGTCACGGTAAGCACTGAAAAAACAAATGTAATCGCAAGCCAAACTAATAAGCTGCCGATGATTAACGATTTCCGTTCCGCTTTTTCAGGGAACCTGCCTTCGCGCTTATAAAAAAGTCTGGAAACAAACATCGCCGAAAATAAGGCGACGAGGCTGCCTAAGAAAGGTACACCAAAGTTGAAAAAATGTACGAGCAGACCCTGAAATAGGATCACGAAAATACTTATACCAATGTAAAGCAGTCCGAATAGGAGCCAGTAATGACGATTTGTTTTTACACGGTTCATGATTAAGTTTTCCGAGTAATATGCAGTTGCGCATGCGGGCCATCACCCAAACGCAATATCAAATTATCTAAACAATATTGCCCCGCCTCATTAAGCGCGCGTTCTTCTTTGCCTTGAATAAGCGATTGCAGCAACACCAACACCGCCGACATAATCAGCGCGAGCAAGGTTGTGGTAAAGGCAACGCCTAGTCGGGAGGTGACTTGATAGAGGAAGTCATCAGCTTCGGCATTGGCAGGCACGCCCGCATATTGCAGCGCGAACATAATCCCCATAACGGTCCCGATAAATCCAAGCGACGGAATGAGCCATGTCAAATAGCGCATCATAGAATAGCGCAAATCAATCTCATGCATATAGAGCTCAAGCGACGAATTTAGAACAGAAATCGCTTGATCTTCATTGCCGCTCATGCGGAACTGATCAATTGTACGCTCAATCATACGCGGCAGAAAAGCGGCGCGGCCAAAGCGGCGATCAACAATCCCCGTCTTAATCTTACTTAGCGTATCCAAATCTAAAGACCGGCCATCTGTCGGAAGATAGCCGCGTTTGAGCTGGTTTTCTTCATCACTGGCGGCAGACCAGCGCAAGAACAATTCACCGAAACCAATAAAGAGCGCAACCCACATAATATTTTGAACCGTAAAGGGCCAAAAATCCGCGTCGGCATCCAGCAGAATTTCTTGCAACGCCGCAGAGGCGGTAAAGCGAATAATGCCAATCGTAACAATCGCGCCGATAATGGCGACAAACAGAACGAATAGCCTGCGGAGTAAATTTGTTGATGTATTCATATCCATTCCACCTAATCACAAACGCCAGCCGAGGTCGACGCCAAGGCCATAAATTGTCCCTTATTGCGCGCTGCAAGATTTTCCATAAATTCCACAGTCCCGCGGTAATCAAAATAATTCCCAACCACAACAGAATGGATTTCTTTTCGCCCATTATTCCGCCGCGTTATTTCATTGACTAATCGATTTGACGTTAGCCCTTCATTGGCGCGCGGATTAGGCAATCCATCTGATACAAGGAAAATCGCTTGGCCTGGACCCGCTAGCATTTTGTCAAACGCATCTAGCATCGAGGCCGAACCGCCAAATTGCCGCGTCAAGCCTTTCGCAAAATCAATCGCCGCTGTTTTCGTGCCGCCCGCATTAATTTGCCGTAGCCCGCCCGTGGTCGGCCATTGCCGAATTTTTGCCCCTGAATCGGTTTGCTGGAAACCCATAATTTTCACGGCGTGATTATCTTGTAGGGACAATACAATTCGCTCGACCGCTTTGGTGACACTGGCTTCGTGGCCGCCCATACAGCGGCTCATATCCAATGCAACGACAATATCATCCGCTGTTGTATTCATACCTAAGAAGCGAAACGAAACGGTGGCAGGTTCGGGCAGTGGCCCCGGTTCTTCTTCGATAGGTTCGGGTATCACAACGGCAGGCGGCGGCGTTGCAGCGGCCTTTTTCTCAAGCAGGCTTTGCTCGGCCGCGCGCAGCTTATCCAAAAGCTCTTCGGCGTCAGATTTAATATCTGAGACGTTTCGCGCCATGGCCGAGCGTTTTATTTCTAGCGCTTTTTTCTTTTCTTCGGTTTCAACTGAGCTTTCCTGCGCGGCGCGTAGAAGCTCTGCGATGGCATTGTTTGGCGTTTTTTCGCGCAGCTCATTCTGATAATAGGGCAAGAGAATAATCGCCAGAAGCGCAAAGGCCCCCATCGCCGCTGCGAAGAGGTCAATCGCGGACATGGAGAAGACTTCTATCTCGCGTGAGGCGCGGCGCTTCATCGTGACCTACCCACAAATTCGCCGCGATTGCGATTGGCAAGTTCTTGCAAAAAGATAGTTAGTTTTTTGTCAGACGTGTAATCCCCAATTGCGACCGTATGAATTTCGGCGCGGCCACGGTTTCGGTTTGTCACATTTTGAATGATGGTTCCCGGGCGTCCATCATCAGGCGCCCCATCACTCATAAGGATAATGGCTTCAGGCCTAAGGTTTAACGTGCGAATAAGCGCGCCTTGGGTTGGCGTACCGCCGCCAAAACGACGCGGCATGGCATCAACGAAGGCTCTTGCGCGGTCCAGCGTGCCAGGGTCAGCTTTAACCAAGCGGCCATTGGACGGGAAGCTGTCATAAGTCGGACCGCCGCGATAACCAATAATTGCAAATCGATTATCGGGCTTCATCTGCGAGAGTATTTCATTCAGGGCTTGTGTCACCTTAGATTGGTGAGCCTTCATAGAACCGGACATATCGACAAGGATGGCGACTTCGCGCTTATCCGTCGCCAGGCCCAAGATCGAAAATGGCACGCCGCGATTAACCGAACGGGGCGGTTCTGGAATGTCAGGTTTGGGCTCAGGAGAGGGCTCGGGAATAGGGTCGGGTTGAGGTTGGGGGTCAGGGATTTCGACTTCCGTGATGGCTTTTAAGACTTCCGCAAGCTTGGCTTCGGTCTCGCTCATTTCTACCTCTTTAGTGAGATATTGCTTGTCCAAAAACCGGATTTCGCTTTCCAGCGCGCGGATAACCGACATATCTGTTCGCGTTGTTTCCGCCGCAAATCGGCGCTTGCGAACTTGTTCCTCTAGCTCCTCCATCGACACATCTGTGCCGCCTAATTTATAATAGGGAAATAGCACCAAAACGATGAGGATAAACGCGCCCAATGCCGCCGCGAAAAGATCGAGCGCCGAGATTGAGAAAACAGCAATACTCCGCCGTTGCGCGCGCAGCTTACCGCCCTCCGCCGAAGAGCCGGAGCAAACGGTAGAGGCGGTCTTGGCGCGCCTTTTCTTTTGCCGCTTCGTTCAAATCTTTCGCAAGCTTTACAGAATCGCCTAATATTTCACGGTCGATTTCAGAGTTAATCACGTCGTTTGAGCGGGCCAAACGTCCGTCTAGATCTTCCATGAAAAGCGTTTCTAGCTCTGAAATATCCGTCTCAAATGCGGCAAATTCAACGGCGTCTCTTTGCGCCACAAGACTGCGGGAATATGTCTTCGCCGCCGTAGCCCAAGCTGCATCCGTGTCCGCCCCTAGGCGAGACAGGCTCTCCGACAAGATTTGACGCAAAAACAAGGCATCTTCTGCAATCGCCGAATTTAACTCTGGGTCGGTAAGGGTCCCGTCAAAGGCGGAAAGACTCTCGATTTGGCCCTCAATATAGACGTCACAAGCCTCAGAAAAATCCACCAAATAATTCATGCTTGAGACGATGATTTCTGGCGCGGCCTGCCGAAGAACGGGATTGGCAATATCTTCAATCACAGAAAGCACGGGCGTGCCAGCTTCGACAGCGGGCTGGCCGTAATGATCAAACAGGGCGCGGGTTTCATCATCGGCGCCGTAAGCCACATCACTGACCAATTTGAAAAATTGATAACGCGCCGTCGGGTCATCCGTCGGAAATTCTGCCATTTGGGCAATACATCGCGACTGGTTGTGTGCGGCGACAGTTTGCGCATCCACCAAACCATAAAGCTCGGGCGTGGTCGACGCCACTTGAGACTGGGCGACTTGCGCAAATCCAAGCACGGGCCCTATCAGACATGCCGATAATATGAAGGCAGCACGGCGCATTAATTGCCCGTCCCGGCGCTTATACCATCAAAGGGAGAGCGGGCCGGTTGGCTCGACGCACCTTGGTCAATGCCCGCCACGAAATTGCGGGTTGCATCGGCTTTTCCCGGTTGGCTGACGCGGACAACGCCATTGGGGCGACCTTGTGAAAACTCGCCTTCGTAAGACAGGCTGCCGATTGAACTATGGCGGATCATCAGGCCCGGGCCTTCGGCGTAGCCATTTTTCGCAAAGCCATAATATTCCATAACCTCATCCCCAAGCTCGAGAACACCTGCGCCAGAGCCATTCGCCAGACCGTTTTCGCAGACGCCGAGCCAGGTTCCGCGCTTTGCGCCGCCCGCTTCGAGATAGGCGCATTGGGTCGCGACAGTGTCCAAAGATCTTTGACGCGATGCGTAAAGATCCTGCAATTTTGACTGCAAATCTTCATAGCGAATAGCGGTGATAGTTTCGTTTGAATCGAGCAAGTCTAACGTCACAGTGGTTTGCTGATCGAGAGCAGGGACAATCGAATTTAGATAATTAATTCCGACTTGTTTGGAAAGCTGCGCTTTTGAATAGGCTTCCGTCGCGGCGAAAATACCCGCTTGTGTTAAAATAGACGCTGTTGCGCTGCGGGAGCGGCGCTCAGCTTCGGACTGACTGCGTCCCGAACCAGCTGCCACGCCGCCAGCCACAGAGGCAATCGCGAGAGCCGTGGCGAGATTTTGTTGCCGAGCCAGCGTACGCCGCGTTTCCAAAATATTTTGTTCGGCCGAAATCATATCCCGAACTTGCGCGCCTAATTCTCCATTATGAATACCATCAAAAATTCTCAGGGATTGCACGGATAAATATTTCCGCTGCGCATCCAACAGACGCTCGGCATAGGCGGCCCGCGCCGCATAATCATCTTCGTCACTGCCGACAAATGTCAGGGCCGCCAAACTTGGGTCAAAGTCAGCAATACTCGCCGCGCGGCCCATCATGATCGCTTTATCTGTATCCAGCCCATTAATAAGCGCCACAATTCGCCGCGACAGCGCATCTGTATAAATTTCATCAATCGGATCAACCGTGCCGTCGCTCGCGCCTTCGAGCAAGGCCATCTCAGATTTGGGAATGCGGACTTTTTCCACGGGCAATATAATCGTCGCATTCTTATCGGAGCGGACGGTAAGGCTTTGCGTCGCGACAGCCTGAGGGGTGTCATTCGTAATATAGGAGATAAAATCTAGCTCTGGCGTGGCGGGTGATAAATCGCCCCGCTGCAAGGCATCAATTGTTTTGAGCGCGGCCTCTTTTCCCTCAGCGGCGGCGCGGGAGACGAGCGGACGTGAGGCCAAGAGGAGCCCTTGATTTGGCACGCTGGCACGGTGGTCCGTCCGCACAGTTACGAGCGGCGTAACAAGGTCACCGAAAGTCAGCGGGTAGTTCCCCATCATTTTTCGGCTGTCAGGATAGCTATAGGTCGCGAAATCAACCGAGACGACGGCGGGCAAATCTTCTGCCGCGGTCATAGGTTCCGATGTCAGCTCTCCGCCTGGGCCAAGTTTCACCGCATGCGGCGAGAGCAGCACGCCATGTTCGGGCAGCTTTGCAGCGAGTTCCTTATAAAGAGACAGAGCAAAATAATTGGATTTGATAATTGAGCTATCGGCCACAGCCACCGTTTCGATGGTATTGGTGACGCCTTTTCCTGGTACGCCGCCAATGGCGCGTTTCGCATAGGCGCGGTGGAAAGTGTCCTTGGCGTCGAAGTCAACAATGGCGGGATATCGAATGACGGCCAATACGCCGCCTTCAGGGATTTCGGCGCTGAGGGACTCATTTGGCACGGATTTCGTGATTGCAGAGGTTTTAATCCCCTGCGCTGTCGATGCGCAGCCTGTCGCAATAGCGCCCAAGCAAAGCAGAGAAGATGCCAGTAATATTTGTTTCATCATATCAACCTACTATTTCGTCCCCGATTAACCTTTGCTGAAGGAATTTTAAGGCGTGTGCAAGCTACAGGGTGCAAATGTGACAGAGGCTTAATTTTTCAAAAATACCAGGAATAAGGCTTTCTCGTCTAACCCGCTTTCGCCACAAGCGAAAAGGCATGTAGACGCTCAACCTCTTCCGGCACGGCGTCCATAACGGCGCGATGTTTGGCGAGTGTGCTCATCCCCGCAAAAACGGACGCCACAATCACCACATGAATATGGGTCTCGGCGCTCATGTCTTTATCGGGGAAAGCGGCCTTATGTTCGGCCGCGCCCCCATGTCCCGCATGTAAATGCGACTGATCTTCGACCTCTAACTGCGTCGGAGTGAAGCGCGCCGTCAGTTTTTCCTTGATTGCCTCGGCTAAAATGCCCATCTTGCGCGGTCCTCACAGCTTATTCACGAATAGAAGATCTTACCTATGGCGTCTGGTTACGAATATAAACCCAAAGGCATCGATATTAGCATTAGCGCTGCGAAAAAAAGAAAAAAGAAAAAACCAGAGGAACTGCCGTGCGAATGGGCGGGCTGCACGGAGAACGGCGGCTGCAAGGCGCCCAAGTCACCCGACCGCCTGCGCGATTATTTCAATTTCTGTACGAAACATGCGCGCGAGTATAATAAGAACTGGAATTTCTTTAACGGCATGACCGATGAAGACATCCAAGAATGGCAAGTCGGCGCACGCCATGGTCACCGTCCCACATGGGATGTGCGAAAAAATACAGGCGAGCGCGCCCAAGCCCAAAGAAAGCGCCGCGCAGGTCATACGGCCGCAACGGCAGAGGGCTATAATATCTTTGGTGATGGTAAAGAAGAACAGACCGTTGCCCCGTCCCGCCGGCTGTCCAAAATGCAGCAAAAGGCGCTGAATGATTTGGGTCTGGACGATACGGCGACAAAAGCCGATGTGCGCAAACGCTATACGCAGCTGGTCAAACAGCTCCATCCCGATGCGAACCAAGGCAAGCGCAATACCGAAGAAAGCTTCCAGCGCGTGGTCTCGGCGATGAAAGTGCTCAAGACAACGAACCTCGGCTAAGCGGCGCCCCCGCAATAAAACTGAATGGCGCCTCAAACGCGCTGCGGCTTGGCATCGTATAAATTGGCACTATAGCTGACCTAGACTTTATAAAATCGGAAAATTTCATGACTGACTCGCAATTCCCCCTCACCGCGCCCGACACGAGCGTCAATGCGCGCGATGTTTTTGGCGTAGATTTCGACATGAAGATTCCCGCCTTTTC
>CALLBD010000068.1 GCA_938001915.1 uncultured Caulobacterales bacterium | reverse complement strand
CCATCCCCCGACCCTCAGCGTCCAAGAGCAGCTGCGCTGTCTCCATCTCGCGGTGAAGCTCCGCAGTGAGCAGGTGAAATTGCGTCGGCTGGAGTGGGACACCCAAGAGCTGGCCCTGCCGCATATCTGGCCGCTGCCGGGAGATAGCGAGCTGCAAATCCGTACGCCCCTCACACCCGCCGATATGCCGCGTCCGCGCCCACCCGTAAAACGCCCCGACTTCGTCCCCGGCATGCCCAGCGACCTCATGAAAACACTGCTCGACCTCTATATGAGCGAGCTACGCGATGAACACGACAGAAACCCCTACAACAAACGCGCCTCAAAATCGGAACAAGCGAAAGCGGAGGCGAAGCAAGAGCGGGAAGAGGCTCGGCGGGGTGGGTAAGGTGATAAACGTCCAGAATGAGACGCGCGTTGATTCAAATACGCCAACCATCAAAAGGCGTACCATCTAAAGTCGATGAATATTTTGAATTTGAATTTACTTTACTTTAGCGCGTTATATAAATTTCGAAATGCGAAACTTTACGTAGTTGCCGAGCAGGACGTCATTTTATGGGCTCAAGCCTAGCAGTTGTAATACGCAAAGGTGACCGAATACTGGTGACCTATGACGGCCGTGGGGACGACTTGCAAGGCCGTCTCGCCTTTGGGCCAGACGCCGCTTGGCGCAGCTTTGTTGATTTGGGGAACAAAGCCTATTGGATTGAAGCCATCGCAGGGAAGATCAAACCTAATGACGAGGGCGGCATCGATGCAACGCTATCATTTCAAAAGGCAATAGAAAGCCGGGGTTATGGCGGCTTTGCCTATATCGATTATGACGACAAAGTCCTCTGGTACAGAACTGGCTGCGAAATGGAATGGGATTCCAAATGGTCAGCTTGGCTTGCGTCTTGGATAAGCTGCTTCTGGCCAAGTTGGCGCGTGTATCGGGGCCATCAAAAATTCGACAGTGTTTTGAGTTTTTTACAATTACTCGGTTTTGCACCTTTGGAAACTGAGCCCGATAAAGGCGATGAGGATTATATTTCCCAGCCTATTGAAGGCACTTTTCAACCCCCTCCTTTCCCTAAAAGCCATTGCCCTTTCCTGATACGCAAAAATGGAGAGCTCTTTTTATGTAAGCTTTACTCAGGTTATTATCGAGACATTCTTTTAAGAGGCAGTATGCGTCTGGTCGAAGAGGCCTTACCCCATGCAATCCGGTTTCAGCCAGGTCAAGAAAATGGTTTTTATGACTCCATTGAACTTATGATTGATCTGGATACGAAAACCATCTGGTCAGATGAGCATCATGGATGGGTGAAGCTATGCACGGCCCGCTATTGGTCGGGCTGGTCTTTTTTTGCTGACCCTCAAGGTCTATTTATCTGGCTTCACACTTTGGGACACAACGCCAACTTACCAGACATTTCGCGCCGCTGGGTGCATGATGCGACTAGGTGGTTTGAATTGCTTTCCGCTGAAGAGATAGTGCAGGCTGCCAATGAAATCGGAATAATCAAAGACACCTCGGACCCTATATTATTGGGCCAGAACCCCGCGATTTTAAGCCAAATAAAATTAAAAGTTCCCGACGACCCAACAAATTCCTACCGTGAATATATCAGCGAAGCTAATAAAGATGTAAGGGAAGCGCGAAGTTATATTTTCAATACAAATGAATCGGCACTGGCCGTTTTTCGGCAATCAGTCTTATTGCGCATGACAGATATTTATATCGCTCAAGAAAACCTTGAAACAAAGATTTGGGTCGACCGAAGCCATCCTCAGGTGAATTCAAAATCTACCTGTCCGTTTGCATGGACGCCAAATATTTCTCATCTTCTATGGAACGGGGAAGGCGAAATTCAGGAGGAGGAATCGTCATGAAACTTATCCTCCGTAGAGATAATATTTTTTATTTTTCCTATTATTCTCACTTTAAAAATAAGTTTGCATTTGGTCCTGATGCATTTTGGCAACTGCAAGACTTAGAACGGTTTACAATTCATGAAGTGAATAGCCAGGACACAGGCCTAGAAAATGAGCAGACCTTCGAATATGCGCATGATTTAAAGACCGCGTTAAAAATGGGTGGGTATAATGCTGTAGGAGAGCATATAACCTTAGTTGATTATGACGAATGTATTTTTTGGAGCAATGCCCTTGGAAGCGGTAATGATGCAATGTGGATGTGTGCATGGCTGGAGGTCTTCTGGTACGGCTGGCGAATTTTTTTACCGCAACATGAGTCTCCAACAGACCTCTTAAAATTTTTGGCGCATGACGCTCCCTTTTTCTGTCCTCCCTTCAAGGCTAATTTTGATGCTTTTGAAACACAGGAAATCTTTCCTCAAGATCAAGATATTCTTGACGACAAACCCTCAAAACTACTTTGTGTGCTAGACGAAAATGGTCCACGCTTCACGCGGCTGTCAAAATTAGGATTAGAAGCAATCTTAGCCAATGGGCCAAATGCCGTAGCGAATATAAACCTGCAGGAAATGACAGGAGATGCGTTGCTCAACCACAATGTTCTTGGTGTATTGGATAGAGAGCAGCACATTTTCTGGGTCAAAGAGCTAGGCTATTCCAAACATTTCAACATTTCACCTGATACATCGCTTTGGCCAGGATGGACAATTGTTCCGAGCATGGCCGTTCTGGCAAGTGGTGCTGGTACACACCTTGATTTGGCCCCCACCCCTGCCGCTTTAAAGAAATATAGTCTTACCAAAATAAGCCAGTTGATTTCTACGTTTGAATTTACATCCTACGACGACGAGGGAGATTTCGAACGGTTGATTTCAGCTAGCAAGGCTGTTGAAATTAATGAACCTAATCTTCTAAATGATGACGTGCCAGAACAATTCATCATGAAAGACGAAAACGAAACTTTCGAAGGACCTCGGATAATCTATGAATATAAAGGACAAGAGGTTGCAATCATTCCCAATGATCCGAGTGTTCGCGACTGGGATACAGTTCGGGCGCAAAATGCCGATTTAAAGAAAAAAGCCTGCATCGCCGCGCTTGAAGATATGATTGCCATTTTCTGTGATAAATTCACGCCAGAGCTATGGTTACAGGATCGTCGCCCTCCACGCGCATCATTTAAATCTCTATGCCAATACTCAGATGGGTATGATAAGGTCGCTTATGATTTTGTTTATAAGCCCGCGCCTTTGATATCCAAATAATATCCTTGAACGACCTGAAACTTCCTGACTGCACCCACCCCAACATCCCCCCTCGCTTCCCTCCCC
>CALLBD010000067.1 GCA_938001915.1 uncultured Caulobacterales bacterium | reverse complement strand
TTCCCGCATTAGGGTTTTGGGTAGCTGCCTTTCCAATAGAGTATCTATTAAAGGACCTCCCAAACCCAAAAATGGACGCTCGCACCCAGCCTGATTACGGTCAAACCAAATATTTATGCTTGGGACTTATTCCGCTTTGATTTCATACTTCGAGTGCGCATCTTTATTAGAAAGAAAAATCAGGGAAGGAGGTCCTCCCCCGTGAGCAGTACTATCCAAATATACTTTTTCCCAATATCGGCCACTTATTGGATCTCTGTATAACTTATCCCAACCAGACTTATGGGCACAAATATAGGTTAGATGAATTTCTACCAACTCATATACTCTTTTACACTGGTTATCAGCGACGACTTTGCCTTTATCCAAAACCCAGTTACCGATTATCTCTTGTTCTTCTGGTTTTATCTGCATTGAAATTTTATCATTTTATAAATTCCTCGAACAAAGCACGACCGTTATTAATCGATATTTCTCACGTATAAAGCTCCCGAGTATTCGCCCAAAACAATCGGCCCCTTCATTCCAACAATCCAATCGTACGCGCAAACCCATAATCCGAAAAAGCTTTGGCACGAACCGTGTCCGTATCAGGCCCAACAAGAAACGCCATTTGCGCGTGGTGTGGCAAGGCCCGCACTGGAATGTCCGAAAGAACATCGTCTAATCGTCGCGCAATGGCTTCGCCGCTATCAATCCAATTCACGCTTTGGCGGACTACGCTGCGGAGCTCTTTGCGCAGCAGCGGGAAATGGGTACAGGCCAAAACGACGCCGTCCACATCCGCGCCAATACGCCCTTCAAAGAGCGGGGCGATTTCTTCACGTAACACGTCGAGGTTCACGGGCCTTCCTGCGAGTTTCGCTTCGGCTTCCGCAACAAGCCGTGTCGAGCCTTTCAAGAGAACCTGACAATCGGGCGCAAAATCCGCGATGAGGTCATCCACATAGGACCGCCGCACAGTCCCCGGCGTACCCAAAACGCCAATGGCCTTGGTCCGCGACCTCTCGGCCGCAGGTTTAATCGCGGGCACAACACCAATCACAGGAATGCCCACAGCCGCCCGAATGGACGGCAGCGCCGTGGTCGAGGCTGTATTACACGCTATCACCAAGGCGTCAGGGTTGAGCATTTCTGTGAGGCTCGCCAATAATTCTGGCAGGCGCGCGCGCAGCTGGGCTTCGCTTTTATTGCCATAGGGGCGAAATTCATCATCAGCGACATAGGATAAAAAGGCCTGCGGCAAGCGCGCACGAATTTCCGAGACGACAGAGAGCCCCCCGACGCCCGAATCAAAAACAAGAACATGATGACCGATTTTGGACATGTGTCAGTCTCTGCCAAGACAAGGTGAGGAAACTATGAACAAATTG
This sequence comes from uncultured Caulobacterales bacterium, assembly GCA_938001915.1. Lineage (GTDB taxonomy): Bacteria > Pseudomonadota > Alphaproteobacteria > Caulobacterales > Maricaulaceae > Litorimonas. Next base: position 6,863 of record CALLBD010000067.1, on the reverse strand, counting down.
CGGCAGAAAGACGGGCGCTGTGAAATTTTTCCCGCAGGGAATTTAGCTCGCGGCAGAGATTTCAATTGGCCCGCAATGCGGCTTTGTTGTCACGCCAAGATTAATTTCCATTGTATGGGACTTTGTTTCATCGCCAACTGGAGTCACATAGGCTTGAATATAATGTGCGCAGTCCGCCTTTGTTTCACCGCGCAGAACAACAAATTCACCTATATCATTTTCGACCAACTCTGAGGGCAAATTCATCGCTTGTTGTAACACGAGTCCAAGTTCCACGGCTTCTTGCCTTATGCTTTCGATCTCCGCTTCCGTTACATCCCGTTCCCAACACTTATGTTCGAAGGACACCGCTTTGATGAGGTTTTGCTTGGTGCAGGGGACGGAGGTCGCGCTCTGAACAAAATTCGTTTGATTGGCGGCGTCAAAAACTTCGCTGGCGGTCTGGTCACTCGCGCTACATCCCGCGAGGCCTAACGAAGCTATAGTGAATAGCGCAAAATATTTCATATCCAATCCTCCCAGACGGGTTTTCAAAAAAAATCTATATCTGACATGGGTATTCTTCGAAGATTTGCAACTTTAGGCAATTAAATGCGGCAGAAAGTGCTCGCGGCGCTTCGCTGTTTCTTTTGTTTAAAAACTCCCCTATCTCCAGGGCCATGGCCCCGCCCCTTTTAACACTTAAAGATATTGCGCTGACCTTTGGGTCGACGCCGCTCTTGGAGCGCGCGGATTTAACTGTGCATGCACGCGATCGCCTGTGTTTGGTCGGGCGAAATGGGTCAGGTAAATCGACGCTGCTAAAAATCGCGGCAGGCTTAGTTGAGCCTGATGATGGGGAGCGGTTTATTAAACCCGGCACAAGCTGGCGCTATCTGCCGCAAGACCCAGACCTGTCGGCCTTTGCGGATGTGGAAAGCTATGTCCGCGACGGGTTGATTGGCGCGGATGACGGCTTTCGGATTCCGTATTTGTTGGACGCGCTGGGCCTAACAGGACGCGAAGACCCGTCACATATGTCGGGCGGGGAGCGCCGCCGCGCCGCCCTTGTGCGCACCCTTGCGCCTGAGCCTGATGTGCTGATGCTGGACGAGCCGACCAACCATTTGGACCTGCCCGCGATTGAATGGCTCGAGGGTGAGCTGGCGGGGATGAGCGCCGCGCTTGTTTTAATCTCGCATGATAGGCGATTCCTCGAATCCCTCTCAAGGCGTACGCTCTGGATGGACCGCGGCGAGACGCGTGACCTAGATAAAGGCTTTGCCCATTTTGAAGATTGGCGCGATGAGTTTCTCGCGCAAGAAGAGCTGGACCGCCATAAGCTCGCGCGGCAAATCCACCGCGAGCAACATTGGGTCATTCACGGCGTTTCGGGTCGCCGCAAAAGAAATGTGCGCCGCTTAAAAGAACTGGGTAATCTGCGCACCGATTTGAAGAATGCGAAAAAGGTGCAAGGCCTTGCAGATGTCACCGTCACGGAAGGCCGCACCTCTGGGAAACAAGTCGCAAAGCTCACCGATGTATCCAAAGCTTTTGATGGCCGCACCATCATTGATAGCGTCTCGCTGCGCATTGGGCGCGGGGAACGGATTGGCGTCGTCGGACCTAATGGGTCGGGTAAGACGACATTATTGAAATTAATCATGGGGTCGCTTGAGGCCGACACAGGTAAAATCGAGTTAGGTCTCAATCTCGACCCGCTCGTCATTGACCAGAACCGCGAGACTTTGGACCCTGATTGGACCCTTGCGGATGCGCTGACGGATGGGGGTGGGGATAGTGTGATCGTCGCGGATAAGCCGCGCAATGTGATTGGCTATATGAAGGACTTCCTGTTTCTGCCCGAACAAAAACGCACGCCCGTTCATGCCCTTTCCGGCGGGGAACGCGGGCGACTCCAACTCGCGCGGGGGCTGCGCCTGCCCTCTAATCTCTTGGTGCTCGATGAGCCGACCAATGATTTAGATTTAGAGACGCTTGACCTACTCCAAGAAATCGTCGCAGATTATTCTGGCACAGTCATTGTAGTGTCCCATGACCGAGATTTTCTTGACCGCACAGTCACACGCACGCTGGCCTATGAAGGCCAAGGCAAATGGCAAATTTATGCGGGCGGCTATTCCGACATGGTCGCGCAGCGCGGGGTCGGCGTGCAAGCGCGCAAAGCCGAAAAAGCGGCCAAAGCCAAAACGAAAACAAACGCCCTCACGAATCAGCATAAAGCCAGTGCCACGAAATTATCTTATAAACATAAATTCCGCCTCGACTCCCTACCCGCTGAGATGGAACAAATTGAAGGCGAAATCGCAAGCTATAATAAGTCTCTGTCTGACCCCGAACTTTATGCAAAAGATCCAGAGCTGTTTAACCGGACGTCAAAAGCACTTGTCGCAGCCCAGACGAAACTCGCCGCCTGTGAAGAAGAATGGCTCGAACTTGAAATGTTACGGGAAGCAACGCAGGGTACATCATAGCCTCGGCCGCTTATTTATGATTATTGTTGCACTTTAGTGCAATCAAGCGGTTGCAGTATAGTTTTATCTGATTAAAGCGACGCCCCCGGTGGTCAACCCTTACGACTACTGCTAAGTGGAAGCGACATGACGAGACAAAAATCACACTATAAATCCGAGTCAAACCTACCTCGCCGTAGGTTGGACCCAGATTCACGCCGCGCACAATTATTGGAACACGCTATTTCTGCTTTTGCAGATGCTGGCATTGAACGTGCGGCGCATGCCGACGTCGCGGGCCGGGCAAATGTCTCCACACCGACAGTTTTCAAATATTTCCCCTCTCGAGAGGCCCTCGTCGATGCCGTCTTGACGGAGGTCGAAAGAACATTTGAGGAGTTAAAAAACGAATTGGCTAAGCTCGAAGCGCCTACGCCAAAGCTGTTCCACGGGTTAGCGGATGCGCTGTCCGAGCTCTGCTTGCAGCGCCCTGATCTTATGAAAGTAACCCTCGCATGGTCAGTCGCTTTTACCCCTATTCGGGCCAGATATTTGACTTTTACAGCGCAATTAACGCGGCGAACCTTACCGATTACCCATCCGAATGCCATAAATGACGCAGATAAGCGCCTGATTTTTTCCGCCGCCAATGCAATAATCAGCATGCATTTTGACGGAACGGACCCTGTTGCGCGCCAAGATTTCGTCAACCGTATATGTGAGTTGATGAAATTGGGCCGATCGGAAGATGCCGCTAACGCCCAATAAGCGTCCCATCTTTAACACATTTTGAGGCGCAGCTATGGCTTGCGCGTTGCCGTGACTTGAATGTCCAGCTCAACCTCGCGTGAGACCCATTCATCAGTATCCCAAGGTGCAGCGCCCACATCCCACCGCGTGCGGTCGATCTTGATGCGCGCGCTCATAACGGCCTGACGCCCTTCAACACTTAGGGCGAATGGCAGGTCTACTGGTACAGATTTACCTTTCAGGCTCAGCGCGCCGCGTGCAATATATCCGTTATCTGCAGTCGAAATTTCTGATGAGGTAAAAATCGCCTCTGGGAACTTTTTTGTCGAAAACCAAACTTTGCCTGGCAGAGTCGAATTGCGGTCCTTGGACCCCGCATCAACGCTTGAGAGGGGTATTTTAATCTCCACAGTGGCCGTTTCTGGCGCAGCGGGGTCGAAATTTATCACACCGGTAAAACCCTCGAATGACCCCGTGAAGGGCTCGCCTTCTTGTTTTGCAGTAAACTTAATGTGCGAACCTTCAGATTGAATGTCCCAATTTCCATTTATATTGGTAGTAGATATAGCCGGCGGAGAAACAGGCGCAGTCTCTTGAGTTGGCGCCGAAAGCTGATCGGCCGAACTAGCATTAGAACAGCCGATGAGGGCCAAAGACGCCCCTGCAAGAATAGAGAGCAGATAAGGTTTGATAGGATGTGTCATGCTCTATTTACGCACGGACCGTGACTAGGATGCAACTGATATTCTTTAAAGATTACGTGAGCGGGAAAAGTTAGCCTCAAAATCTCAAAACCTTGCGCCCATCTTGGCCGTGTAACACGTTAGAAATTAGCTTTGTGGCCAGCTCTGAGCTTGATAAGGGGTTGCGTGAAACCACCCATAGGAGCTTTCATGTCCTCGCCTTATATCGCTGCCCCCGGCGCGACATTCAAACTTGAAACCCGCCCCACCCGCGTCGAAATTTTTAAAGATAAAGCGGCCGCCCGCGCTGCCATTAAAGACAATGCTAAAGCCATTTCAGGCCTCGCTCATCGTCTTTATGGAGAGGCGGACCGCAAGCTTTTGATCGTTTTGCAGGGCATGGACACCTCTGGCAAAGACGGGACAAACTCTGCCATTTTCCATCGCACCCCGCCGCTAAATCTGAAAGTCGCGAGTTTTAAAGCTCCGACCAAAAAAGAGCTCGCCCATGATTTCCTCTGGCGGGTTCATAATGTCGTGCCGGGCAAAGGGGAGATTACCGTTTTCAACCGAAGCCATTATGAAGATGTGCTGGTCGTCAAAGTCAAAAATTATGCCAGCCCAGAGGTGATTGAACAGCGCTATGCGCAGATAAATGACTTCGAGCGCCTACTCGTTGAAAGCGGGACAACAGTGTTAAAATTCATGCTGCATATTTCCCATGACACCCAAGGTGAGCGTTTGCGGGACCGCCTGATAAACCCTGATAAACGGTGGAAATTTAATCCGGGCGATTTAGATGACCGCGCGCTTTGGCCTGATTTCATGAACGCCTATGAAACCATGGTGCAAAAGACTTCGACGCAGCATGCGCCTTGGCACATTATTCCGTCGGATTCGCGCAAAACGCGCGGGGCCATTATCTCGGGTATTGTCCGCGAGACATTAGAGACAATGAACCCGCAATATCCTGACCCGGGATATCGCCCAGAGCAGTTTCAAATTGACTAAAACCTATCACCTCTCCCCCGGCGATATTTACGGTCCCCTTCAGCCCGTAAAGAAACCGTCACGGTTTTGGCGCGCGTTTAGGGTCTTTATTTGGATTATTTTAGGGGTGCACCTCTACGCCATTGCCTTGCGGGTATTGCCTGTACCAGGAACGGTTTTAATGGTGCAGCGCGCACTCGCAGGCGAAACCATTCGTAAAGATTGGACCCCCCTGAAAGACATATCCCCGCATCTGCCGCGCGCTATTATGGGCGGTGAGGACTCGCGCTTTTGCGAGCACAAGGGCGTCGATTTCCAAGCTATTCAAGACGCTATTTCCGATAATGCCGATTCGGGACGGCGGCGCGGCGGCTCCACAATTACGCAGCAAACGTCGAAAAATGTATTTCTGTGGAATGGCGGCGGTTATGCGCGAAAAGCTATTGAAGCTTGGTTCGCAGTTTACACCAATACGGTTTGGGGCAAGCGGCGCACGATTGAGATTTATCTCAATGTCGCAGAATGGGGCGATGGTATCTTTGGCGCGGAAGCCGCGTCCCAAGCCCGCTTTGGCAAACTGGCCAAGGATTTAACGCCGCGCGAAGCGGCGCTACTCGCGGCCGTGTTACCCAGCCCTAATAAATGGCGACTGGACCCGCCAACTGAATTTGTTAATGGGCGCGCCAGCACCTTAGTGCAGCGCGCCGAAGTTATTCGCACCAGCAAATATGATAGCTGCCTCGGCCTAGAGAACGGGGCCTAGAGAACGGCTAGAATGGCTTCGGCTAATCGCGGGATATTTTCAGCATTCGCGCCGGCAATATTAATTCGTCCGCTATCCGTCATATATATTGAATAGTCAGACCGAAGTTTACGGGCCTGTTCTACAGAGAGCGGCAGGGTCGAGAACATGCCGTTCTGATCTTTGACCGCTGCCGCAATCACCTCGCCGCCTTGCACATTGAGCGCGTCCGAGAGCTGGCGGCGTAAATCGCGCATACGCTCGCGCATCTCCGTGAGCTCATCCACCCACATGGTGCGCAGCTCCGCGTCGCCCAGAATATCAGCCACAAGCTTCGCCCCGTGATCTGGCGGCATGGAAATGATTTTACGCTGGGTCGCGCCGAGTTGTGAGCGGGCAATTTCCGCCGCGGCATCATCTTTACAGACAATTGCGATAAGGCCGACGCGCTCTTTATATAAGGCAAAATTCTTAGAACAGGACGCTGCGATGACGACTTCAGGGCAAATTTCAACGACTTTGCGCAGGCCATAGGTGTCTTCCGCCATACCGCGGCCCAGGCCGAAATAAGCCAAATCGACATAAGGCGTCAGCTCTTTAGCAAGGAGGAAGTCCGCAAGACGGTCCCATTGCGCAGGCGACAAATCTGCCCCCGTCGGGTTGTGACAACAGCCATGCAGCAGGACAACATCGCCCGCTTTAGCTTTGGCGTTCAAATGCGCAAGCATATCTTCGAAATCAACGCCAAGCGTTTCGCGGTTATAATAGGGATATTTTTCCATCTTCAGCCCAGCTGAACTGATAAGCGGAATATGGTTTGCCCAGGTTGGATTGGACGCCCAAACGGTTGCATCAGGCGCAGCGGATTTGATAATCTCCGCCCCAAGACGCAAAGCGCCTGATCCGCCCGCCGCCTGCGCGCTGGCGATGCGGTTTAAGAGCGCCGCATCAATTCGGCCCGCCTCGCCGCCGAGCATCATATGCAGCATTTCATGGCGAAAATCTTCATTGCCGCGCGTGCCCACATAGGATTTCGTCGTCTCAGTTTCCCAAAGCTGTTTTTCCGCCTGTTTCACCGCGCGCAAAATCGTCGTGCCGCCCGAGGCGTCCTTGTAAACGCCAACGCCAAGATCAATTTTGTCGGGATTTGTATCCGCTTTGCATTGCTGCATGAGGGCCATAATAGCGTCGGGCGGACGCGGGACGAGATATTCAAACATGATGAAAAAATGTTCCGTTATTAAA
>CALLBD010000066.1 GCA_938001915.1 uncultured Caulobacterales bacterium | reverse complement strand
AGACAGTTAGCTCATGAACTTTGCCAGAGACAGGAGCCTTGATGACTTTGCGTTCTAATTGATCATCAAGATTTCCATACTGCTGCTCTACGCCCAATAATTCTGTTTCCGCCGCCTCAATTTCGGTGAGGGTATCTTTTCTGAAACCAGAAAAATATTGTTTCAGCTCATTTTGATTATTTGACAAATTGGACTGTAATTTCACTTTCTGTACATTCAGTGAGTCCAGCTGGCTACGGACGGAGACGTGAGATCGTCTTAAATCCCATTCCCGGGCCTTTGGCACCAACTGTTCTTGGACGAGGGGGAGAATGTCAGAAATTTGCTGTTCGATTAATCCCGCTTGCTGCTGAGTTGTTGCAATTTGCGTGTCCAAAGCTGTGATTTCTGTCGTTAGCGCGTTGATGCCCTCAACCAATTTTTGGTGTGTGGTGACAAAGGCGTCACGCTCGGACAGAAATAGATTTTCCTGCCGCGCCAAGATTTTATGGGCCTCTTTGTCGAACAGGACATCAGAGGGAAGGGCATAAGCGAATTTCACCTCTGGTGAGAGACGCGCTTTCAATCGGGCTAGTTTCGCGCCTAATTCGATACGGCGATATTTCAAGACATTATGCTCTGACTTCACGGCAACATTGCTCAAGGTAATGAGTGGCTGACCCGCCGTGACATTTTCCCCATTGCTCACCAAAAGGCTATCAATGACGCCGCCTTCGCGGTGCTGGACTACTTTATTCTCGCCCACAGGTACAACCGTCGCCGGCGATATGACAGCGCCCTCCAAATTGATGAGGAAGATTGAAGATAGCAGTAAACCGCCAAATATGGTCGACGTGAGTAGGGCTCTACGAGCGACTTTGTCCAGACGCTTGGAAAATACAGTCTCCGAAGGCGCGTTTTGCATATGGTTTTGTTTATGAGGCATGATGTCTTGTCTCGGCAGCTTGCTGCAAAGCCCTTAGATAAGGGTTAGGAGGAATGTTCCGTGCGTAAGTAGACGGCTGAAAATTTTCAATTGTGTTATCCGACGCATATGCCACCGCGGGCTGCTGCACAGGCTCGGCGTCGGATTGCACAGGGGATTGAACCTGAGTTTCAAAGTGAACTTGCTCAGTATTACGGTCCGCTGTGGTACGGGTGGGCGCGGCGAAGACGGGAGGCGGCGTTTGAAGCGGCGGCGTTTTTTGAACACGTGTATTTTCAACAGATAGTTTTTCGACAGACACAGACGCTGCAGCTGTTTGTCTCCGCTGGGGGGGCGATTTCGCGCCTTGTACCTGTTTCAATTTGTTAGCGACTTCTTGCGCCGGTCCAAACACGAGTTTAGTACCATCTTTAATTACGCATAACTTTGTTGCGTACCGCAATGCGTTGCGACGGTGAGCCACAATAACAACAATCTTATTCGCGTCTTTCAGATGTTTAATTGCGGCAAGGAGAGCTCGCTCACCCTGTTCGTCCAAATTTGAATTAGGTTCGTCTAAGACAACGATGAAGGGGTTGCCATAGAGGGCCCGCGCAAGGTTTATGCGTTGGCGTTGACCAGAGGAGAGGGATGTTCCACTCGGGCCGACTTGCGTGTTATATCCATTCTCCAGACCCGCAATCATCTCATGCGCCTGCGCGATCTGAGCCGCTTTCAAAACGGCTGTTTCGTCTAGCTCCGGCGTGAAGCCACATATGTTTTGGGCGACGGTGCCATCGAAGAGCTCGCAATCCTGCGCCATATATCCGATTGCGCTTCCGAGTTGGGCTTGGGGCCAGTCTGTATAATCCGCGCCGTCCATCGAGACGCTGCCACTTTGTATTTGCCAGGCACCCGCTAAAGCTTTGGCTAGGGAAGATTTCCCGCTTCCACTTGGCCCAAGAACACCTAATACGTCGCCTGCGACGAGTTTAAAGTCTACGCCCTGAAGGACAGGACGGGCTGCGCCTGGCGGCACAAGGTATTTGAGATCAATATTTAAGGCCTTCGACGGCTCAGGTAGAGCAATTTTTTCCATCAAAGCGTCATCGAAAATCCACGTTTTCATTCGGCTCCAAGATTGGCGGGCGCGAATGAATAAGGCAAAATTAGCGAGAAGGCGTTCCACTGGGGCAATGGTTCTTGTGAAAACAATAGACGCAGCAATCATAGCGCCTGGCGAAATGTGCCCTCTAATCGCGAGAAAACCGCCCAGACCCAATATCATCGACTGAATAACTAGGCGAATTGTCTTTGATGACACGGAGAATTTTGATGACAAGGAAGAGAAATTCAACGACTCTTCACGCGACTGCTTTTCCTTAGTCAACCAAGCCTGCGCCATGTTTGGACCCATGCCATTACCAGTCACGAGATGGGCGTGACGATGAATATTGGCGACCCATCGGCGTGATTGCGTTGTTCTGCCGCTTTCCTCTGCAATGCGTTTTCGTGAGGTCCGCTCATTTATAAGGGCCATAGCCACGAGGAAGCAGGTTGCAACAAGCGCCGTAACCCCAAGAACTGGATGCAAGCTGAAAATAAAGATCAAGAATATTGGCATCCATATGACATCAAAAATGGCAGAATAGCCTTTTGATGTTAAAAAACGTCTGACAGTTCCTAGATCTTCAATAGCCATGCGGCGCTCAGAATGATGCGGGTCTAGAGCGTGACCCTCCAGCGCCTCGTGAAAGGCGCGCTCTGCATGTTTATCCGCAAAACTCTCTCCATTTGCTGTGAGATATTCCGTACGGAAATATTCTAAAAACCCGTAAAATGCATAGAGCATGAGCGCGATGATAGAAATGCCGACAAGGGTAGGGACGCTACCGCTGGAGAGGACGCGGTCATAAACTTGCATCATATAAATGGCGCCTACGAGCCCCAATAGATTGATAACACATGACAAAGCCAGCATCAGGCCTGTATGTTTTCCCAGACCCCAAGGGGACGTCGGTTTACGCGTCGTATTTGCCATTAGTTATCCAACCGGATTGCCTCATATCAGAACACTCATAAGGGAGCTTGTTTGAGATATGGTTGAAAAATATGGCTAAAATGGTGTTAATTCCCCAGAGCCGCCAAACTTCAACGGATAATTAACTTTAAAAATTATGCTGGAATTAAATTTGATTTGATAATTTTTCCTCGTCTTTCTTAGTGAACTAGATTGTGTGATATGGAAACGAAGTCAATTCAGCGCTGCGGTATGTCTATCGCGATGGGACTTCTCCTATCCTCTTGTATGTCCCTATCTGAGAATTCCGGACCAGGATTTATCTCTGGAACGCAAAATGCTGTCTCAGGCCAAGTTTCCGAGTTTCTGCCGACCTTAAATGAAGTTCCAAGGGAGGCCTTCAAGTCGCAACAAGCCCTGAACTGGTGGGAGAATTTTGAAGACCCCTTCTTAAATTTTCTTGTAGCGGAGACTCTGCAGAAATCGTTTGATATGCGCCGCGCCCTTACCAACGTTGAACAGGCCGAGGCTCTTTTACGCGGAGTCCAAGCGGACTTAGTGCCCAGCATAAATTTGAGTGGCGACGGCCTCGCTGTTGACTATTCTGATTTTGGCGCAGGGGCGGGGCTCGGGGGCGACTGGAACTTGGATTTATTCGGTCGTACGCGGCAGGGGGTTAAAGAGGCCCAGTCTAATATCGCCGCAAATCAAGCCTTGGTCAGTGATACAAGACGCCTTGTCTTGACCCGTATGGTGCAAACCTATGTGGCTTACCGCACAACAGAAGCCCGCGTTACTTTGAACCAAAGTAATCTTGCTCGATTGCAAGAGAAGCGCGGACGCATCGATAGACTTGTTCAGAGCGGCTATAGTTCCCGTCTCGATCTTGACCGGGCTGACACGCAAATCTCTCAAATTGAATCGAATTTGGCGGCTCTGGATGCTCAGAAATCCTCGCTTCGGAATGCACTCGCGATTTTCATGCAGCAAACGCCGCGAGCGCTTGATGCCAATCTTTCACGGCCAAATTCACTAAGCTTGCCGACACAAGTCGCCCCGCCCAATCTTGATTATATCGTGCGCCATCGCCCCGATATTCGCGCTGCGGAATGGGGTCTTGTTTCGGCGACGCACGGTGAACGCGCGGCGCAACTCGCGCTTTATCCTGACGTGTCTCTTAATGGGTCAATTTTTAATTTTTCCTCACTGACCAATATTGGTAGCCTTACAAGCTCTATCGTGGCCAGCATCACTCAGCCGCTTTTCGGACGCGGGCGCCTGCTCGCGGGTGTGGACTTGGAAACGGCCCGCGTGAAACAAGCGCTATTGAATTATGAAGAGGCGGTTTTTCAAGCGGCCTTGGAAATCGATACGACCTTAACGACATGGGACAGGCGGCAAAAACAGCTGAGTTTCGATGAGAAAACGCTCAATACCGCAATTGAAGCGCAGAAGCGCGCACAGAAACTTTTCTTTGCGGGTCAGGAAAGCTTTACAGCTGTGATTGTCGCTGAGAATACCCGCCTGGCCGCAGAGGAAAGCTATCTCCTCAGCCGCCAAGCTGCATTCAACAGTTATATTAATTACGCCGCCGCCACGGTTCCGAATTGGTAAGAAAAAGCTGGACAGAACGGTATGGGTCTTGCCTGGAACGTCTAAGGTTATTTCAGAAATGGCTCGCCTTGGCGTAAACTGGCTGTTCTGGCCTTCTTAAAAAGCTGGTGCCGCGAGGGAGAATTGAACTCCCGACCTCATCATTACCAATGATGCGCTCTACCACTGAGCTACCGCGGCTTTTCAATGACTTAGCAGTTTTGCCGGTCAAAATATGTCACCTATTTGTCACCTAAAGCATCTGTATGATTTCGAATTCACTAGAAGATGCCGCTATACTACGAGATTTTTATGAGACAATACCTAATATCTGAAAACGGCATATCGACTGACAGCAATAATTGTACTGAAACTTCATTTTTTTCTAAGTAGGAAATAAGAGGCATGTTACGAACAATTCTCTGACTCGTCTCCTATCCGGAATTTATGTTTACGCAGGTCCGTTGACTCTGTTGCGTGACGACGTTCATGCTGTTGCTGGCGTCCTAATTGCTCAATATATTGTTTGGCAAATTCACGCACCATAGGTTCATCGTCAGATAACCAATATTCTAGCTCTTCTGCCTTTCGCGCATAGGCTTCTGCAAGGCCAGATTCCTCCGGTACGACGCTTGTCGATTCATGGTCCATAAATTCATCGGTCATTAGGGACCTATCTGTCTGACGTCAGCGTCTGTGTCTCAGATTTAGGTCTGCGTTAAGATACGACGGCGAGAACGAAAATCACAGAAATTTGGGTCTGTAGGAAATGCACAAAAACTACTCTCAGCCCACAGCCAAATATACAATCTCTTCAATCATCGACGCCACCTCATCTCCAGAAACACATTCCGTAAATTCAGACATAAAGCCAACATGGAATGGGAATTGGCGGCGGCATCAATCTGTCCGGAAAATTCCAAACTGCGGGTAACCAGGGTCAATCTCGTTAACGTGACAAAGTCCTTTAATGAACTAAACCGATTGCCTTTCACACGACATTGAGCGGGTTGAAACAATGTCTGGCGATGGGTGTGGGCCTGCTAAAACTTTTATACGCCTTTCAAGTTTAACTGTCATCGAAAGACGAAAAGAAGGGTTAGCTGACTATCAGGGCTTAGGGCCCACTCAGATTGTCAAAGGCAAAGGCTTTGAAGACTTTCACCTTCGCCAGCGGCGCCACAGATTGATGACAGGAGAACCAAAATTGGCGCTTTATCTGAATTTTCTGCGGGAGGACCTTTTGTAAGTCAGTTCGCGCCATGAAATCTGGCAAAATGGCAAGACCTGCGCCAGACTCGACAAGCTGCCTTTGTGCCAAAATTGAGGTACTTCGGATCTGAGGGCGTACATTAGGTAGATGAAGTTCGAAATACCTAAGTTCGTCGGAGTAAATCAAATCGTCCACATAATCTATCAATGTATGATTTTTTAGGTCCTTTCGAGACTCAATCTCATCATGGTTTTGAAGATAGTTACGATGTCCATAAATATGAAGATTATATGTGCTGAGGAGCTCTGATTGGATATGTTTAGATTTTGACCGCGTCAGACCAATCGCAATATCTGCTTCGCGTTTTGACAGGCTTAGAAACCCGCTGCCTGAAACTAAGTCGATTTCAATGTCGGGATAGCGCGCCGTGAATTTCCCCAGTAATGGCGCTAAGATCTCGGCCCCGAAGCCTTCCGCCACGCTGATACGTATTGTACCGCTCGGGGTATGTGTCGTGCTGTCTTTGGTCTTATTTATACTGTCAAAATTTGCCTCTATTTGCTCAGCCAGGACGAAAAGCGCTTCGCCATGGGTCGTAAGTTCATGACCACTTCTGAGACGTTCAAAGAGGGTTTGGCCCAAATTATCTTCTAACCGTTTGATACGTCTGGACACTGTGGTGGTATCCATTTTGACATCTGCGGCAGCTGAGGTAAGTTTCTTCCGCCGCGCTATGGCTAGGAATAGTTTTAGATCGTCCCAATTCATTTTAAGCCTGCAAAAATACAAATGTGCTGTGCAACATAGTATATTTACGGGTAAAAATGCAACGTTATAAAGAGACGGAACCACTGGAGCGATATGATGAAAACAATTGGCCACTTCATTGACGGAAAGCGGGTTGCGGGCACCTCTGGACGTACGAAAGATATCTTCAATCCGAACACAGGTCAGGTGCAGGCGAAGGTGTCTATGGCTACCCCATCAGAGTTGGATGCAGCTGTGGCCTCCGCCGCAAAGGCTCAAATTGCATGGGCAAACACTAATCCGCAGAGACGGTCGCGTATCTTATTCGCGTATAAGCATTTAGTTGAAGCGAATATGGATGACCTCGCGGCGATGCTGTCGTCAGAACATGGCAAAGTCCTCGCCGATAGCCGGGGGGATGTTATTCGCGGTGTGGATGTTATCGAATTCGCTTGCGGAATGCCGCATGGGCAAAAAGGTGAACATACCTATGGGGCCGGGCCGGAGATTGATGTTTATTCAATGCGTAAACCGCTGGGCGTTGTCGCGGGCATAACGCCGTTTAACTTTCCCGCTATGATACCGATGTGGATGTTCGGCATGGCGATTGCGACGGGAAATGCCTGCATCTTAAAGCCCTCCGAGAAAGATCCGTCCGTGCCGATGCGCCTGACCGAATTATTCGTTGAGGCAGGTGGTCCCGTGGGGCTGCTACAATGTATCAACGGCGACAAGGAAATCGTCGATGCGATTTGCGATCATCCGACAATTAAAGCCGTGAGCTTCGTCGGCTCCTCCGATATCGCCCAATATGTTTACGCTCGCGCAACAGCAAATGGTAAGCGCGCGCAATGTATGGGCGGTGCCAAGAACCACGGAATTATTATGCCAGACGCGAATATGGATCAGGCGGTCAAAGATATTCTGGGTGCGGCCTATGGGTCGGCGGGAGAGCGTTGTATGGCTTTGCCTGTCGTTGTGCCTGTTGGCGAAGGCACGGCCGAGCGGTTCCTAAACAAGATGCTGCCAGCGATTGCGGCAATGAAAGTTGGGGTCTCCGAAGATGCGGAGGCGGATTATGGGCCTGTCGTTACGGGCGTGCACCGCGATAGTATTAAGGCGCAAGTGACCAAAGCCGTGGCGGAAGGTGCGGATCTGCTCGTGGATGGCCGTGATTTTGAACTGCAAGGTTATGAGGAGGGGTTCTTTGTCGGACCGTCGCTGTTGGATAATGTGACGCCAGATATGGAAACCTATCAGGATGAAATTTTCGGACCTGTTCTGCAAATTGTAAGAGCCAAAAACTTTGAGGAGGCTCTCAAGCTCCCGACGGAGCATCAATATGGTAATGGCGTTGCGATATTCACCCAAAATGGCCGCGTCGCGCGGGAATTTGCAGACCGTGTCGAAGTCGGTATGGTCGGCATCAACGTACCTATTCCAGTACCCGTTGCCTATCATAGCTTTGGCGGATGGAAGCGATCCGCATTCGGCGACGCGAATCAATATGGAATGGAAGGCTTGCGCTTTTACACGAAAGTCAAAACCGTGACGCAGCGCTGGCCGGAAGGCGAAACAGAGGATAGCGCCTTTATCATTCCGACGTTTTAAGGATGAAGAATGAAAAGTTTTTTCGCGAGTGCAACTCTTGCAATTGCTCTGATACTAGCTCCCAATTTGGCGTGTGCCCAACACAGCGAGGCGCACAATTTGTCGTCTGATATTTTTGGAAACAAGCGGATTCTCCTTGTCTGCAGCACTGGTGTTGTTGACCCCATTGAGCGGATTTTACCTAAAATGGATTGGCAAGGCTTTGCCGAGCGTGACCTTGTCATTGTCGCGGAAGGTTCAGCTGGCATTGAGATGTTAAACGCGGATGGGTCCCGCAGTTCTCTGTCCGACCGTTCGCGGGCGAAAATTCAACAAAGTATGAGGTGCGACCGAGGCATCGATTTCAATCTCATTGGAAAAGACGGGGGTGTGAAAAAGCAGTTTTCTGATGTGGTCTGGGTCGAAAATCTTTATGCAACGATTGACGCCATGCCCATGCGCCGATTTGAGATGCGGCAGAGACAGAGACAAAACTAGATGGATTTTCAACTCACGGAAGAACAGACCCTTATTCAAGATATGGCGCGCCAATTCGCGGTGGCCGAACTCGCCCCGCATAGTTCTAAGTGGGATGAAGAAAAATATCTGGACCGCACAGTCTTTGCCAAAGCAGCAGAGCTTGGGTTCATGGGGATGTACTCCTCAGAGGAGTACGGCGGGACTGCGCTCTCACGTCTGGATTGCGCGCTTGTGTTTGAACAGCTTGCAGCAGGCGATGTTTCCCACACCGCAATGATGACTATTCATAATATGGCGACGTGGATGGTGGATCGCTATGCGGATGATAATCTTCGCGCCAAATATGTTCCAAAACTCACGGCAGGGGAGTTGATTGCCAGCTATTGCCTGACGGAACCTGGGGCAGGGTCGGATGCGGCCTCTCTGACCACAAAAGCTGGCCGGGACGGAGAGGAGTACATTCTCAATGGCACCAAGACGTTTATCTCGGGTGCGGGGTGGTCCGATATTTACGTCGTTATGGCGCGGACATCTGATGACGGGGCCAAAGGTGTCTCCACATTTGTGGTCGAGAAGGGGACAGTAGGCCTATCCTTTGGAGCGAATGAGAAGAAGATGGGCTGGAACGCACAGCCAACCGCGCAAGTTATCTTAGAGGATTGCCGGATCCCTGCTGAAAACCGCGTCGGGGCCGAAGGCGACGGGTTTAAATTTGCCATGAGCGGCCTTGATGGCGGGCGCATCAATATTGGCGCTTGTAGCCTTGGCGGCGCGCAGAAGGCCCTTTCTGCATCCTTGGAGTACACCAAAGAGCGGATGCAATTCGGCAAGTCGATATCAGAATTTCAAAACACCCAATTTATTCTCGCCGATATGGCGACAGAACTCGAAGCCTCGCGACTGATGATTTACCGCGCGGCAGATATGCTCGATAAAAATCTGCCAAATGCGGGTGCCGCTTGCGCGATGGCGAAACGTTTCTGCACGGATTTGTGCAGCAAGATTGCCAATGACGCGCTCCAGCTTCACGGCGGTTATGGCTATTTGTCGGAATATGAGATTGAGCAAATCGTCAGAGACTTGCGGGTTCATCAAATCTTGGAAGGTACTAACCAAATCATGCGCATGATTGTGAGCCGGAGCTTGTTGAGGCAGTAAGTATGGAAGATTGGACCACATTCCAAAAACTAATCCTGAGGTGCGCCCCGTTTCGCTTGAATCAATTTCTTCAAACTAAATTTTGGAAGAATGGAATATATTTTGAAGGCATGACCGAGGAGCAAAGGTCGATAGCTGCAAAAGAGTTTTTCGAGTCCGTTCCTATGCCCAAATGCCCTCAATATGGCCCGCCTTTCGAACCGCCATGGGTGGCCTTTCCGGATTACAAGATGGGATCAATGGGGTTTAGAATGGGGTCGGGCGAAGATTACAATGTGCAATTCTCTGAGTGGTACAACGCCGCCTCAGAAGAGGACATAGAGAGCTTTAAAGGGAAATATCCTGAAGTCGAAAAATACGCTGGTTTCTATGCTATGAGAGACGAATGGCGGGAACAGCATCGGGTGAAAAATGACTGACCAAATTAAATCTCGTGTCATTGGCAATCTTGGCCACATAACACTGAACCGACCTAAGGCGCTCAATGCTTTGACGCTCGATATGTGTGTCGAGCTCACGCGTCTTTTGCAAGCCTGGGCGGCGGATGACGCTATTGGTGCGGTCTTGATTGACGGCGAAGGCGATCGGGCCTTCTGCGCGGGCGGTGACGTCATCTTGCTGCATGATAGCGGCAAGGCGGGTGACAAACGGGCAGAAGAATTTTGGCGGACGGAATATGCGCTAAATGAGCTTATTCACCGCTATTCCAAACCATATATTACCCTGATTGACGGCTTTGTCATGGGAGGCGGCGTTGGTCTTTCCGTCCATGGACGTTTGCGCGTGGCGGGTGATACAACGATGTTTGCGATGCCGGAGACGGGGATTGGGTATTTCCCCGATGTAGGTGGGACATTTTTCTTACCACGGCTTGGCATGGATATAGGGCAGTGGCTGGGGTTAACAGGCGCGCGGCTCGATGCGGGGCAGGCTTGCGGGCTCGGCGTGGCCAATGCTTTTGTTCCGAGCGATCAGCATAGTGCGCTTATTGCGGCTTTGGGGAAAGCGGCCTTAGATGGTTCTGATGCCGCCGTTGCTAATGTGATGCTGGGTTTCGTGAAAGCACCGCCCGTGAGCGACCCCATTCCTAGCGCTGTAAAAGCCTTTGGTGAAAAGACAGTGCCTGCCATCCTGCGCGCGCTTGATAAGGACGGTAGCGAATGGGCCGCTAAACAGGCAAAATCCATACGGCGCAAGTCTCCGCTCGCGATGAGCGTGACATTCGAAGCCCTGAAACGCGGCGAAAAGATGAGTTTTAAAGAGGTCATGTCACAGGAGTTAGATTTGTCTCTTAACTTCCTGACGACGCAAGATTTCTATGAAGGTATTCGCGCGCAGCTCATTGATAAGGACCGTAATCCGAAATGGTCGCATGAGGATGTGGGCGCGGTAACAACGGGTCAGACTGAGCGTCTGTTCAGACGGGTCTCGCAGCCAACGCAGGAGTTCTTGCCATGATGAAAATCGGTTTTATCGGTCTCGGAAATATGGGTCTGGGGATGGCTGCAAATTTGGTCAAGGCAGGGCATCAGGTCGTCGGATTTGACCTATCCAAAACTGCTCAACAGAGTGCGCGTAAGGGTGGTTGTGAAATTGCCAAGGATATAAATACGGCGGTCAAGGACTCCGACGTAGTTATCATGATGTTACCCAATGGCAGCATCGTCAGAAAAGTTTGCGAAGAAGCGTTTTTCTGGATGGTGCCAGGAACTTTGATGATAGACTGTTCAACTATTGATGTTGAAACGGCACGAGATCTGGTTGCCGAGGCGAGAAATCAGCAAATAGACATGATAGACGCCCCCGTCTCAGGCGGAGTTGGCGGCGCAGCGGCGGGAACGCTGACCTTTATGTGCGGCGGTACGTCTGAAGCCTTTGCGCGCGCGCAACCCATTTTGGAAACAATGGGGAAAAATATTTTCCATGCAGGGGATGCCGGGAACGGCCAAGTCGCAAAAATTTGCAACAATATGCTGCTCGGTATTCATATGATTGGCACGTGTGAGGCGTTTAATCTCGCTCAGAAACTCGGATTAGATGCGCAGACATTTTACGACATAAGCTCAACTGCTTCAGGTCAAAATTGGTCTATGACGAGCTATTGCCCGGCCCCGGGTCCTGTAGAAAGCGCGCCATCCAATCGCGACTATCAACCCGGGTTTACGGCGGCCATGATGCTAAAAGACTTGCGCTTGGCCCAAGGGGCCGCCAGGACGGCGCGCACCTCGACGCCCTTGGGGGCGCAATCTGAAGCGATTTATTCGCTTATGGAAGCCGCAGGCAAAGACGGGTTAGACTTTTCCGGCGTTATGAAGCTCATCAATGGAAGCCTCTAAGGTTTAGGAAAGCACACCCATGATTGAAAACTTCAAACTTGGCCCGATAAACCATGTGGGCGTGGCCGTCCCAGATGTTCTGGCTGCCGCAGATATGTATCGCCGTGTTTTCAACGCAACCGACATCAGCGACCTGTTAGAGCTGCCAGAGCAGGGTGTGAAGGTTATTTTTGTAAATACGCCCGCGGGACAGGTAGAGCTGATTGAGCCTTTGGGCGCAAAATCGCCCATCAATAAGTTCCTCGAAAAGAATCCGCTGGGCGGACAACATCATCTTTGTTTCGAAGTTGCAAATATTCATAACGCCAAAGCGGAGATGGAAGCGAAAGGCGTACGTGTGCTGAATGAACCTCGTATTGGCGCACATGGGACGCTAATTATTTTCCTACACCCGAAGGATATGGGCGGTGTCTTAATCGAACTCATGGAAACGCCGGAGCCTGACCATGCCTAAATCCCCTACGCTGAAAGATTGGTATGCGCTGGCTGAAAAGGAGCTGAGAGGCAAACCCGTTGAAGGCCTAAGAAAGATGACGCCCGAGGGTATCGAGATTAAGCCCGTTTATAGCGCCGATGATGTCCCAGAGAGTATCAGTAAAGAGCTCCC
>CALLBD010000065.1 GCA_938001915.1 uncultured Caulobacterales bacterium | reverse complement strand
AACCGCCTCATCCGCCATACCCACATGCAGCGCATTTTTGTCCGCATCGGAATAAACCGCAACGGTAGCAATGCCCATTTTCCGCGCGGTTTTTATAACGCGGCACGCGATTTCACCACGATTGGCGATGAGGAGTTTTTTTATCGCAGCCATTTACAGACTCCAAACAGAATGAAACAAATAGAAACTAGGACCGGCAAAACTAGAGACAATAAGTTCGTTTGAAAAAATAATTTTAGCCGATATGAAAACAAGACTTTAGATAAACGAGACAAATCACCTTCGAAATCAACAAAGGTTTCAACTAATTGATCGATGGGCTTTCTATCAAAGTTTAGAGCACTAAATCGAAAACCTACCTTTGAATGCTCTATGCCCCCTTTTGTAACATGTGGGGCATCAATGACAGTCTCAAGAATTGAGGTAATTTGAACAACCTTTGCCAATATGCCTGCAAATAAAGGTTGGGAATTCGGAAAATGATGCTTCGAATGTGAAAAGTTATCTTCAAACCTATTTAACGATTCGATTACTTCTTTCTTGCAAGACTTTAACTCTGCCCCCACAGCTTCGAACTCGGACTCATTAAACCAAATTTCCTCTTCTCCCCGCCATGGTTGATTTGTGTTTTGCATCGGTTCAAAATCATCGAAAAGCGTTTCAAATTTGGCATAAAATTTTCGAAGTCTACTATGAAGATTTGAGTTTTGAGTTAGCTCTTTCCTAATTTGTTGAACAGACATGTTTGTTCTACTCACATACATGGGACGCAAATGTCGTTCCAAATTGTCTTGGATTGCAAAACTCAAAATAGAAAAAATAGCAAATGCGAATAAAAAAAGCGCAATGATATCTGGACTTGGATTTTCAGAGAATGTCACAAAACCGGGGATCTTCACAGATTCAACCCCAAGGTTACACATCATAAAAAAGCTCAATGAAGAGAGCACTGCTTGGTATCGCAATCGCGTATGCCTCGCACTCCAATCAAAGGTAGGCAGCTCGCTCACAATACCAAACTCCCAAACTCAATCCACTCGTCACCCGTCACCCTCGGGCTTGACCCGAGGGTCCATGCTGAAAACGCGAGATGGATCCTCGGCTCGGGGGCCGAGGATGACGAAAGCAAGAAAGCGAATGTGGGGGTATCACCCATTAAAGCGGCAAGTTCCCATGTTTCTTCCACGGGTTCTCTAGCTTTTTATCTTTCGCGAGGGCCAGCGCGCGGCAGACGCGTTTTCTTGTGCTTTGCGGCTGGATGACCTCGTCGATATAACCGCGTTCGGCGGCGCGGAAGGGCGACAGGAATTTCTCTTCGTAATCCGCCGTATGGGCCGCGATTTTTTCTGGGTCGCCGAGGTCTTTGCGGTGGAGGATTTCTACCGCGCCCTTTGCGCCCATCACCGCGATTTGCGCGCTGGGCCAGGCGTAGTTGATATCACCGCGCAGATGTTTCGGTGCCATAACGCAATAGGCCCCGCCGTAAGCCTTGCGCGTGATGACGGTGACTTTCGGGACCGTCGCTTCGCCGAAGGCATAGAGCAATTTCGCGCCGTGTTTAATGACGCCGCCATATTCTTGGGAGGTTCCCGGCAAGAAGCCCGGCACATCCACCAGCGTCAAAATCGGAATTTCGAAACAATCACAGAAACGGACGAAACGCGCGGCCTTACGCGAGGCATCACTATCGAGACAGCCCGCGAGCACCATAGGCTGGTTCGCGACCACGCCAACGGTTTGCCCTTCGAGGCGGATGAAACCGCAGAGAATATTCTTCGCAAAATCCTGCTGAATTTCAAAGAAGTCACCTTCATCCGCGAGCTTCGTCACCAGCTCTTTCATATCATAGGGGATATTCGGATTATCTGGGACGAGCGTATTTAGGCTCTCGTCGATACGGTCATGCTCGTCATAAAACGGACGGCTCGGTACGCCGCTGCGGTTGTTGAGCGGGAGAAAATCAAAGAGGCGGCGAATTTCCGACAGGGCCTGCATATCATTATCATAGGCGCCGTCTGCCACTGAGGATTTGCTCGTGTGGGTCTTAGCCCCGCCCAGCTCCTCGGCGGTGACGACTTCATTCGTCACAGTCTTGAGAACATCTGGCCCCGTCAAAAACATATAGGAGCTATCGCGGACCATGAAGATAAAATCCGTGAGGGCGGGTGAATAGACCGCCCCGCCCGCGCTGGGGCCCATAATGACAGAGATTTGCGGGATGACGCCGCTTGCGAGGATATTATTCTGGAACACATCCGTATAACCCGCGAGCGCCGCGACGCCTTCTTGGATACGCGCCCCGCCAGAATCCTGCAGGCCGATGATAGGCGCGCCGTGGCGCATGGCCATCTCTTGGACCTTATTGATTTTCTTAGCGTGGGTTTCAGAGAGCGAGCCACCAAATACGGTAAAGTCTTGCGCGAACACAAATGTCTTACGGCCATTGATGGTGCCCCAACCCGTAACGACGCCGTCGCCCGCCATCTTATTTTTCTCCATGCCGAAATCGGTGGAGCGGTGGGTAACGAACATGTCGAATTCTTCGAAACTGCCTGGGTCGAGGAGGAGTTCGAGGCGTTCCCGCGCGGTGAGCTTGCCTTTGGCATGTTGCGACTCGATGCGCCGCTCTCCCCCGCCTAGTCTAGCCTGTTTTCGGCGTTCATCCAATTGGTCTAAAATATCGCTCAAGGTAGTCTCCCCTAGCTTACGACATAAGCGCATCAACTTAATCGGGACAATTGCAAAGGCAAGCTTAGAATTCGACAATCAGATTGGCATTTTTGCAGGTCAAGAAAATAGCTTTTTACATCTTTGGGCTGTAGGGGTAAGCACATACATTACTGATGGGCCGTCTTGCGTCATTGACCCTTGCGAAACCCGTGGAATTTGGCGCATGTAGCGGTCGAGAAATGAGATTACAGATATCGGGTCATCTCCTCGCCCGTTGAAAACCGTAAGAACACTATGAAACTCAACACGTCCTATATTATTGCGGCTGCTCTTATCGTGTTAGGAGCCTGTTGGTTCGCGTTCAAAAACGCTGGAGAGGCCGCGCCGCTGCCTGTCTCCACGCCCGCCACCGCCAAAGAGCAAGCCCGCAAAGCCACGCCAACTGTGCTCGTGCGCCGCGTCATAGCTAGCGAGCACCCCAATGTGATGGAGCTTTACGGACAATCGACCGCAAACCGAGAAGTCATGCTGAAAGCCGAGACGCTGGGCCTCGTCGCGGAAATTTTCGTCAGGGAGGGCCAACGCGTCAAAAAAGGACAAACTATTTGCCGCCAAGATTTAAATGCGCGCCAAGCCCAAGTCGATCAGGCCAAGGCAAATTTACGGACAATTGAAGCCGACCTTCTCGCCGCCCGCACGCTGGCTGAAAAAGGCTTTCAATCGCAAAGCCGGGTAACCGCATTTGAAGCGCAGCTCGATGGCGCCAAAGCCATGCTCAAACAGGCCGAAATTGAAGCGGATAATATCAATATCCGCGCGCCCTTCTCTGGGATTTGGGAACGCCAAGACGCGCAGATTGGCGACTTTCTTTCGCCAGGCATGTCCTGCGGATTGCTCGTGGATCTCTCGCCGCTCAAGGTAAA
This sequence comes from uncultured Caulobacterales bacterium, assembly GCA_938001915.1. GTDB lineage: Bacteria > Pseudomonadota > Alphaproteobacteria > Caulobacterales > Maricaulaceae > Litorimonas. The sequence goes on along the minus strand of CALLBD010000065.1, from coordinate 45,638 downwards.
TGCCCAGCTGACGGAAACACAAGTCGGCGGCGTTGAAATTGGTAATAGCGCGGAAATTGCGCTCGCCACAGGTGAACAGCTGACAGGAAAAATCACCTTCATCGAAGCTCGCGCCAATCCCGCAACCCGAACATTCCGCACTGAAATTCAGGTGCCAAACCCGACCCTCTCCCTGAAAGCTGGCGTCACGGCCACCGTGCGTATTTCATCTGGCAAAACCATGGCCCAATCAGTGCCCGGCAATATCCTGACACTGGCAGATAATGGCAATATTGGTGTACGTTATGTAGACGCGCAGAACATTGTACGTTTTGCCGAAGTTCAGACCATCGACGAAGATCAAAATGGCATGTGGGTAACGGGCCTGCCCGAGGACACACGCATCATCATTGAAGGTCAGGATTTCGTGTCGGTGGGCATGCGTGTGGAGGTCACAGATAACGGCGACATAAACCTTGCAGCTGGCCCGCCAGCAGCTTCGCAATAAGCATGAAAATGCAAGTCAAAGACCTCTCGCCTTCGGCCTCAGGCCTGTCCGGTATTGTCGGCTTTTCCATCCGCAATTGGCGAATGACTTTGGGCATTATGCTCTTCTGCGTTATTGGCGGTCTTTATGCCATGACACGCCTGCCGATGGATGCAGAACCCGATATTCCCGTGCCCTTTATCAATGTCAGCGTTGTGCTGCCCGGTATCTCCCCCGAAGACGGGGAACGGCTGCTCATTCGTCCCTTAGAGACTGAATTAAAGGCTGTTGACGGACTAATTCAATTAGACGGTATCGCGGCCACAAATGTCGCCTATGTGACGCTGGAGTTCGAGCCCTCCACCGACCTTGATCTCGCTATGCAAAATGTTTTGGAAAAGGTCGACAGAGCCCGCGCCGAGTTTCCGCAAGAAGCCCAGGAGCCTATTGTCGAGGAAGTCAGTACCGCAAAATTACCGATTATCACTGTCAACCTCTGGGGGGATGCGCCCGAGCGGGAATTACAACGCAGGGCGAAAGACCTTCAAAGCCGAATTGAAAGCCTGCCTTCCGTTTTAGAGGCCCAAATTACAGGGGAACGCACCAATGTTTTAGAGGCTATTTTAGACCCCGCGCGCATAGAAAGCCTTGGCATTTCATTCGGCGAGATACAGCGCGCCATTTCGAGCAATAACGCGCTCATACCTGCGGGCGTTTTGGAAACAAATTCAGGCAAATATAACATCAACCTCCCCGGCCTTATCACCAAACCCGAAGATATGAGCGCGCTGGTTCTTCGCCGCAATGATACGGGCGGCATAATAAGATTGGGCGACGTTGCAGAGGTCAGGCGCGGATATAAGGATATCAGCTCCCATGCCAGATTTAACGGACGAACCTCCGTCTCACTCGAAGTTTCTAAACGCCAAGGCGAGAATATTTTAGATACAACAGAGCGTGTTCGCCAATTCGTCGATGACATTACGGCGGGCCCGAATTGGCCCAAAACCGTGAATGTCTCCTACACGCAATCTCGGTCGGTTTATATCAATGATATGATGAGCGAGCTGTCTAGCTCTATAATTAATGCGGTTGTATTGGTCTTTATCGTGTGCATTGCGGCCCTTGGGTGGCGCTCCGCCATATTCGTGGGCTGGGCCATTCCAGCGTCCTTCCTCATCGCTTTTTTCCTCTTCTTTGTTCAAAGCGAAACCATCAATATGATGATCCTTTTTGGACTCATCCTCTCCGTTGGCGTGCTCGTCGATAGCGCCATTGTTATTGTCGAATACGCCGACCGAAAAATGGAAGAGGGCCTACATCGGCTGGAGGCCTTTAAACTGGCGGGTGAGCGCATGTTCTGGCCAGTGCTCTCTTCAACGGCGACAACCCTAGCGGCCTTTATTCCGTTGCTGTTCTGGGAGTCCATCACGGGGAAATTCATGGCCTATTTCCCGCGCACAATGATTTATGTCCTTTCGGCCTCGACGCTCATGGCGCTTATTTTCCTGCCCACCTTGGGGGCCATGATGGGGTTTCGGCCTAAGGAAAACCCAAATTCTAATGCGGCGCTTTTAGCAGGGGATGGCGATCCCTCAAAGGTCACAGGCATCACAGGTGTTTATGTAAAGATGATAACCTTTTTGGTCCGCATACCCGGGCTGGTCATGTGCGGAATGGGACTATTGGCCTTTTTGATTTTTATCTTTTTCAAAGCGCAAATGGCAGGGCCGCCGCCCAAACCCGTTGAGTTTTTTACTCAATCCCCTGGCGATCAAGTGTATGTGCTCGCGCGTGCGCGCGGAAATATGACGCCAGATCAAATGCTGGAAATTGGCAAAGAAATTGAAGATCGAATCCAAGACGTTGAAGGTATTGAATCTGTCTACACAACAGCTGGGGGTTCCAGCGGCGGATTTAACTTTGACGGCCTTGCGCAAATTCCAACGGACACGGTGGTTCAAGTCTATACGGAGCTTCAGCCCTTTTCTGAGCGGCGGAGCGTCGTAGAGATTATTGAAGAGTTAGAAGTTGTGACAGACGGTATCCCAGGTGTCATCACGGAGATCACCTACACAGAGCAAGGACCGCCCCTCAACAAGGATGTTGAGCTTCAAATCTCTAGCGAAGACAAGGAGGCCTTGCGCGCTGTTACCCTCCAGGTCCGCGAGAAAATGGCGAGCATTGAAGGCATTATCGACATTGAAGACACGCTGCCTCTTCCCGGCGTTGATTTTGAATATGTCATAGACCGCACGGAAGCGGGGCGGCTGGGCCTGGACGTCAGCCGTATTGGGGCCGCGCTTTCCCTTCTCACCGAAGGCACGCTTGTCGGGCAATATCGTCCCTTAGATGCGGAAGAAGAAGTAGACATTCGCCTGCGATATCCAGCGGGTTCACGGAGCCTGTCTGAACTGGACAGCCTGCGCATTCAGACAACACAAGGACCGCTTCCGCTCTCTTCCGTTATTTCGCGTGTGCCCGTCTTGCGGCAAGATAAAATCGAACGCCGCGACTTGTCGCCCTTCTATGTCGTGAAGGGCAACACGGCCAAGGATTACGCCACGAACATCCAAACAGAAGAATTGCAAAATTGGCTGGACAATGAAGCCAATTTACCGCGCGGCGTGACCTATAAATTCCTCGGGCAAGCCGAGGAAAATGCGGCGGCCCTGCGTTTTGCCAAAGGCGCGGGTCTTGCCATCATCTTCATGATGAGCGTCATTTTGCTCTTGCAGTTTAATAGTTTCTACCATGTCTTCCTGACGCTTTTCGCCGTTATACTTTCGGTGGTCGGTGTAATATTAGGTCTGGCGCTATACCCCTATATATCCATGATTCTGACCCTCACGGGCGTTATTGCTCTCTCTGGGATTGTCGTGAATAATAATATTGTCTTGATTGACACCTATCAACGCCTGCTGGGTAAAGGCTATGGCGCGGTGGATGCCGCGATCCGCACAGCGGCACAACGCCTACGGCCCGTTTCCCTGACCACGCTTACAACCGTAATCGGCCTCATGCCGCTTATATTAGGCTGGCAAGCCAATATCTTCACGGGTGAATTTTCCACCAAGGGCTCAAGCACCTCTGAGATTTGGGCGCCTATCTCCTATGTTCTAGCCTGCGGGTTGGGCTTTGCGACAATCCTGACTTTGATTGTCACGCCCGTCATGCTGGCGATGCCCACCGTTATTATGGAACGCTTTAAACATCGCAGAGACCGCTGGCGGGAGCAAAAGCAGACGCGTGAACTTACTGCGCAGCCTCTGGCGAATAAATAATCGTCGATTGCGCCCCGCCCCCAATGAGCGTGCGGCGAATTTGCCACTGCAAGGGGTCAATATTAACAAATAGCGACCCGCTTCCGTCTTGATCGTCGCCCGCCGCCGGCGGGGGAATAAAGTTAAACGGCACGGAGACAATTGCGGGTTCGCTAGGCGCGTTCGGCGTACCATCCGCAGGAATGAGGGCAGCGCGCAAGGTAACATTCGCGCCGGGCAGCAAATGCCCTGCAATAGAATTCCATCGGCCGCCCACGCCAATGCCTGTTTCCGCAATGACCTTGTCTTCTGCAAACAACCGAACCCGTCCAGGGATTGACGAGGAGCCCGTGATAATAACGCCGCCCGTGTAGTCATAATCAATAACATTTAAACTCAGCGGACCCGAACTTGGTGTGCCTCCAAAGGGAGATTGAATAATACGCGAGGGCCCCCCAGGCGCCGTGACCATAATTAAGGCGGAGGTTTTATAAATGGGTTCAGTGCGCCCTTCCACCTCATTTTCTGAGGAATCGGTTTGGGGAACTGGCAAGCGGAAAACGGTTTCCTCTGACCGCACACCCGCAGAATTTTCTGTTTGGTAAAGCTGGGCTTTTAAGACCATCAAGCTTGGCAATACGTCTAAAGTCACCCGCCATTGCCCGCCCTCGTCAACCCGCACTTGCCGCATGCGCTCACCTCTATTTGTGATGACGACAACGGCCCCAGCCTCAGCATGTCCAGATAATTGCAATCGCCGCGTATTTCCGTCAGAAATTTCCGCAATTTGTTGGAAGCTTGCGGGTTCAACGCCAATCATAGACCCATTCGCCGTCTCAGTTTTACTTGGCGCATCCTCAGGCGCCGGGTCGGCCGAGCCAGAAACCCTTAGCGCTAAATATAGCAGGATTGCTAAAAGCAAGGCAGATCCAACAATGAGGATATACCGCCCCCGCGTAAATACACGGGTCATTCTCTGAGGTGAGGTTTTCAAAGCGGTCAATGTCTCCTAAAAGGACTTACAGGCGCTATACATTTAAATGAAACGGAACGAAATGACAGACGCCACATCACTCAAAATCTGCGTCTTTTGCGGATCCTCACCCGGCGTGAATTCAGCCCATATGAATCTTGCGACGCAACTCGGCCAAGATATTGCCAGCCGAGGTCATAGCCTTATCTATGGGGGTGGCGGGCTAGGCTTGATGGGCGCAACCGCACGCGCGGCGCGGGATGGCGGCGCTAAGGTTGTCGGAATCATCCCGCACTTCTTGAGTGAAATCGAACGGACAATTCCTGGCATTGAACATGAATATGTCAATGATATGCACGCGCGTAAAATTCGCATGTTTGATTTGGCGGAGGCTTTTATTGTACTTCCGGGAGGTATTGGAACACTCGAAGAAGTCATTGAAGTTATGAGCTGGCAACGGCTCAATTTACACGACAAACCTATCGTATTTTTGTCCGATACTGGTTATTGGGACAAGCTTATTTCCGTGATGGATGATATTATAGCGGCTGGTTTTGCACCAGAAACCATGCATGCCGACATCGAATCCGACACAAATATTAAATCAGCTTTCGCAACGATAGAAAGACGGTTGAAACAAGGACGTAAAGCCCAACCTCTAGGCGGGGACCGCAATAAAATTAAAGGCCTAATCTAAACGATAAGCCCTGACAGAATAGGCGCCAGCCCTGCCGCGTCGACGGCGTCAAAACTTCCAATTTCCGTCGAGTCCACATCAAAGACGGCATAAAGCAATCCATCGGGGGCATAGACAGGCATGACGATCTCACTCTGACTGCGCACATCACAGGCGATATGGCCGGGAAAGGCGTGTACATCCTCGACAATTTGGACCTCTCCCGTTCGCGCGGCCGCGCCGCACACCCCGCGCGAGAAAGGAATGCGCAAACAGCCCAGCGTACCCTGATAAGGTCCGACAACGAGTTCTTCGGATTTTTTAGGGTCGACCACATAGAACCCTGTCCAGAAATAATACTCAAAGGCTTCGGATAAAAGGCAGCTTACCGTGGCCATGCGCGCGACATTATTTGTCTCGCCCTCAAGGACGGCGGCAATCTCTCGTGCGGTTTGCGTATATAATTCGGCTTTGGTCATGTCGGCGCATATAAGGAGGCGTCTGCCGCACGTCCATAGGCTTCGCGAAAGCGTGATGCGTCAAAGGAAGCTTTGCGCCGCGGCCCGTCCAGAGAGCCAAGCCCCTTGCACGCGGCCACCCAAGCACCAATCCCCCGCCACGACATAACCTTTGTCTTTGAAGCAAGGCGTATTTGGAGAAGTTTTATTTGACGCGTAAAGCCAGCGGTGCAGCGCTATATGAGGGGCGTTATGCAGCGGGCGCTTAAGCAGAGCCGACGCGCTATCCAGCATCACATTTTGTATCCAGTCTCTATCGGCGTCAACATGGGCATCCGACCAGGCCGCTTCCGAATGGACGACAACCGCGCCATTGGTTCGCGCCCTTCCTGGCTTGGCGCTATTGATGGCAATCCAATCAATCGGAAGGTTTTTCACGCGCAGGCTATCCCATCCTAGGTCAAGCGGTGCGTCCAGCCCCACCATCAGGCAGAAACAGACATGCATTTGGGCCGCGTGCACATCACGGCTGGCGGCAAATTCAGCCGGGAGAAGTAAAGCCGCTTGAGCCGGGGGAAGCGTTGAAATCACGCCGTCAAACCCGCTCGCAGACGTGCCGTCCTCAAAGCCCAAATTCCAACTATCCTCTCTTTGAACCTGCGTGACCCGCTTGCCTAACCTTACGTCAAAATCCTTCGCCCAATATTTAGGCAAACTATTCATGCGCGGCTGGCCAACATAACGGTCTCGTCCTTTATCAGGGCTTACTTCCCCCTCACCTAGATAAAGCGCTTTTGCGTCCCACGGCGCGGCAACGCCGGATTTGAGGGCCGCGTCAATTTCTAATTGGAAGTTGGGGTCTTGCACTGTGAAAAATTGCGCGCCGTGATCAAACTCCCAAACACCTGCATATCGTGTCGACATGCGCCCGCCCACGCCGCGAGACTTATCAAATAAAATCGTATCTATGCCCTGCTGCCGCAAGGTTCTTGCAGCCGATAAGCCCGCAACGCCGCAGCCCAAAATCGCGATTTTCATGAGCGGTGTCTTTCCGTTCTGATTATGTGGCCGGCCTCATCCTTTTCCCATGAAGCTGTTAGGGCTGACTTTTTGGCTTTGTTCCAGAAACGAAAAAACCGGCCCATGTCTGCATTTGCAGGGATATGCGACAGGTCTTCAGTGCCTATCTTCACGACATCCTGGTAGCGGCCCAATTCAGCCAATATTTGCTGGATGTAGGGATCTGGTGTGTCGGCGGCATAGAGCACAGACCCATCTGATAACGCTGAAAGCACCTCATGCGGCTCGCCGGCGTAAATCGGAATATTCAGCGCCTGCGCAGATTCATAAATAAAGACGCGGCGTTTAAAACTATAGCCGCGCTTGTCATGCTCTTGCGTATCCCAGATAAAAACAGGCTGCGCACTCCCACCCGCCGCCTGAAAAACGGGATGATCTAACCGCATCGCGTCTTCATGCACCCATATGTAACTCACCGAGAGGGCTCCAAATTTGGAAATAATCGCGCGAATAAGGTCTCATAGCTGCCAGCCAGAGGCGCATTGGTCTCTGGACGTGTATCGACATTGAACCCTGAAAATTTATCGACATTTTCGAGATTAAAGTAATAGGGCTTGTGCGAGAATGTGCTCGCAACCCATTGCCATGACAAATTATTCGACGCGGGATCGCCGTCGAGCAAGTGCGCGAGAAACCACTGCGCGCCCGCTTGCCATTTCACGCGGCGCCAATGACAAATATATCCTGCCAAATAGAGCCGGGCGTGATTATGAAGATATCCTGTGCCCAGCAGCTGAGCAATAAATCCATCAATACATCCCACACCCGTCCGGCCTTCCAATATATCACGAGGGAGATTGTCTGCGTAATCCTCTGGAGAAAAGCCCGTTTTATAGGCTTCGACATCCTGCCAAATTCGTTCCGGATGGGCCGTGTAAATGCGCTGCCAATATTCCCGCCATAAGAGCTGCTGAATGAATTTTTCCGCCTGTTTGGGTGTGCTAAGTTTTAGCGCTCTGTCCCGCACCTCACCCATGCTGATAACACCATGCCGTATGTAAGGCGAAAGCTGGGTGACAGCGCCGTCAAGGTGATTCCGACTTGACCCATATTTGACAGGATCAATCGCATCTAAACACTGCTCAGCCCCACCGCGGCCGCCCTTTAATTCTCCCACCGCCCTATCCGATGCGGGCAAGTTTGGGGAAAGCTCCCGCACGCGTTTAAACACAGCTTCTCGGCCAGACTGCTCCAAAAGGGCCACCGTAAAAGGCTGCGTCGACTCCACTCTTTGTTTATCAAGCAAATTCACCATGGGGTTAATACGATATAGGCCCACAAAAAGGGGCAAAATTGAATTATACTTCGTATCCGAAATAATATATGAATAAATTATTCGTCTGCATAATTTTTTGCTAGCAAACTGGCGTTTCGCATTCTATTGGACCGCAATCTAAAGAGGGTTATCGGGCGCCAAAAACCCGCTCTCTGGCCGATTTAAACCAAGATTATAAATAGGATGCGAAACATGACGACACGACTCGCGATTAATGGATTTGGACGTATTGGCCGAAACATCCTTCGGGCGATCATCGAGCAAGGACGCGATGAGTTTCAGGTCGTTGCTATTAACGACCTATCCTCGACTGAAAATCTGGCACATCTGCTGAAATATGACTCCGTACACGGACGTTTTTCGGAGAAAATTACCTTTACCGAAAACAGCATCAACATCGGCGGAAAGGACATTGAGGTCACAGCTATCCGCAATTTGGAAGATCAGAACTGGGCTGACAATAAGGTCGATATCGTTTTCGAATGTACGGGTATCTTCACAGCCCGTGACGCCGCAGCGAAACATCTCGCCGCGGGCGCGAAACGCGTCTTAATTTCTGCGCCGGGTAAGGATGCCGATAAGACAATTGTTTACGGCGTGAATGACGGCGACCTGACAGCCGATGACATTGTGGTCTCTAACGCCTCCTGCACAACAAATGCCCTGGCCCCTGTCGCGAAAGTTATCAATGATACTTTTGGAATTGAAAAAGGCTTCATGACAACGATCCATGCCTATACCGGCGATCAGCCAACCTTGGATGCTGTGCACCGGAAAGACTTCAACCGTGGCCGCGCCGCTGCCATGTCCATGATACCAACCTCCACAGGGGCAGCTAAAGCCATTGGTCTTGTTCTGCCGGAACTCGCTGGAAAGCTCGACGGGAAAGCCATACGCGTTCCGACACCTAATGTTTCCGTTGTCGACCTTGTCGTGAATACGACGAAAGCGGCCGATGCAGCTAAATTAAACGGAGCGTTTGACAAAGCGGCTAAAGGACCTTTGAAAAATATTCTACAAATCGTTGAAGACAAAACCGTTTCAATTGATTTCAACCACGACCCGCATTCCTCCTCAGTTGTTTTGGAAGAGACTGTTGTCATGGGTGAAAACATGGTCCGCGTTCTTTCCTGGTATGACAATGAATGGGGTTTCTCGAACCGCATGTTGGACACAGCCACCGCCATGGCAAAATTTCTCTAGGAGGCGAAGGCCATCAAACGCATGACCACGCAAGAGCTGCACACAAAGCTCGAAACATTATTGGCCGAACATAAAGCAGCCGTCGCTTCAGACCCGCAAGCCAATCCTGTAAAACTCTTGGCCTATGATATTTCTAAGGCCGTGGAAGACCGAAGCATTGCCTTTCGAGATATTGAAGCCTTGGTCAAAAGCTTGTCAGATCGCGGCGCAATAGACCGGGCAAATCGGCTGCGCCGCCGCGCGGGCGTGGACAGCTTTGCCCAGCTCAGCGAGACCATTGCGGATTATGCAAACACGCAGGCAGAAAAAGGCTTTGAGGCGTTTAAGCTCTGGGTAGAAACACCAGGACAGGGGATTGTGTTAACTGCGCATCCGACCTTTTCGCTCTCCCGCGACATTCGAAATACCTTAGGCGCAATTGCGACCTCGGACGCGAAAACAGTCAAAGATTTAACCGAGACACTGAAAACGCACCCCTATCTTCCAAAACGCGCCCCAACCTTAATTGAGGAGCATGAAGATACACAAGCGACGCTCATCCGTATTCAGGATGCTCTGGGCAAATTAAACGCCTCCATATTGGATGTCGCGGCGAAACACTTCCCGAAGAAATGGACAAACCTAACACCGCATTTGGCCGACGCTTATAGCTGGGTGGGGTATGACATTGACGGACGGACGGATATTTCTTGGGGTGACGCCCTAAGACTACGCCTGTCCGAAAAACGCGATCAGCTCTCTCGCTACGCCAACGAAGCCGCGCGGATCGCGGGCATCGGCGGGTTTAAATCAGACGCCGAAGACGCGATAGACAGCCTTTCGGACCGAATTAGAGAGGGGCTTGCGTCGGCCGAGCGCGACCTTAAACTTTTCGAAGAAGATTTAGACAACCCTGATAATCTTGTCGCAGCGGCCAATAACCTGACGCGCCAATCCCCCCGCCGATTTACGGAACTGACTTCACTTCTTCCGCACATCGAAACTGCCATCGCAGGCGCGCCAAATAAAGAGACGCAAAGAGATTTAGTGTGCCTTCGCGCGCAGATGAAATCTTTTGGCCTTGGCACAGCGCGGATTCATTTCCGCCTCAATGCGCGTCACGTCATGTCTGGCGTCAAAGGTATTTTTGGCTTGTCCGATACGAGCTCAGATACGCGGACCGTCCTAAACCGGGCAACCGAGTTAACGAAATCCGTCAAGGCCCAGCCTGTCAATTTTGCCTCACTCGCTCTGGAAAAATCCACTGCACATGAGAAAATGATTCTGATTGCGCAAATTCAGAAATATATCGACGCCTCTGTCCCTATCCGCCTACTCATTGCGGAAACGGAAGATGCGTTAGTCCCGCTTTCCGTCCTCTATCTCGCGCGGCGCTATGGCGTGGCTGATATGCTGGATATTTCCCCGCTCTTTGAAACTGCTGACGCTTTAAATAATGGCGGCCGGATTATCGGGAAGATGCTGGAGAACCCCGTCTATCGCGAATATATTGAAGAGCGCGGCATTTTTGCCATTCAAACAGGCTTTTCTGATGCGGGCCGCTTCATGGGGCAAATCCCAGCGACGCTTGCGATTGAAAGGCTGCAATCCCATTTCGCCCGCGAAATGGAACGCCATAATATGAGCGGCGTTACAGCCCTCGTTTTTAATACCCACGGCGAGGGCTTGGGACGCGGTGGGCATCCTGGCACGATTCGCGAAAGATTAGATTACGCTATGAGCCCTTGGGCCATCTTGCAGTTTGAGCGCCGCGGCATTCACCTGTGTCATGAGACTAGCTTCCAAGGCGGTGATGGATATTTATGGTTCCAAACGCCCGCCTTAGCCGAAGCAACGATTTTCTCATTGCTTGGAGGCAGATTTGCGGACCGCGCAGAGGCGGCTAATGACCCTTTCTACACGGAAAAGGACTTCTCTTGGGACGTCTACCGCACGATAGGGTCTGAACAAGATAGTTTATATTCGGACTCTAATTATGTTGGCCTGCTGGGCGGATTGGGGCAGAATATGTTGATCCCAACGGGTAGCCGCGCGGTTAAACGCGCCAAATCTGGCTCTGGTGCGGATATGTTCAACCCACGTCTCCTACGCGCTATTCCGCATAATGCGATTTTGCAGCAATTCGGAACGCCGGCCAATATTATCTACGGGACAGGGCGCGCAGGCCGCATTGACTCTGAAAAATTTGAAGCGCTTTATCAAAACTCTGCCCGCGCGAAGTCCATTTTCGATCTCGTGATGACGTCTATGAGCCGCACAAATTTGTCTATTCTGACAGGATATGGGCGTCTCTTTGATCCTGGGTTTTGGATTAGCCGTGCGCTGTCAGGCGCGGAGCCCTTGCTCGCAAACCGCTCCCTAATCGTGGCAGAAACATTGGAAACCTCACCTTGGCGATCTCAGATTATGGATCTAGCCAATCGCTTACGGCTTGATCAATATGATAGCTTAGCGGTGTTTAAAGGCTGTAATAAAGATGCCGAGTTTGTCCCAAATGACACGCTTATCATTTTACATGCGCTGCGATTGGCCGTCATCATGAAGATGATGATTACAATGACAGAGCTTCCGATTATTTCCGACGAAGCGACATCACGTCTGTCTGCCCTACAGCGCATGCAGACCTTCCAGATAGATGATATTCTACGCGATCTACGCGACAGATATCCATCAAGAACCGCGCCGATTGAATGGACTAAGGCGCTCTCTGAAAAGACAGATACCCCTGTCGTCTCAGGTGGGTTTGCCCATATTGCCGATCACGTCATTAAACCTCTGGGCCGGGCGAAAGATTTAGTGCGGCAAATTACAATCGCAGTCACACATCATTATGATGCATTTGGGTAAAGCCCAACTTGCTTAAAGCAGCTCGCCATCATGGCGGGCCATATGGGCTTTCAACGCATTAACCGCCGAGCGAATGCGAGTCTTAACCGTGCCGAGCGGCAAGCCCGTCTCGGCACTAATTTGTTTATGCGTTTTGAATTCAAGGAAGGCCATTCGAATGGCCATTTTCTGGGCCTCGGTTAATCGATCAATATATTGATGTAAAATTTTTCGGCTCTCCTGCGTCATGAAATCTTGCTCGGCGGAGGGCACCTCATCATCGGCAATGATTTTCATAAGCTCAGGGTCACGTACATCCATACGTCCGTGTTTTCTTTGATGGTCAATCCACTTATTCCGCGTAAGGCGATAGACCCAGGTTGCGAAACTGGCTTTTTCTGGGTCGAATAAAACAGCCCGCGTCCAAACTTTAATCATCACATCTTGCACGATATCTTCGGCAGTTCCATTCGGAACGCCGCGCGCCATCAACCATCCTTTCAGCTTAGGTCTATAGACTTCAAATAAATCAGATAAGGCCTGCGCATCTTGTTCGGTTTTTATGCGCTCTAGCCAGGCCGCATCGCGCTTTGCCGCGCTAATCGACTTGGGTGACGGCTTAAAGCCGTTTGCAGCAAATGCTTTTCTGGTACTCATAGGCCCTCTCCCTTGTCTGGTGAGGCATGTGGAACCTTGTTAAGGGAAGAAAATCATAAAGTCATGGGGCAATCCGACATGAAATGGGATTGTATCTGAAAATAAAAAAAATTCGATTTACCTGGATGCAGCTAAAACAGGGAAGCCTCTAAGGCGTATAAACGGTGTAAACGATATCCGCGCCCAAACTTCCCGTGCCTTGAGAGAAGTCGTAACTATTCCCATTGATTGCCGACCCTAAGAGATTATAGCGCGATTGAAACCCGACAGCTTGCTGCATGATGGAACCGGCTGCGCGGGCCGTGCGCCGTTCGCCTTGGAACACTTTCGTGGGCGCCGCGGCAAGACCCTCTAAGGTTACAACAGGACCACCGCCCCCATAGGTTACGCCATTTCCGCTCGGCGCGGGATCTTGTGCGCTTTGCCCCCACCGGTTCACACCGCCGCCGCCCCTGACCTGATAGCGCAAGCGGTAACGGATATTACTATAATCCAATGCGTCAAAATCACCTGTCGCGACCAGATTTGTCGCCTGAGCAAAAAGGTCAAAAGGCACATTTGAGGCGACAAAAAATCTGGCTGCACGACTACCGTTACCGAGCAAATCAACATCCGTGGTATTGTCCAACCCAAAGGCTGTGTAGCTATCATTGGCGTCGAGGGTTTGATGGGGCGCTGAGGAATTGAAAGCGCCGCCAAAAGTTGCGTCATTGATTTGAAATTCCCAACCGGATCCCTCCCCGCTTTGAATAGGGTTAAATCTTTGCGTATTAAAATTTATAGATCGGCCATCTACGCCAATAAGGTCTGGTGCGGCCTGCCCAGAGGTCGCGCCATCCAAAACGTGAAAATCAAAAACAATGGGAGCTTCTCCGCCGTTTTCCTCAAAATCAGAAGCGCCAAAGACAATGACGACTGAGGCCGCGCGGAAAAAGGGCCTGTCCACAACCGAGGACATGGCAGGAACAGAACAGGCACCAGCCAGAAGCAATCCTACGCCGCCCTTACGTATTTTTTTCCACAGTTTCACATGAGGATACTCGCATAGAGATTTAAATATGCGGCTAAGCCTCTTAATTAACATTCCCCTAAGAGACCGCGGCAGGCGGGCTTTCATTCGGAGCATTAAGAACAGACACCCTGGAAAAGCCTCAGTCCCACCGCCCTGTAATCTGAAGAAAAGCTTCGCCTGCTAATAGTCACCCATATAATTGAAGCCGCCGCGACTGAAAATGACGGTGTAGCGGCAATAAAACCCAATGCAGCAACCAGCATATGATAAATTGAAACAATCAGCTTGACATCTAATAATAAATTCCTCATATTTCTGTTATGACAGAAATAACTGATAAAACACAAACACCTGAAGCCGTTACACAATTCATCCTGCATTGGGGTGATTTGGGCGGGACTTGGGGCGTGAACCGTACAGTCGCGCAAATCCATGCGCTCATGTATCTCACGGAGCGGCCCTTGAACGCGGAAGATATTCAAAACCAGCTTCAGGTCGCGCGCAGCAATGTCAGTAATAGCCTCAAAGAACTCCTCGCCCTCAAACTTATTAAACGTCAGCCCATTGCAGGCGATAGGCGCGATCATTTCGTCGCGGAAACAGATGTCTGGCAGGTGGCGCGCCACATCGCGGCCGCCCGAAAAGCCCGCGAAATTGACCCTGCCCTCGCGACTCTCACCGATTGTTTGGCTACCGCCGCAGGCGACCATCAGGTCAGCGACGAGCAAATTAAACGCTTGCGCGAAATGCATGAATTCACCGCGACAATGGACCGTTGGTACACAAAAATGTCGTCGCTCCCCTCCTCAACGCTCTCTCGCCTCGTCTCCATGGGGGACACTGTGGTGAGACTTCTGAACTTAGGACACAAAACAAAATGAGTTAAAGGAGCGGCAAAATGGTCGCCTATAGATTTGAAGATGCGGAGTGGGGCACAGCGCCTAAATATCCGCAACATATTGGCGATTTGAGATTTCGCCAATTATTTAACGATACAGATTGGAAACGCCTGCCCCTAGCGGTTCGCAAACGTTTTGGCCGCCGCGTGCAAATTGGCGACGCCATTATCTATAAAGGCCAAGTCGAATATAATCACGTCAATCGTTGGGGGCATATCCTCAATAAGGCCCTGAAGCTCATCGGCGCGCCTTTGCCGCTCGACACACACAATGCAGGCGCAGCCGCCATCGTAACAGTCACAGAAGCCCCAAGTTTTGACGGCGGCCATAATGGACAAATTTGGATGCGCCAATATGCGCGGCAAGATGCCAAACGTCCCTTCCCGCAAATCATCCAAAGCGCAAAACGTTTCACAGGCGCGACGGGTATTGAAGAACATATTGGCGGCGGAATTGGCATGAGCCTGCGCCCCTGCGTTGAAGGCGAAGAGCTTGTTTTTCGCGCCGAAGATATTTTCTGGGATGTGCCAGGGCCTTGGAAGAAAAAGGGGAAACATTTGCGCTTAACCCTACCGCGCTGGCTCGGGCCAAAACTCTTACGCGCAGGCCATGAGGAGCTCGGCGGCGGCGAGTTCGTTTTCACATTGCAATTGGAACATAAATGGTTCGGTAAAATGCTCGACCAACGAGTCCGGTTTCGTGATGATATGGGGCCGCAAATTGAACACTAAATTACAACAACTCCTCACGGGCGGGCCGAAACCCATCTGGATTCGCTATATGCTTATTCTGGGTGTGGTGACGATGATAACACGGCTGGGCCTCGACTCTCGCTTTGCCACGACGTCATTTTTCTATTGCCTCATCCCCTATCTCATTGGGGTTATTCTTTATGTTTTCATCCCGCAACCCAAAGGCTGGAGCCGCACGAAACGGATTGGAAGGCATTTGCTCGCCACGCTGATTGTAATGCTGGCAAGCTCTGCGATTTTATTTGAAGGCTTCATTTGCGTCATCATGGCGGCGCCAATTTATATTTTCTTTGCGCTGCTCGCCATTTTAATGACCCCGCATCAAGCTGACCCAGAGCGATTTAAAAAATCAGATGTATTCCGCGCCAGCTTTGTACCCTTGGCGGTCATCATTGTCTCTGTCGAAGGCTTGACCGATACAACGAGTTTCCCGCGCGAGGAGGTTATCACCCGCACGCAAGTGCTAAACCTTACGCCTGAGCAGATACATGCGAACCTTGCGCGGCCTGTCCATCTGGACGCGAAGCGCAGCGCCTTCCTCTCCATTTTTCCACTCCCAGAGCGGATTGAAGCCCCGAAATTTGAACAAGGCGCAACCCATACGGCCTATTTCACTTATCGCAAATGGGGTTTCACCAATGTTCATAAAGGCGAGACGCGCATTGCGATGAAAACCGTAAAACCGCTTTTCGTCGAAACCGAAGTCACCAAAGATACGAGCTATTTCTCGCACTATCTCCAAATCCACGGCACCCAAATTAAGATGCTTCCGCAGACCGATGGGAGCACCCAGGTTAGCCTAACCATACGCTATCGCCGCACCTTAGATCCTGCTTGGTATTTTGGTCCCATGCAAAGGCGCGCCATAGGCGAAAGCGCGGAGTATCTCTTGACCCATATCATAGGGAAGGCCCCTGAAAATGCGTGAGATTTTAGACCGAATTCAGCATAACCCCGACTCCAATACAGTGGACGGAAAGCTCAGCTGGGCGCCCGCAAAATCCCTTTGGTTCACAGGGCATTTTATTTTCTGGATAACCATAGGCATGACGCAATTTAGCCTCGGCGCTTTCGGGGCCTATCTCGCGCTCTCTATTCTTATTCTCTGCGGGGGGCATAGTTTGGGTATGCATCGCAAGCTTATCCATGAGAGTTTCGACTGCCCGCTCTGGCTCGCGCGTTTTGGCGCTTATTTGGGCACGCTGGTCGGATTAGGCGGACCCTTCACAATGATGCGGGCCCATGACCTCCGCGATTGGGCGCAGCGCCAAGACAGGTGCCATGCCTTCTTTTCCCAACATAGTTCAATCCCCCGCGATTGGCTCCATCAGACCCATTTAAAACTGACCCTAGACAATGGGCCCGACATCCAATTCCCTGATAAATTGACGAAAGATCCCTTTATGATTTTCTTGCAGCGCACGGTTTGGCTGCAGCAAATTCCGATTGGCATTCTGCTATATCTCTGGGGCGATTGGGGCTGGGTGGCCTGGGGCATTAGTGGACGGATTGTGATTTCCATTACCGGCCATTGGCTCATCGGTTGGTTTGCGCATAATCACGGCCCGCGCAAGTTCCACATTCCCACCCACGGCGTCCAAGGTCACAATGTGCCGGGTCCCTTCGCCCTGCTCGGCTTCATTACCTTTGGGGAATGTTGGCATAATAACCATCACGCTTTTCCTGAGAGCGCGCGCATGGGTCTACGCCGAAATGAGTTCGACCCGGGATGGTGGGTCTTGCGCGCCTTTGAAAAAATAGGCCTCGTATGGGATCTCGTCACCCCAGGGACAATTCCGCCCGAAAAACATCACGCAGAACCCCTTATCCCAACGGAAAAAATGGGGGCCGCGCCTAGCGCCGCAAAGATAAGACCTGCCCTATGATGGCGCCCGTACACCGGATTGAAACCGCTGAGGCCTGCCCCGTTCAGGGGCGGGTCAAGCTTGACCCCGTGAAAATATTGTGGACGGGCGGCATGATTGTATTTGGGATTGGACTTGCCCCGTTTTACACAAACCTCACCGCTGTGGGTTTGGGTTTAACCCTGACCTATCTCACGCTTCTTCTGGGGCATTCTGTGGGCATGCACCGCATGATGATTCACCGTAGTTTTAAGACCGTACCATGGCTGCGCTATTGTCTTTTATACATCGGCACGCTCGTCGGAATTGGCGGACCATCAGCTGTTATTGAAATTCACGACACGCGAGATTGGGCGCAGCGAGCACCGAATTGCCATCCTTATTTTTCGCATGAAAAAGGATATTGGCGAGATATATCTTGGCAGCTTTTTTACCGATTTAAATTTAACCATCCGCCGCGCATAAAGATTGAACCCGAAATTTCGAAAGACCGCTTTTTAGCGCATTTAGATAGATTTTGGCGGCTCCACCAAATCATCTTTGGCATCCTCCTTTATCTTCTGGGCGGGTTAGCCTTTGTACTCTGGGGCGTTTTCCTTCGCGTCGCTCTCAGCACAATCGGGCATTGGACCGTCACCTATATTTGTCACAATCCTGGCCCCGGACGATGGGACGTTAAACACGCGGGTGTGCAAGCCTCCAATCTGAAGCTCCAAGGATGGCTGGGAGGACTACTCACCCATGGGGAATGTTGGCACAATAATCATCATGCTTTTCCAGAGAGCGCGCAAATCGGCCTTGAGGCAGGCGAGTTTGATCCCGCTTGGCATATCAT
This sequence comes from uncultured Caulobacterales bacterium, assembly GCA_938001915.1. Classification (GTDB taxonomy): domain Bacteria; phylum Pseudomonadota; class Alphaproteobacteria; order Caulobacterales; family Maricaulaceae; genus Litorimonas. The sequence goes on along the minus strand of CALLBD010000065.1, from coordinate 27,397 downwards.
CTCAGCGCTTGAGAAAACGGGTCTGGCCTTTGATGTATCGAAGCCGCGCCATGACATCGATGATTTAACTGAAAGAGCCCCTCTTCCCAACGCCTAAAAAACATGGCACAGCTCTCCTTCAAGGAGAACAAAGATGGAACCTATTGTCGAGTTTTCAGGCGCGTCAATCACGTTAACCGAACTGCTTTTGGCAGCCCTCTTGGTTCTGGCCGCCGTCCTTATCACCGCTTGGGTCATGCGAAGCGGGCGTTCCTCGGAAGCGCGTGAGCTTCAAAAACACCTCGCCGAGATGCGCGGCGAGCAATCGCGCCTGCAAGGCCGCCTCGCGCAATTTGCAGAAGATAGCGAAAGACGCGACGCCAATTTCGCCTCTGTTTTAGATACGCGGTTAGCGGGGGTGACTGACCGCGTGGGGAAGTCTTTGGAACATGTGCAAACGCGCAATAGCGAAAATCTCTCTAAACTCCACGAACGTCTTGGCCTGATTGATCAAGCGCAAAATAATATCAAAGCGCTTGCGGGCGAAGTCTCGGGTCTGCAATCCGTGCTATCCAACAAACAAGCGCGCGGTGCATTTGGCGAAAAACAAATGCAAGATTTAATCAAAGCCTTCCTGCCCGCGCGGGCGTTCACTTTCCAACATACGCTTTCAAATAACACCCGCGTCGATGCGCTCATCCATATGCCTGACGCGCATGGTGACGTAGCGGTAGATAGCAAATTCCCCATGGAAAGCTGGCGGCGGATGATTGAAGCGGACGGCTCTTATGAAGCCGAAGGCGCGAAACGCGACTTCCGCAATGACATGCTGAAACATGTGAAAGATATCTCGCGTAAATATCTGGTCGAAGGCGAGACCTATGAACTCGCGCTGATGTTCTTGCCGTCTGACGCTATCTTCGCGGAGCTTCATAACCAATTTGATGCCGTAGTTGATAAGGCCTTTGCGCAGCGGGTAATTATAGTCTCCCCGACGACATTTATGGCGACGCTTCACACAATGCAGGCGGTGATGAATGATGCAGAAATTCAAAAAAATGCGGCGCTGATTAAGCGCGAAGTGTCTGTCATGGCTGAAGACGTCGCGCGCCTCGATGAACGCGTCGCGCGCCTGCAAAAACATTTCCGCATGGCCGATAAAGATATGTCAGACATCCAAATCTCCTCCCGGAAAATAAGCTCCCGCGCGAAAAAAATCGGCACCGTTGATTTTGACACAGACAGAATTGAAGACGAGTTACCGACCCTCAAACTCGTATCAGACGGAGACAGCTGATGTATTATGGTGGACGCCTTTTCAGGCCCGTAGACACCTCCGATAGTTCACAAACGGGCACGGATACGATTTTCAAATATGAGCAAAGCGGCGGGATGGTGACCGCCACCTATTCAGGCGGAAATATTCGCTTCGGGCAAATCATTGGGATGGTCGCAGAAGACGGCACATTGGAGATGCGCTATCAGCACGTCGACCGCGGAGGAGCGCTCATGACAGGCTATTGCACGACCACGCCAGAAGTCCTGCCGGGCGGAAAACTTCGCTTACATGAAAAATGGCGCTGGACCTGCGGACACCGCGCAAAAGGGCGCAGTATTCTCGAGGAAATTTAGGCTAATTCACAGAGGGCGCGATGAAGCTTTCCTTTTTAGAATGTTCTGCCAAATGCGCCGCCAAATCAAAACCGATTTTCACAAGGATGAGCAAGACTAAGATAGCTAGGCTCTCACCCAATGCCACGGCTATAAGGCCGCTAAAGACAATCACGACATGCAGAATTAAAATGCGCGGATAGGGCATAAACATCTGCTTATTTGGCGTCCGCGTTTTATATTCGCCCTTACCATAAAAATTCACAAATAAAGAAATCATATGACTAAAGGTTAGACCCAATAAAGACCAAAGCAAAACCGACTGCGTTAAAGCGGCTAACATGTCCTCCCATGCAGGAAGCGACGCATAGGTGCTTTCCAAAAACATATAATGACCGAAACAAAACAGACCATAATGGATGGAGAAAAAGCCCGAGAGAAACAACAACCCGCCCAGTGTCTCACGTCGATTTGGGTGGCCGGAAGCGGAGGCCCGGCACGACAAAATTTTGGGAATATTGAGGACGCCAATGATGACATTCTCAAGCCAATAGAGAAACACGATTGTCCCCGCATCCCACCCAAACCAAAACACGCCAATCAAGGGAATAAGGTTCATGCCGATTAACGCGAATGACGCAGTGGTAAATTGAACTTTCGAAAAGAGCTGGGTCATAGGATATAAATGCGAAACGCCGTCATCCGTATCATCAAAACGGTCTTCGGCTTTTCATGGCGGCGGTGATGGTGCCGTCATCCAGATAATCTAACTCCCCGCCGACGGGGACGCCGTGGGCAAGGCGCGAGATTTTTACGCCTGTGGGCTCCAGATGATCTGTAATATAATGCGCCGTAGTTTGCCCATCGACCGTGGCATTCATAGCGAGGATAACTTCGGCAATATCCCCGTCTGATACGCGCCGAATGAGGCTGGCAATATTAAGGTCTTCAGGCCGCACGCCGTCCAGCGCGGAGAGCGTTCCGCCCAGCACGTGGTACGACCCGCGAAAAGCCCCTGCCCGTTCCATCGCCCATAAATCAGACACATCTTGGAGCACGCAAATCGTCGTCATATCGCGTGTCGGCGTTGTGCAGATATGACAGGGGTTAGACGAGTCTACATTGCCGCAAATTTTACAGGTGGAAATACGTTCCGCCGCCTCCGCCATCGCCTGCGCGAGCGGCGACATCAGCGCGTCCGGTTTCTTTAATAAAGCCAGCGCCGCCCGCCGTGCAGAACGCGGACCCAAACCTGGCAATTTGGACAGCAGGCTAATCAGGCGATCGATTTCAGGACTGACGGAACGGTTCGGCATAAGTTTGATATAAGGCGTTTCGCCTGCAAGGCCAGCCCCGAAATACGCGGTTTACTTTACCCCAATCGCGGCAGATTTAGGGCCGCGCGGGTCGGCGGCTCCCGCGATATAACCCTCCTGCGTGCGGCCAACAGAATTGACGCGACCCAGAATATTTCTGTCAATTTCACCTGTCTCTGTCCGCGGAAAGACATGCCCCATATCTGATAGGTTTCTGACCGTGTCCAAATTGATCGTTGGTTCAATCGTTACGTAGTCGGGCAGCCATTGATGATGAATACGCCCGCGGTGCGTGGCTTCTGCAAGGTTCATCTCCCACTCCATGACATTTAGGGCAACCTGCAAGACGGAGGTAATAATCGTCGAGCCGCCGGGTGAGCCTGTGGCCAAAACTACCTCGCCATCACGCAAGACAAAAAGCGGCGTCATGGAAGAGAGCGGGCGTTTGCGCGGCTCAATCTTATTCGCCTCACCGCCAATCAGACCATAGCCATTGGGCGTGTTCGGTTTGGCGGCAAAATCATCCATTTCATTATTTAACAAAAACCCTGCCCCATCGACGGAATAGCCAGAGCCATAAGAAAAATTGAGCGTGTAGGTCAGGCTCACGGCATTGCCGTCTTTGTCCATAACGGAAAAATGCGTTGTGTTAACGGGTTCAGGGACAAGCTCCGCGCCAGGTAGAACCTCCGCCGAGGTCGAGGCTTTCGACAAATCAATACCGCTTCGCAAACGCGCGGCGTAATCTTTATTCGTCAAATCCTGCACAGGCACATCAACGAAATCTGGGTCGCCGAGATATTTCGACCGGTCCGCATAAGCGCGGCGCATAGACTCAATTAATTTATGCAAATAGGCAGCGCTATTATGACCCTCAGCGCGCAAGTCATAAACTTCCAGAATATTGAGCATTTGCACAACATGCACCCCGCCAGAGGACGGCGGCGACATGGCCGCAATCTCATAGCCATGATAGGTGCCGCGCACGGGTTCCCGCGTCACTACTTCATAATTTGCGAGATCTTCGGTTGTAATCAAGCCGCGCGCCTGCCCCTCGCCCATTTGCATTTCATCGGCAATGAGGCCCGCGGTCTTGCCCGCATAAAACCCCGCATTTCCGTCTTTCAAAATACGCCGTAGCGTTTGCGCAAGGTCCTTTTGTTTCCAAATTTGCCCCGCTTTGACATGACCGAAATACTCCACGGAACTTGGGTCAGCAGCGAAACGATTTTGCGCAGATTTCAGCCCTTTTTCTAAGGCAGGGCTAACAACAAACCCTTCACTCGCGAGGCGAATGGCCGGCCCCATCACTTGGCGGCGGGTCATGGTGCCATAGCTTTCCAGCGCCTCAAGCAGCCCCATAACCGTGCCGGGCACCCCCGCAGAGGCGCGGCTATATTGCGCTATCTCATTATCCACATCGCCCTGCGCATTGAGATACATATCGCGGCTAGCACGGGCGGGGGCCATTTCCCGAAAATCAATCGCAATCGTCTTTTTCTCTTCCGCGACATAGACGAGCATAAACCCTCCGCCGCCCAAATTGCCCGCTTGGGGATGGGTGACAGCCAGTGCAAAGCCTGTCGCAACCGCAGCGTCAACAGCATTACCGCCGCGCGCCAAAATATCGACGCCAACTTGCGCGGCCAACCTATCTTGCGCGCTGACCATGCCCTGTTTTGACAGGACCGGATGGTTGATAGTCCCAAAATTTGTCACCGCCTGCGCCCCCGCCCGCGCGCCGGGTTTTTCCTTTGCAGACACAGAGACCGTAATTAAACTCAGCGCCAAAGCGAGGGATGCAATAAATTTCATGAAGCAGGCCTTATATTTTGCATCGTGTTAAAATGGCAAATTCATTCCCGGCGGGAGCTGAATATCGCCCATGGCGGATTTCATGGTTTCGGCTTGGGCTTGGTCCAATTTGACTTTCGCATCTTGGAAGGCCGCAATGATGAGGTCTTCAACAACTTCTTTGTCTTCGCTCGTGAGTAATGACGGGTCAATTTCGAGGGATTTCATATTCCCGCCGCCCGCCAGCGTAACCGTAACTAATCCGCCGCCAGAGCGGCCTATGGCCGTTAAATCCGCGACTTGTTCCTGCGCAGAGGCCATTTTCTTCTGCATATCTTTAGCCTGTTTCATCAGGCCCATGAGGTCTTTCATGATTTTGTCCTAATCATCTTTTGGAAAGTCAGAGTGAATAACATTATTCGCGCGGTCGCGAATATAAAGTTCCTTGGCGTTTTTAAGAAGCGGATGAGAAAACGCCGGATGGGCGCGGTCTTCTGCGTCTTGCGCCGCCGCCGCCGATTTCCGCTGCTGAGAAATGGGGTCCTCGCCCCGCTCATCAGAGGGCGAGACAACCCATAAATCACCTGTCATCTCTTGCAGGGCGGAGACAATTTTCCCAATCAAGGCATTTTGGCGCGGGTCGGTGATATTCACGCTAATCGCGCCGCGTTTGAAACTCACAAGACGAACATAGCGCTCAAGGTCAGATTTGAGCCGGATTTGCGTATCGGGCAGCGCCGACACAAAGGCTTCGAAACTGCCAATCTCTACGGCAGGTTTTTTTGGAATAACGGGTTGCGGGGCTTCTAAGGCGGCCGTGGGGCCCGCATCTGACGAGCTGGAAATCGCTTGCGTTGACATCGCAGAGACAGAGCCGCCACCGCCCCCATTCCCGCCGCTCGCTGATGACATAACGGGTAAGCCCGGTCCGCCCTCTTCTTGGTCTTTACGGGCCTGCGCAATAATCGCGGCGGCAAGTTCTGGCGGCGGCATTTGCCCCGCGAGACTGAGTTTCAACAGCGCCATTTCCGCAGCCGCCAAAGGCGCGGGGGCTTGGCGCACATCAGTATAGGCCGCGCTGAGGACCTGCCACAGCCGCGTGAGCTGCCCGACGGATTGCGTTTCTGATAATTCACGTAGACGCTTAGCTTGATCAGGCGCCATTTCAAATTCGGCCAAATCCCCCAGCGTCTTCGCACGGCTTACTTCGTGACACACGTCGAGCAAGTCGCGCATGACAACAGACGGGTCCGCCCCATCATCATATTGCGCGCGCATCTCCAGCAGCGCGCCTTTCGTATCGCCGCTGGCGGCCATCGCAAAGAGGTCCAAAATGCGTAAGCGGTCCGCGAGGCCAAGCATCATGCGTACCTGCTCGCCCGTAACTTCATCCCCATCGAGGCCCGCTTGAACTATAGCTTGGTCCAGCAAAGACAGCCCATCGCGCACAGAGCCTTCGGCCGCGCGGGAAATCATAGCGAGGCCTTCGTCCGAAATTCGTACCTCTTCCTTTTCACAAATGCCGCGCAAATGTTTGGCTAAAACGCCCGCATCAACGCGGCGCAAATCAAAGCGCTGACAGCGCGAAAGCACGGTAATCGGGACCTTGCGAATTTCCGTTGTCGCAAAGATAAATTTCGCATGGTCGGGCGGCTCTTCAAGCGTTTTCAAAAGCGCGTTAAAGGCGCCCGGCGAGAGCATGTGCACCTCATCAATAATATACACCTTATAGCGCGCCGTAGCGGGAGCGTAGCGCACGCCGTCCAAGAGCTCGCGCATATTCTCTACGCCCGTGCGCGAGGCCGCGTCCATCTCCAGCACATCCATATGGCTGCTGGTCATAATCAGCTCGCAGTGCTCGCCGCGCGTGGCTAATTCAACGCTTGGGCCATCAACGCTTTCGGTTTGATAATTCAGCGCCCGCGCTAAAAGCCGCGCCGTTGTTGTCTTCCCAATTCCGCGCACCCCCGTTAGCATAAAGGCATGGGCGACTCGGTTTGCTTCGAAAGCATTCCGTAGTGTCGTGACCATCGCGTCCTGACCAATCATATCCTCAAAGGTCGACGGTCGGTATTTGCGGGCCAAAACCTGATAAGATTCCTGCTCGCCAAACATGGAGGCTGTATCACTCATAGGAAAGATATAGGCGGCAGCAACGCAGATGGAAAGCGCAGGCGGCCGACAGTCCACAGCTTAACTGATGAATTTAGAGAAAGTGGAAAGCCGGGTCCTGACCCATTAAAGACTCGTTACGGCTGCTGCGTTCCCGCCCTGACCGGGTTGGCGAGGATGATGTCCAGGCCGACCTTCCGAGGGGCGATGTAGTCCCTCAAACGCGATTGCACAAGGGGGGCGCACATCTTTGCCCGCACGCAATATAACGGGAATATTTATGAATGGCTCAGTAAAGAAATTACGGTTTGATTTCGCGGTCCTCACGTCCCATGTCCTGCCTATGACGAATATCTCTGCTGACACCCCTATTCCTTTTGCTGGCGACGGGCTGGACCATGCTGAATATCAGCGTAGTCCAGAACAGCTACAAGCTTTTATGAAGAAAACCTCGGCCCGCGCGATTCTCTTGCATAAAGGGCGCATAGGGATTGGCGATGGGGGACGGCCCCACCGTATTCATCCCGCTGATTTAGTTGGGCATGACCTCATGGCACCCGGTCCTGTCTTTTTGGGCCTCGAAGGCGAGCGGCCTATTTTTGCCTTTAGCGTCGCAAACCCTACCGCCTTTATGCCCGAAGAAAACTTTGTCTCTCTGCGCGGCATTGGCGGTAATTTAAGTCCTGCTGATTTGGCGTTGGCGGGGCGGGCGAAATCTCTCTTCGCGTGGCACCATATAGAAAAACATTGCGTGTCTTGCGGCGGAAAAACTGTGGCGCGCGACGGCGGGATAAAGCAAAAATGTACAGGCTGCGGCGCCGAGAGCTTTCCGCGTGTTAGCCCCGTCGCCATTATGCTGGTTACGGATGGAGACCGCGTTTTACTCGGCCGCGGACCTGGCTGGCCCGAAGGGTTTATGTCGGCATTGGCAGGATTTGTTTCGCCTGGCGAAACTATTGAAGAAGCGGCCCAACGCGAGGTTTTAGAAGAAGCCGGCATTAAAACCCAAAATGCACGCTATGTGTTCTCGCAGCCTTGGCCTTTTCCTGCGCAGCTCATGATGGGATTTATCTTGGAGGCCGTGACAACGGATATCACCCTTGACCCGAAAGAATTGGAAGATGCGCGCTGGTTTACACGGGATGAGATTTTGGCGGTCTTTGAGAAACGCGGAAACGCCTTCGCCTGTCCGCCGCGCCAGACAATTGCCCATCAGCTTTTACGGCAGTGGCTCGCCGAGACAGCTTAATCGTCTAAGATATCAGGCCAGCGGGCATCTGCATTGAGAATAAATTTCGCGCGTTTCTTTTCCCAGCGGCGTTTAATGCGGGCATTATAATTGAAAAATAAGCGGCCGTCCTCGACGAACCAATGTTCTGCACGGCCCGGCGCGAGCTTACCCTTAGCCACTGCCCAGGCGCAATAGCCGCCATATTGTGGCGCGAAAAGCTCTGGGTTGGTCAGGAATAAATCCTTATTGGCTTGGGTGAAGAAATACCAATCCGCGCCCTCATAGCGCGTAGTAAACTCTGGCTTGCCTTCTTGCGGTTTGCCCGAAAAAAACGTGACGACATCATAGCCTTCGGCAGCGACATTATCGCGCCAATTCGTGTAAACTGGATCTGACTCGGCAAATGCGGCGACAGGCGAGAGCAGAAGCCCTGCGCCTAAAACAGCCGTGAGAATTCGTTTTATCATAGCTCTTATATAGGAAGCGCGCGCTGATTTAACAATTCACGGCTTCGCGAGGCGAGTCACGGTTTTGCAAGGCGGGCGCTATCCATCGGATAGGTGCCCAAATGGGTGATATTTTCTGAAAAGAAGGCGAGCTCCTCCAACGCCATTTTCATTTGCGGGCTATCAATATGACCTTCGACATCTGCGTAAAATTGCGCCGCCGTAAAAGACCCGCCCACCATATAGCTTTCTAATTTGGTCAGGTTCAGCCCATTTGAGGCAAAGCCGCCGAGCGCTTTGTATAGCGCCGAGGGCACGGAGCGCACTTTGAACACGAAAGAACTCACGCTCGGAACGTCAATTGCAGGAACAAGCGGTTTATCGGCCAAGAGGATAAAGCGCGTTGTATTATGGGCGGCGTCTTCAATATCCTCGGCCAAGATTTCCAAACCATAGGTCTCTGCTGCGAGCCGCGAGGCAACAGCCGCGATGCGCTTATCACCGCTCTTTGCAATTTTCTTCGCCGCACCTGCCGTATCGACATCGACAATGGCGTCAATATCATGTGCTCCTAAGAAATTTCGAACCTGCCCTAGCGCCATATGATGGGAGCGCGCTTGGCGAATATCGGACAGTTTCGCGCCTCTGACGCCTAAGAGCTGATGGTGAACGGGGAAATATCGCTCGCCGATAATGTGCAATCCGCCCTGCGGCAGCAGGTGGTAAATATCTGACACACGGCCCGCAACGGTGTTCTCCACGGGAATCATCGCCAGATGCGCCTGCCCAGAGCGCACCTGCGCAAAGGCTTTGGCGAAGCTCATACAGGCAACAGCCTCGTGACTGGGGTAAAATTGCGAGCAGGCGAGGTGAGAATAGGCCCCAGCTTCCCCTTGATAGACGATTTTTTGCGGCATTTTTACGTTCCAGTCAGACTCAATGCGGTAATTATGTATTCAGGCGTGTATAAACCCGTCGCGACGCTTCGCCGCAAGGTGTTTTCTATTTGCAATCGCGGTACATATTTATATGACATGGGCCGACCGCTCAGGGCAGATTATAGCCTGCCACGAACATAAAGACTAAAGTAGGATTTCGTCATGGACGATTTAGGTTTTAACAAAATTGCCGGCGCTGTGCTCGCCACAGGCTTGGGCATGCTCCTCCTGATGAAGCTGCCAGGACTTGTTATGGCTGATTCTGGCGAAGTCATAGCGTATAAAGTAGGGCCCATTGCAGTGCCTGACGGAAACGCAGCCCCCGTTGACCTGCCCTTCCCGCAACAAAGCTGGGTTGATGCCATGGACGCGGCCAAAGGCGCGAAAGTCTTCAAAAAATGTAAGTCTTGCCACAATGTGGACCCAGGCGGCGCAAATGGTACAGGCCCCGCACTTCACGGCGTTGTTGGAAATGATATTGGCGCTGTGGGTGGGTTCAAATTCTCAACGGCCTTGACAGGTATTGAAGGAAACTGGACCTATGAGGCGCTGGACGCGTTCCTCAAAAAGCCGAGCAAATATGCGCCGGGCACAAAAATGAATTTCGTAGGTCTGAAAAAAGACGAAGACCGCGCAGCCGTGATTGAATATCTCCGCGTCGCAGACGCCTCCCCCGAAGTGAAACCTTCCCCCGCAGCGGCTGAGGGCGAAATGATGAAAGATGGAATGGCGCCTGAGTCTATGGAGAAAGACGCAATGGTTGACGAGGGAACAGCCCCTGACACCATGGAAAAAGAGACCATGGAGAAAAAGGAAATGATCAAAGAGACAATGGAAAAGGTGGAAACGCCAGAATAGCTATCTTTGACATTGTGTAATTGAGCCCGCCTCGTGCGGGCTTTTTTGTAGGCGTATGAGGCTAAAGCCTTTTTACCGTGCGGACAGGGCCAATCCGCGTGACGGCCGTTTCAACAGGCTCAAGGGCCGTGCACATATGATGCGCATTAGCGTGCAGCAGCTTATCGCCCTCCACCACAATCCCGACATGGCCTTTCCAAAAGAGTAAATCGCCAGACTGCCTCTCCGCAAAATCAACGAGTTGCCCCAGAGCCTGTTCCTGTTGGTCCGCATCGCGCGGCGCGTCAATACCTGCCGCCGCCAGAGCGCTTTGTACGAGCCCAGAACAATCCGCCCCAACCCATCCCGCACCTCCCCATATATAAGGCAACCCCAACATATCGGCGGCAATCTCGGTAAAGTGCCGTTGAGAATTTTCTGACACATCCCGAAGATGGTTCAAGTGGATAAAGCCGCCCTGCGCTAATTTCAAAAATCCATCATGCACCTCCCCTTCGACACAGGCATTTCGCGGCAAATGTCTGATAAGGGGTGACTTTATATCGAGCTCTTGAAAAAGCGCCGCCGTGAGTGCCGAAACACGGTGGGTGGCCAACATCTTACCTTCAGACACAGCAGAGAGCGGAAGCTCACCAACATAGTCAATTCGCTCAGAGCTCGGCAGGATAGATCGCAGCGCACCATGACAAAAATCGCCACGTGTTTCAAAGACGTCAAATCTCTGACCGAATAACGCTTGCGTGCCCATGGACGCGCCATTGCGCAAATCTGCGCTTGGGACTTTGACAAAATAGGGTTGGGTTTTCGTGCCGCGCTCTAAATGCGTTCGGCTATCGACTGTCACGGCGCGACTAACGGCGCTCGGTCTGGATTATATCTGCAAATTCCGAGAGGAAATGTATCCCCGCAGGCGTGCGCGCTAAAACCACAGAACGTTTATCTCTATGATCAGGTTTGCGCTCAATATAGCCGAGTTTACAGAGACTATCTGTGGCGCGGCTAATGGCGGCCTTTGTGACGTCCAAATGTTTGGCCAAAGAGCGAACCGTATGCAGCCCGTCTTCTAAGTAAATTGTCATCAACATGGCGAGCTGGCGCGAGGATAAATCTGGCGCATCAGACCGAACTGTCGCCAATGTCACGCGGTACCAAAAAGCGAGACTCTCTTTGCGCGAGACTCGATCGGATTGGATTTTTTTAACCTTGGGATGCGCTATTTTCGGCGTGTCCGTCACAGCTACAAGGCGAGGTGCAAAAGCAGATTTCGTTGCAGACATTGGCGCGGCACTCCCCAGATAGCGACCTGAATTGATCTTACGAATCAGTGAATCGCATAGTCAGGATTCTGCGGTCAAGGGACGGCAGAACTCAAGTCCGCAAAAAAAGAGTCAAGTGATTCAAACAAAAGGAAATTTTGGGTGAAATTTATTTATGCGCAAAGCTGACGCCGCCCCACAAAACGCAAGGAAAGACCTACAAAAGTTTCCTATGCGCCAAATATCACTGCAAAAGGATGTGTATCCAATAGTTTAGTCGCCCTGCCGCCTTCACGGCTATTCCGACAAACGCGCGTTTAGACCCCCCGCTTTCAGCCAGGCATAGACGGCGCGAACGCCGTACATATCCCCGCCCTTCGGATGAGCGGGCCGCGCGGTAGGGTTCCAGCCATAGGTATCAAAATGCATCCACGGGGTCTTTTTCACAAACCGCTCAAGGAAAAGCGCCGCTGTGACAGAGCCCGCAAAACCGCCGCCCGCATTTTTTAAGGTCGCAATGGGTGAGCTGAGCATCGCGTTATAAGGCTGCCAAAGCGGCATATTCCAGACAGGGTCCTGCTGCGCCATACCGTGGCGCACGACGGTCTCCACGGGCGCGCTCCGGTTGCAGAACATAGGCGGCAGATGCGGACCAAGGGCAACCCGCGCCGCGCCGGTCAGCGTTGCAAAGTCAATGATGAAATCGGGCGTGTCTTCTGCCGCTTTGGTCAAGGCATCCCCCATAACCAGCCGGCCCTCGGCATCCGTATTATCAATCTCTACAGTGATACCGAGGCGGGTCTGTAAAATATCACCTGGGCGATACGCATTGGCAGAGACCGCATTTTCCGCAATGGCGAGGAGACAATGCAGGCGAATAGGCAAATCATTGGCCATAATCATATGCGATAAGGCTAAGGCATGCGCTGCACCGCCCATATCTTTTTTCATCAGCCGGGCTCCCGATGCCGATTTCATATTTACGCCGCCCGTATCAAATGTGATACCTTTTCCAATTATGGCCAAACGCGGATGCGAGCGGTCGCCCCATTCAATTTCCACAAGGCGCGGCGCTTCATGCGCGGCGCGGCCCACAGCATGTATCATCGGGAAATTTTGCGTTAGCAAATCCTCACCTACAACAGAAGAAACCTCAGCCCCGAAAGTCTTGGCCAAATCTTGCGCGGCTTGCTCAAGCGCGGCGGGACCCATATCGCTGGCAGGTGTGTTAATCAGATCGCGGCACAGCGTCGTCGCCGCAACGCTGGAGATAATTTCAGTCTCGCTCGCGGCGTCATCTAACACTAGGCTGGGGGGCTCGGATTTTTCCGAGAGATAGCGATCAAATTTATACGCCCCCATACCCCAAGCTATAGCGGCTAAACGAAGATCAAATTCGGCGGGTACATGACCGAAGCGATAATAGCCTCGCGGCAAACTAGCACCCAGACTCCCCAAACGCATTTCAGCGCCCGTGTCTTCCTCGCCTATCCCGAACAGAACACGCTTCACCCGCCCATTAGCTTCCGGAAGCCGTAACCTTTGTCCGGCCTCCGCCGTGAATCGGCGCTCGCCAACAAAAACGCGCTGGGCTTCTGTTAGAGATTTGGCATATCGGTCCCAATGGCTACTGCCGATAATATCTAAAATCACGGGCACAACTGCGCTGGGCAGGTCTTGGCGACGGATAAAAGACTGTGATGTGGCGTCAGACATGAGTTTTCCTACAAAATTTTAATCCTGTGACCTGAATCACTAAGGGTTTGTAAACGCGACGTTAACCCTCTTCGTTCACATTTGTTAACGAAATCCGCAAATGTCTCAGTCTAGACCGTGAACCGGATATACCCGCTGAAAGGCCGAACAGATATGACACATCGTCTTCACCTCTTACCGCTTCTCTTCGCAGGCACCGTTTTCTTTGTATCCGGCTGTTCGGTTGCGCCGCCCATGACGCAACAAGAGACGCAAATTAAGTCCGACTTGGCCGTCGACAAGTTTTTACCTGCGACACGTCAAATGCGCGAAGCCATAGAAACGCAAGAACTATTCGCGCAGGCCGCTTTCTGGTCAAATGAACATCATCTCAATCCAAGTGATCTGGAAGCTGCTCTCAAACTCTCCTCTGCGGTTCGCCGCTTGGGCAATCCGGTGCGCGCTGTGGAAATCACACAACAAACGCGGGCGCTCTATCCGCGTGACCCCTATCTCATGGCGGAATATGCAGCGGCGCTCATTGCCTCCGAACGCTCTGTTGATGCCATACCGATTCTGAATGAAGGGCTTGCGAGAACCCCGCAATATGGACGGCTATGGTCTTTAAAAGGCGCAGCGCTTGATCAGCAAGAGCGCTATACCGAAGCGCGGCAGCACTATGATCGCGCCCTGCGGATTACGCCTAATGATCCCAATGTTATGGCCAATATCGGTTTGAGCCATGCGCTATCCGGAGATCCCGCCACGGCAGAAGGATGGCTGCGCCGTGCGGTCAATCTGCCCAATGCGTCAGACAATGTGAAACAAAATCTCATTTTGGTTCTAGAGCTTCAAGGGAAAACATCTGAGGCACAGAGCCTCGCCAATTATTCACGGCCCCGCAGCCAATTACCAACAGCTCGCCCTGCGCATACGCCAACTGTTGAGGCGCAAACTCAAGCGAGTCTTTCCGCGCCTCAGCCGCAAGGCTATCAGCCTCAAGCGCGCCTACATACAAGCGCTCCAGGTGGACAGCAATTCAAGACGGCTTCAGACGCGGTTAGAGCAGTCGCCGCACAGCGCGGCGGACAAGCCGCAGTTCAACAAGCGCCCGCCGCTAAGGCCTATGCGCCTCAGGCCTATGCGCAACCCGCAGGCGCCCCGCCAGCCGCCCAGCCAGCCGTAGCAGCTCCAGCGGGCTATCAACCCGGTGGATATCCTCAAGGCTTTAGCGCCCAGGCAAGCCGCGCGCGGAGCCAACCGCAAGAGCGGCGCGAACCCAATAGACGGCGCCGCTAAGGGCTTTCATGCCATAAGGTGTCTTTCGAAGGCCCTACAAATATTTATAAAAATTGCCGCGTTCCCTATAGAGTCTGGGACAGCGGCTTTTTTGTGATTTCTTTTTTGGGGCGAGACGCTTGAGATCATATTTGGCGGTCAGATTGCTAATCATCAAGCGTCAGGCCTTTAGCGTCTAAAAGACCTAAACCTCTAAAAGGCGGTGGTTAACTTTAGCGCCGCTGGCGTCAGAATAACGATGAACAAAACGGGTAGGAAGAACAGGATCATCGGAACGGTCAGCTTCGCAGGTAGAGCAGCAGCTTTCTTCTCGGCTTGCATGACACGTAATTGGCGATTTTCATTTGCCATTGTCCGCAATGTATCGCCAAGCGGCGTACCGTAACGCTCGGCTTGCACAAGCGCGGTCGCAACCGCACGAATGCCGGGGTGATTATTTCTGCGCGCAAGATTTTCATAAGCGAGGCGGCGGGACGTCAAATAAGAGAGTTCAGCCGTTGTAAGCGAGAATTCTTCGGCAAGCTCAACAGACGCATCACCCATTTCATTAGCCACTCGAGCAAAGGCAAGCTCGACAGACATGCCCGACTCTACACAAATCAGGAGCAAGTCCAATGCATCTGGAAAGACTGGCATAATTGAGGCCAAGCGCTTATTCGCAATATTTTTGACAATAAGGCCAGGTAAATAATACCCAAAGGCAACCAAGCCTAACGTCGCCGCGATGCGCTGAGTGAAGTCCCATCCGGGGATATTCAAAATAACGAATACAATTAGGCCGAAGACCAACATCGCGAGCGGCAAAACTAAGCGCGCCATATAGAAAAAATATACTGGCTTCTGCCCACGCAGACCCGCTTGGGCCATTTTATCTTTCAGATCGGACGCCTCGAGGAGTTTCTCCAAGCTGAAACGATCCACCAGATTTTTCGCAACACCTTTGCCGTCTGCCCGCAAACGCGCTTCGTTTTGTAGCGAGTCTAAACGTGACTGACGCATACCCTCTCGGGCAGAAGCAACAGACTCCATACGTTTTTTCTTCTTATCGCCCTCCAACATTGGGACAACGACAATCCAAAAAGACGCAATGAACAGCACCGCGATAACGATGGAACCAGCACTACGGAAAAGGGCGACGGATTCTGGACTCATGACGTGTTCTTCTGCCTCCCTAGAATTTGAAATTGATCATTTTACGCATCATAAGAGTCCCCATGACCATCATGCCGGCGCCAATCATCATATTTCTTTGACCGGTTGTCGTCTTATACAATCCGTCCATATAATCTGGACTAGCAACTGTGACGAGAAGCATAACAATGATAGGCAAAGATCCAATAATCATCGCGGATACTTTTGCTTCGGCAGAAAGCGCTTTAATTTTTTCACGTAGGATTTTACGCCCGCGCAAAACATTAGAGAGATTTGCGAGTGCTTCACCCAAATTACCACCCGTTGTCTTTTGAATATTCAAAACAGTGGCGAAGAAATTAACCTCAGAAATCGGCATGCGCTCATACATCTGTTCCAGACATACTTCGATGGGTATACCCAGGCTCTCGCCCTCGACGACACGGCGGAATTCAGCGCCCAAAGGATCAGGGCTTTCATGCGCAATAATTTTAAGGCAATCGCCCAAGGGTAAACCCGTTCTGACGCCGCGAACAATAATGTCCATGGCATCAGCAAAATGAGCGGTGAACTTTCTTTGGCGGCGATTGATCGCGCTATTCAAAATAAACCGCGGCAGACCAAATCCCATGATGAAGGCCAAAGCCAGGCAAGCCTTAAGCGGCAAACCCAAAACGAAGGGCAAAGCGCCAAAAACGACGGCAAGAACAACTGAAATCAAAATAAAGTTCTGAGGCTTCATAGACCAATCGGCCTGCATGAGACGTGACTCAATCGTCTTAGCTTTTTTCTTTTTCGACTTTTGACGTTCTTCTATTTTTCCAAGCGTTTCTTCAATTTGCTTTCGGCGGTTTCCTGAGTCTTCGACCTTCAGTCTGTCTTTCAGGTTTGAACCAAGTGATTTCTTGCCGGCAAGATCCCGCACGCGCTTACTCTCGCTGGAAGATTTGTCCCCCATGAATAATAGGCCGGTACAGACAACAAGGCCCGCCGCACATAACCCGAGTATGGTTTGCGACTCCATCTAGGACCCCGCCTCATCCAACGCCTCAGCAAGGTCTTTTTCCAAATTGAAATAGCGAGCCCGATCCCAGAAAGCTGGACGCGCAATACCGGTGGATTTATGTTCCCCAATGATATTCCCATCCGCGTCTTCGCCGTCCATTTCATAGACTATCAAATCTTGGGTTACGATGACGTCGCCTTCCATCCCGATAACTTCAGTAATATTTGTAATGCGGCGCGAGCCATCACGGAGGCGCGTCGCCTGCACAATTACATCAACTGAGCCAACAATCATTTCCCGAATTGTTTTCGCCGGGAGGGAGAACCCGCCCATAGTAATCATGGACTCCAAACGCGAGAGGGCTTCACGCGGCGAGTTTGCATGGAGCGTTCCCATTGACCCATCATGGCCCGTATTCATAGCCTGTAGAAGGTCGAAGGCTTCGGGTCCCCGTACCTCACCCACAATAATACGTTCAGGCCGCATCCGCAGACAGTTTTTAACCAGGTCCGCCATTGTAATTTTACCCTTGCCTTCCAGATTTGGAGGACGCGTTTCAAGACGGACAACATGGGGTTGTTGGAGCTGTAATTCAGCCGCGTCTTCGCAGGTAATAATGCGCTCATCAGGATGAATGAACCCCGTTAGGGCATTCAGCAGAGTCGTTTTACCAGAACCCGTACCGCCAGAGATAACAATGTTACACTGGCACGCACCAATGATTTGCAGCACCCGGGCACCGGCTGGCGAAATAGACTTGAAATTGACAAGATCGGCAAGGCGTAGCTTATCCTTTTTAAATTTTCGAATTGTCAGAGCTGGACCGTCAATGGAAAGCGGCGGCGCAATAACGTTAACCCGAGAACCATCTAAAAGACGCGCGTCACAGATTGGTGAGGCCTCATCCACACGGCGGCCAACTTGGCTCACGATCCGCTGACAAATATTCATCAACTGTGTATTATCGCGGAACCGAATATTGGTCTTAATCATCTTACCACTGGTTTCGATGAAGACATGTTTAGCGCCATTGACCATAATATCGGCAATATCGTCTCGGGCCAGCAGGGGCTCTAGAGGGCCGTAGCCTAGAATATCGTCACATATTTCCGTGATAAGCTGATTTTGCTCAGCCACAGACAGGCGAACGTTACGAATGGCGATAATCTCATCAACAATAGTGCGGATTTCTTCCCGGGCCTTATCAGACTGCATACCCGCCAAAGCGGACACGTCTATTGTCTCAAACAAGGCGTTAAAAATTGTCGCCTTAGTCTCGTAATACTCTTCACTCGGCTCGTCAGACCGCGAGCGCGGCGCCGGTGTTGAGCTATGCAATGGCGCGTCGAGAGAGGATTTAGCTTCCTCTTTTACAGGCGACTTTGGCGCAGTCTGTGTCTTGACGGCTGTTGCTTCTGAACGCTTACCAAACATCTAGCCTTTATCCTTCTTTAGGAAAGAGAACATGGATTTACCATCGGCCTTTGGCTTGTCAGACTTTCCGCCGCCAATAGAGAGTAAGCCCTTTTTGGTCGGCGCGACGTCAGCTTTACCGCGAGCATTAAAAGAGCCTGTCCGCAAACGATTTGCCAAATAGGCCAAGCCTTCAACCGTGGAAGCGGCCGTTTTAATATCTGACAGCATCTTGCCTTCATTGGTCGCTTGGAAGTGACTGTCTGGATCCCAACCGATAACAATATCAGGGTCGTGGCCAACCATTGCGCCAAAATCCTTGACGGTGATTTCAGTTTTAGACGACATGCCAACACAATTTAGAATTAGAATTGGATCAGGATCATTTGGACGCTGGGTCTTCAAAAATTCGATGAGGTTTTTGGTGTTTCGCATCCCTGCCAAATCAGGCGTAGAAGTAATGACGACATCGTCAACAGAGGTCAGTACATTGGTCGTCCAATCCGTCCAATAATGCGGCAAATCCAAGATAGATAAAGGAGAGATACCTCTCACCGCATTTACAACGGCTTCATAACTCGCCGACTCCATTACGGGTTTCGTATTTAGCGATCCGGACGTTGGCAAAATAGAAAGCTTCTCTGTGTGGCGGATCATAATCCGGTCCATTAGCGTTTCGTCCAAACGGTCGGGTTCACCCAAAGCTTCCTCAAGACCGGACATATTATCATATGAAAAATCTAGACCTGTCGTGCCCCAACTTGCATCCAAATCAATGAGCGCTGTCTCTTGCATGAGAGTTTCAGACAGAACCCACGCTGTATTATGTGCAAGTGAGGACGAGCCTACGCCGCCTTTTGCGCCGAAAAAGGCCGCAACGCGCCCGATAAAGGGCTGATCGGGATCAGCATATAGTTCGCCCAACGCGCGGATAACGTGCAGAGGATGTAAGGGCGGGACCAAATAGTCGGAGACCCCTTGGTCCATTAATTGACGATACAGGCGAATATCATTCGCCGCGCCAATCATGACAACTTTGGTGCCCTCATCACAGACACTGGCTAACTGCTCGAGCTGATTGAAAAGCTCATCCCCGCGCATTCCGCTCTCAATAATGATGAGAGAGGGCGTATTTTCTTTGCGATAAAACTCGATTGCAGCCGGAAGACCGCCCATGTAAATTTTTACATTTGTCCGCTTCATGCGCCAGTCGCGCGTTGTTTCATTGATGCAATGCGCTGTTTCTTGGCGGTCACAAAAAGCTTGAACAGATATAGACGGCAGCGGTTTTTCACCTTTATCGCGGTTCTCCTCCTCCAGCGGTGCATATCGCTGCCCCATGGCGGGCGCATGTCCCATACCAGGATGACCTGGCATAGGGGCTTGCGGAGGCATTTGGGGGTGTGGAAACTGGCCTTGAGGCATGTGACCCTGCGGAGGCTGGGGCGCAGGCTGCATATGCGGGTGCGGAAAATGACCTTGCGGCAGGGGCGCGGCCCCCTGTGGAATCGGCTGCGGCACCGGCCTGTGCGGCACGGGGCTCGCTGGAACGGGGACAGGGCGCGTCTGCATCGGCGCGTTTTGGTGTGGCTGCGGCTGTGTCATTTGTGTCATAGCATCGTCTTTAGTTCAGGTCAGGTACGCGTCGGGTTCTAATTAGTTTTGGCCAACATCTTGGTTTGTCGGTCTTTGGGCGGCCGTCTCCGACCCTTGGATATAGGCATCATAAATCACTTGTCTGCGCTGTGCATTTGGCTGTCCCGTTGCGTAAGGTTCTAGCAACTGACGCGGATCAGCAATCATCGCAGCAATATTGGCGGATTGAAAACACCCGAAACTTCCATGAGTTTGATTTGCGTAAGTATGGGCTAAGTCCCCCACGCCACCGCAATCTTGAGGAATCGCCCGTAGTGTTCGGTAAGAGACAACCACGGGGGCAGGCGCCCCCGGTCTGGATGCATATTGTCCGGTTTGCACGGCATTCGGGTTTAAACCCCCTTGCGTCATTAGACCGCGAATAACAGCTTCAGCTTGCTGCGTGCCTAGGCCCGACACAGAATTAGCGGGCCGATTAATATATAATGCGCCGTCCCCTGATTTGGCATACCCATCTAAAAATTGGGCAACAGCAAGTTTGTCTCGCGCAGATAATTCCAAACCATTCGGCCGTGTATACAGCTCTAAACGTTCAATAGATTCGGCTACATTAATTGGGTTACGCAGATGCGATGGAGCAAGCGTTTCGACGGGCGTCGCACAGGCCGCCAATCCCAATCCCGTCATTAAAACGCAGGCAGTAAGAATAGAATTTTTCATTGTCTTTTGCCTTTTCTCAATCAACCACATGCCCAAAAGGTCCAGAAAGCGCACTCGCTGAGATTTTGCCTTG
Source organism: uncultured Caulobacterales bacterium (assembly GCA_938001915.1). GTDB lineage: Bacteria > Pseudomonadota > Alphaproteobacteria > Caulobacterales > Maricaulaceae > Litorimonas. The sequence goes on along the minus strand of CALLBD010000065.1, from coordinate 6,923 downwards.
ACCATTTGGATTATAAACTTTGTTCAAACGCCCCAATAATAGGCTATCGGCATCGTTAGCTGCCTGAAATCCATCTAGGGGAGTTTGCAATTTATCTGGATGTGTTGGTTCGACCAAATATGGCGTCACCATGATAACAACTTCTGTTTGGGTAGTTTGACTATCCCGGCCGCGGAATAATGCGCCAAGGCCCGGAACATCTTTTACGCCAGGTACGCCGTCAATAGTGGAGCGCGCTTCTTCACGAATAAGCCCAGCAATTACGAGGCTGCCGCCAGCAGGCATTTCAACGACTGTATTCGCTTTTCTAACACGCATACCTAAAACGCTTTCACCATTTTCCGCAATGAAGGCGTTTTCCGTAGTCGGTTCTGATACTTCGGTGCTGATAGATAAGGAAATCAAGCCCTCCGAAAGGACAACGGGCGTAAATCCGAGCGCGACACCGAAAGGTCTAAATTCAAAGGACCGGAGTAAGCGGCCAGTTTGATCGACGGAAGAGCCGGAGAAAACAGGAATTTCACCCCCTGCCAAGAAGTCAGCTGTTTCGCCAGAAATTGCCGTAAGCGTAGGCTCTGCAAGCGTTCTAACTAAGCCTACCGACTCAAGCGCGCTGAGCGCCCCGCCGAGCGTGCTTAAATCACCACCACCTGTATTATTAAAGGTGCCGCTTGCTCTGAAACCTGTTGATAATGTTGGACCTACGCTATTAATAAGGGAAACGGTGCTGCCGCCAAGGTCGCCAATCGCGCTCAAATCAAAGCCCATTTGTTTTGTAACGGAGCGTTGCATTTCAACAATGCGAACCTTCAACATAACCTGGTCTTTGCCTTCGATAGCCAGCAGATTGACAATTTCCCCTTGGCCTTCGCCGAGCCACATGCGGGCCAACTTTTCTACCGTATCAGCGGCCGCCGCATTTGGCACCGCCCCTGTTAAAAGGATATTTGAGTTGAAAACTTGGACATCGACATTGCTGTTCGGGGCATTTTTGGCAACCAAAGCCTGTAATCCGCCAATGTCGCGCTCGACACGGATATCAACATTTAACAGTTCTCGGCCGTCATGGCTGTAAAAATAAACGTTTGTTTGGCCCGGATTCTTACCGATCAACATGGTGCGCCGAGACGTGTGTAGGACGGACTCGACGATATCTGGATTGGAAACGATCACATCCATAACATTTTCAGGCAGTTCAATAACTGTCGATTTCGAAAATGGTAGAACGATGGACCTATTATTCACGCCTTTACCGGGCTCCTGAATATTAACCGTCGTCACAGTATTTTGAATCTGTGAATATGACCGTGTGCCGGCTTCTCCAGACGCGTGGAGGAGCCCGAGCGAACCTAGAACCGCGAGAGCGGCGGTTGTCGTTTTACGAATTTGGCGGGGTGTCAAAAGTTTCATTGGATTTCCGCCCTAATTTCTTTGTCGCAAAGCGACAGATGTCGGCTCACCGTTTCGGTAGAGCGTAAGCGTAGATGGTGCAGGGTCAGCTTCTTGACGGGCAATGACAGCTGAGCTGCGGCCCTTGGAACCAGATCCCGTTACACCGCGAAGTGTGAGATACAAATCACCATAGCCCTCTGCCTCTTGTAAAAGTTCGGCGTCGGACTGTGACAGCTCAAATGTGGCTGTAGATCCAGGAATTGCGGCACCACTATCTGGGTTAGTCGTAAATGTCTGGTCAATTGCCATGACTTTGACATTTTCAAAAAGCGTTTGCGCGAGGAACAAATTATTGCGTTGAGTCGAAGTCTGCTGTTCTGTCCGTGAGTTGTTTCTGCGGACGGTGAAATTTTCACGCATAATAATGTCAACGCGGTCACCCGGCTGAATGAAGCCGCCTGCGGCCGTATCGACGCTGATTCGAGTTGTGACAGCGCGCATACCGGGACTTAAAAGCGCGGACAAGACGCCGCCATCGCCCGATTTGATAACTTTTGCAGGTGTTAATGTCTCGCCTTGCACCAGATTTTGACGGGCAATGGCATTGATGAATTCCGCTTCTGCGTCCGGTTGCTCGTCCACATTAATCAGATTTGGCGTTAGAGCCTCGGCAGGCCATTTAATCGTCGTCAACATATCTTCTGAGATTCGTTGACCTGTGGTCAAGTCAACATCAATAGCCAGAACCGGGACATATTCGACCTCTTGGACTTGTACCGCGGGTGCGGCTGTTTGAACAGGTGCGGGTGCGGGCGTAGCTAGATTCTGCATGGCGAAAAACACACCAATGCCCATCGCGGCCATCACGCCCAAAATGATTATCTTTCTAGTTTCCATATCTCCTCACCAAATCAGTCACCGTCGCAAAGCTTTAGACTCACGCGTACTAAGGCATGGTTAATGGATAGACACCGAGGAGTTTGGAAAGGGTTAACGCTGAGAGAAAAATCAGCTATTTGAATAGTCGTTGCAGAATTTAAGCTACCATAGGTAGGGTTTTGCGTGGCGGAGGCTTTGAATGGCCATTTTTCGGTTAACGCGCGCGCATATTTGCGGGCGGGTTCTTTGGGCCAAAACTGCGTAAAATAGGCGTTTTACAGGCCTAAAGCCGCCTTAAACATCTGGCTCGACGGCAGAGTTGCAATCGCACCAGCGGCCAGAGCTAGACCATAAGGAATCTTCGTTTCATCTTTAAACATGGTTTGCGCCCATTGGCTCGTAATCACTTTAACAGGAATATATGAGCGGCCGAGCATAATAAAGAGCGTTAAAGCGCCGCCAAAGAGGGCAGTATAAATCATGTAGGCAAAGACATCCGGCCAAGTAAACCAAAAAGCCGTTGCAGCGAGAAGTTTAGAATCGCCGCCGCCCATCCAGCCAAAGGCAAACATCGCAAATCCAACAGCGAATAAAGTCAGACCAACGGTCAGATGTTCAAAAAACACTGGAAGGCTGACCCAAGTAAATGGTACCATGACAAAAAAGGCGGCCAGAACAATTAGAGGAATTCGGTTGGGGATTTTCATCGCATTCGCATCATTCAATGCGGCCATCAATTGCGGCGTTGCGAATAAGAAAAAAAGTAACGCGGGTAATAGCATTTCAGAGGTCCACCATTTTTGCTGGACACTATCCTAAGAGGCTTAATATCTCGTTATTACGGGGCTTTAAATCGAGATGTATTAGAGGCTATTGAATCGGCCCATCGGAGCCAAAAGCTTCAACGAGGTCGCTGTCTACGCTCGTAAACATCCCGTTTAGAGAGCCAGAAAATTTAACGGCACCACCAATAATACCTACGCCAATCAAGGCGGCTATCAAACCATATTCAATGGCCGTTGCGCCGGACTCATCGCTCAGGAACTTTTCGAAAACAGATTTAGACGTCATGTTACCCTCACAATGTAAAATTAGGTGCGCGGCCTGACATTCTACACATATTACGTCGGCATTTGACGTAAGGTATAAAATGAAGTGGCCACCGCAGATGCGGTGGCCACCCGTTATTCAGTCAAAGTATGACTACTGGATTGCGCCATTTGTTGAAGCTGAATCAAGCTTAGTGCCGATATCAGTGAACTTAGCGTTGACCTTTGTGCCAACAGCTTGTGCACCAACGATCATGCCAACAGCGATAAGCGCTGCGATAAGACCATATTCGATAGCCGTTGCACCAGACTCGTCTTCAATGAAGCGTGTAAATAGATTTTGCATAACAGTACTCCCACGTATGCGTTAGTTTCAGAGAGGATATCCCTCGTTCAGGGACATCCCTGATGAAGACGGGTATAAGCGATGAGGATTACCGCCGCGTTGAAAGACAAGGTAAATTTTGCGTAAAAAACGACGCTATATAGGTTCAGTTCATATTCGGCGCGCAAGCCGATCATCTATACATTATATAGGCAACACAGGGGCGGGTTTGCGTGCGGGACAAAATCTTGCGCCGCAACGCAAAATGTAAACGCTTCATTCACCACATTGTTTTAGGCTTTACGTCAATTCATCCCTCGTGGAGCCTGCGAACATGCGTTTTTTGAAATCTTTGCCCCTCTTTATCGGTCTTAGCGGTCTGGCCGCTTGTCTATCCGCACCCGCTCATGCTGGAAGTGCTCAAAGCTATACAGTTGAGTTGAACAAAACAGAAATCGTGCGACTCCCCGGGGCTGCCGCCTCCATTATTGTTGGAAATCCGAAGATTGCAGATGTCACAGTCCAATCCAGCGACCTCATTTTTGTAATCGGCCGGGGATATGGAGAAACGAACCTCATCATTCTGGATGCTATGGGCAATATGATGATGAATGCCGATTTACAGGTCGTCAATACGCTGCCGCGCAATGGAGTTCGGCTCTATAATGGCACGGAACGCGAAACTTATTCATGTATCCCCTATTGCGGCCCCTCCCCTGTCTTGGGCGATACGAGTTCATTTATCTCTCAAAATACGTCCAGTGAGCAACCATTAGAGTCTATGCCCGCGTTTAATGCCGCGCCGCCTCAGTCCACACCAGCTCCAGAAGACAGGTTTTCATCTGTCGCGGGCGGATTAAACGCAGCGGGTGAATCAGAAAACTTCTGAGTTTAATGGTCGGTGAAAATTAACCGCGTGTTAACCTTTTTCTTTGGCCAATTATTAACGCCCCCGCCCTAGACTACATGTCAGACCTTTTGATCGCTTGCCCTTTCAATGGGCGGCGCCACATTGGTAAATCGCTTTTTGGAGTGGGAACCATGGCATTTTTTTCAGAGCATATCATGCAACGCGCGGAACGACGTGCCTTGCGTTTTGCGAGACGTTTCAGAAAAAACGAGGACGGGGCCACAGCAATTGAATTCGCATTCGTTGCGCTGCCCTTCTTCGCGCTCTTATTTGGGATTATGGAACTGGCCGTTGTCTTTTTCATTAATTCCGCACTTGTCCAAGCGACATCAGATGCAGGCCGCATTATCCGCGTGGGTAATTTCCAAGCTTGCGGCGGCGCAGATCAATTTAAAGCCCTCGTCTGTAGTAACATGAGCGGATTAGGCAATTGTTGGAAAAATGTCCGTATTGACGTTGTCGAAGGCGACAGTTTTAAAACCATCGCCCTGCCCGAGATTCCGCCAATTGAAGAAAGAGACGATACGAAAACGGGCGACGAGGCGATTCCTCAAACGCCAAATGGTGTCTTCAACACGAATGCCTCTGGCGATACAATGGTGGTGCGCTCCGTTCTTTATTACCGGCTGGCCTTACCGCCGATTCTAACCCGTCTTGATAATCCTCCAGGGTCGGGTTCGCGCAGAATTGTGGCGACGACAGCTTTCCGAAATGAGCCCTTCCCGGAGAATGGAACCTGCGGCGCCGATACGCGCAACCAAATTGCAGATGGAACACCGTCATGAAAAATATGTCTTTCACATCTTCTTTAAAATCGGTTTTGAGCGCGACAGCATCCCGCCTGCCACTTGGAAAATTTGCGTCGCGTTTCCGCGATGATGAAGACGGCATTGCCGCCATTGAGTTTGCAATCATTGCGCCCATTATGATTGGGATGTATTTTGGCCTTGCCGAAATCGCATCAGCCATCAGCGTCGATCGCCGTATTTCTCACGGAACAAATGTTGCTGGAGATTTGGCAACGCAACAACCCGAAATCATGGGTGCGGATATTGAAGAAATCCTAGCCGCTGCCGTGCGCGTGATGGGCGTCGACGATGTCAATCAAGTCTCCATGGATATCGAGAGTTTTGTTATCCCCGCCGCAGGCCAACCTCCCCAATCTCAAGGCCGCATCCGTTTAAACAGCTCCGCCGGAGACCTTCAGCCTTTCGATGCCTCGGTCCTTGATGATCGCTTGTTAAACGTAAATTCGGGCGTTGTCGTGACGCGGGTGCGATATAATTATACACCGCTCGAGTTTCGGTTTTTCGACTCAACAGTTAAGCTGCAAGAGACATTTCTTTTAAAGCCTCGGCGCTCGGACGCGGTTCAAATTCATAATGGCCCCGGCAGTGTTGTGAATTGCAGCGCCTCAAGTTTTTCGACAGTTAGCTGCTCTTCCTCTGGCTAAAGCTTACCCTAATTAACGCGCTAAATATCTATCTCTTATGCGGCTCACCTCTTCTGGCGTGACACCTATTTCGTTATATAGATAAGTCTCTACAGAGCCCGTTTCATCGATCATGCCCTCCAAAGCGGCTTGAAGAAATTCTGGCATAACGCCAAACATGGGCCAAATGGACTCCGCGTCAATGTTGCGGCCATATCTTTCTGTAAAAAGAGCGGCAGCGGGCGCGATAATTTCATCAAGGTTAACGGCCTCCAACGTCATCATATAATCGGCCATAATATCTTCCTGAGACACACCCAGTAGGGAGAGGATAAGCGCACATAAAGTCCCGGTTCGGTCTTTACCCGCGGCGCAATGAATCAGAACGCCCGCAGCGTCATGTGAGTCAGACGCTGCCATAAAACGCAAACTCTGTGCGGCAATTTTTTGAAAACCCGCATCTTTGGGACGCGCTGTGTATGAGCCCATCATATAACGATGCGCATCTTTAGCCGAGAATAATTCATGCTCTAGAAAAGCCTCATGCGGGGCCACTTTTGCACTTTTAGCATGAGGCGCATCGGGATATTCAAGTAGATGCGGTTTTGGCAGCGGCAAGCGGGAAGGCTGTCTCTTGCGTTCGGGCGCATGGCGCAGGTCGATGATCACATCAACGCCCAAGCCGCCAATAGCGACATGATCTCCGTCACTTAAATTTGCCAAATGTGCCGAGCGAAAGAGGCGACCCGATTTTACAGACCGGCCATCCACCGCCTCATACCCTCCGAAATCACGGAAATTATAAATCGTTTTAAAGTCGAAATTGCGGTCTTCGAAAGGGAGGAGAGACATGTCGGTCAGACTATTTTCTTAAAATGAAACACGCTCCTACACGAAACTCGAGCGCCAGCCCATAGCTAAGAGCGCACGAGAGGC